>NZ_DGMR01000020.1:35138-141621 GCF_002388495.1 Thalassospira sp. UBA4513
TCGGCTGACGGGCCCCTGTATCATTTTCCGCAATCAGGTCCTGCAGCCCCTGATCGACGGACACATTTTCCGTATTCTTGTCGTCAGTCATCACAAACTCCCGGTCACTACGAAAGCCATTTGAACTGGGGGTCCAGAAACAAAAAGCCTCCGTCGACACACACCCGGTCCCCTACGGAGTACTCCAACACCTAAATGGCGGTGTTCATTTTATTCAATTTTTGTGAGCAAACCCGTCGGGCGCAAAAGAAAAACGGAGGGCGACAAACGCCCTCCGTCCCAAGCCTGATTACATCAGGCCAGCTTCTTTGTAGTACTGAGCTGCGCCGTCATGCAGCGGAGCCGACAGGCCGTCCTTGATCATTTCTTCTTTTTTCAGGACTTCAAATGCCGGATGCAGCTTTTTGAAGTCGTCGAAGTTTTCAAAGACTGCTTTGACAACGTTGTAGACGATGTCGGCATCGGTGTTGGTCGAGGACACAAAGGTCGCACCGACACCAAAGGTCACAACGTCATCCGGGTTACCACGATACATGCCGCCCGGGATGGTGGCTGCACGGTAGTAAGGGTTGTCAGCGATCAGCTTTTCAATTTCAGGGCCAGCAACTTCAACCAGAACCGAATCACAGGCAGTGGTTGCTTCCTGGATCGAGCCGGACGGGTGACCAACGGTGTAGATCATCGCGTCGATCTTGTTGTCGCAAAGCGCCTGGGACTGCTCAGCCGGCTTCAGTTCGGATGCCAGCGAGAAGTCATCAAGGGTCCAGCCTTTGGCAGCAAGAACGATGTCCATGGTGCCGCGCTGACCGGAACCCGGGTTACCGATGTTCACGCGCTTGCCTTTGAGGTCGTCAAAGGTCTTGATGCCGGCATCTGCACGGGCAACAACGGTGAACGGCTCCGGATGGACGGAGAATACAGCGCGCAGGTCTTCGAACGGACCCTGGTCTTCGAATTTCGAAGTCCCGTTATAGGCATGGTACTGCCAGTCAGACTGGGCAACACCCATGTCCAGCTCGCCGGTACGAATGGTGTTGATGTTGTAGACCGAACCACCCGTGGATTCGACCGAGCAACGAATGCCGTGCTCTTTGCGATCCTTGTTGACCAGACGGCAGATCGCGCCACCGGTCGGATAGTACACACCAGTCACACCACCGGTACCGATGGTGATGAAACGGTTTTCCTGTGCCGAGGCCTGACCGGCAAACAGCGAGGCGCCAGCAATCGCAGCGACTGCACCCGCTACAGCGATAAGTTTTTTCATTAGGATTCGCTCCCTTTTTACACCCTATTATCAGGCATTCAAATGTTCGACATCGAACAACTGAATCAAACGGAAACATCAGAAAAATCAGATGTTTCGACGATGGGGATTATAGTGTCCGACTTGGCGGAATAAAACCCTATAACCCCGAAACCTCCTGACGAAATTCAGTATTTGTGCGTATTGTCCGGTTCTTTTTGCCCCTCCTACCACATGGGTTGCATAATCTGGCGGGCCTGTTCACCTGTCGCGATCTTCCGCCCCATCAGGATCGAACCATCATGTGCCTGGGCAATAAGATCAGCATTGTTCGAAGCAGGCGATCCGTCAACCCTAAGGTGATTATTTTCAAATCCGATACGCGCATGACCACCCAGTCCAGCGCCCGTCAGAATGCAGGCGTTTTCATAAGGCCCAAACGCACACAACATCCATTCCGAGACATATGAACTGGCCCCGATAAACGGCAAAAGTTCAAAGGGTTGCGACACCTGCCCTTCGGTGTAGCGCCCCAGCACGAACAAGACCGGGAATTTGTCGCCGGGCAGAACGCCGATTTCAACAAGCTGGTTAAAGCGCGAAATATCTTCGGGGGCATACAGGATCAGTTGCGGTGCGATTTTGGCTTCGCGCATGAACTCGAAAAACGATTTGACCGCATTGAGGTCAGCATCAACGGGTGCAATTTCACGCACAGCGATTGATACCGCCTCTGGCCGCAGGTTTCTGATCATTTCCATCTGCTGCTGGGCTGTGTAGATGCCAACCGCCTCGGTCGTGACCTGCAACAGCATATCGTCACCAACCGATGATCTGACCTCGGTCAGCATTTCGCGATAACGACCAACATCCAGACTGTGTTTTTGATCCTCATCGCGGACATGCAGATGCATCATCGATGCACCGGCGGCCTTGCATTCCAAAGCCGTCCTTGCGACTTCGGCCGGCGTGATCGGAATGTTTGGCAAATCGGCCTTTGTCTTGCGCGCACCATTTGGGGCCGAGGCAATCAGAAACGGTTTGTCACCATATCCCATCACACCATTCCCTCGGCCTTAAAGACATCATCAAGCGCAGCTGCAAACAGATCGACAATCTTGGCGACATCGTTTTCATCAATGATGAAGGCCGGGGCAAACAACACATGGTCACCGCGAACGCCATCAATCGTGCCGCCCATCGGATAGGCCATCAGACCGCGTGCAAAGGCCGCCTTCTTGATCTTGGCATTGATTTTAAGGGTAGGATCAAACGGGTCCTTGGTTTCACGGTCCGCGACAAGCTCCACCCCGCGAAACAGGCCGCGTCCACGGATATCACCAACAAACGGATGCTGGCCGAGTTTTGCCTCAAGTGCCGCGACAAGGTTTTCCCCCTGTTTGACGACATTGGTCAGAAGGTTGCGTTCCTTGATGGCGCGTTGGGTCGCAAGCGCAGCCGCACATGCTGTTGCATGCCCCTGATACGTGTGACCGTGCTGGAAGAAACCCGATCCATTGGCAATGGCATCGTTGATTTTCTTTGACACAAGCACGGCACCAATCGGCTGGTAACCTGCCCCAAGTCCCTTGGCGATGGTTTGTAGATCGCCAGAAATGCCTTCCTGCTCAATCGCATGCAGGGTGCCGGTGCGTCCCATGCCGCACATGACCTCATCAAGGATCAGCAACACACCATACTGATCACAAATTTCGCGAACGCGCTTGAAGTAGCCCGGCACCGGTGCCAGTGCCCCTGCCGTTGCCCCGACAACCGGTTCGGCCACGAATGCCGCCACGCTTTCCGCCCCAAGTTCAAGGATCGCGGTTTCCAGTTCATTGGCAACACGCAGGCCATAGGCCTCTGGCGTTTCATCGTCACGCTGATCGCGATACTGATAAACAGGTGCGATGTGACTTGCGGTGATCAAAAGTGGCTCAAACTGTTTGCGCCGCCACATATTGCCTCCAACCGACAACGCGCCAAGTGTATTGCCGTGATAGGATTGGCGACGGGCAATGACGTATTTACGGTCCGGCTGCCCGATTTCGAGAAAATACTGGCGCGCCATTTTAAGCGCGGCCTCAGTGGCCTCCGACCCGCCAGAAACAAAATAGACTTTGTCGATGCCTTCGGGCGCCGATGCGACCAGTTCATCGGCCAGTTCTTCCATCGCATCGGATGAAAAGAACCCGGAATGGGCATAGGCAATCTGATCAATCTGCGCATGCATGGCAGCACGGACATCCGGGTCAGAATGACCAAGGCATGACACAGCCGCCCCACCGCAAGCATCAAGATAACTCTTTCCGTTCTGGTCAAAAATATAGATCCCCTCGCCCCTGACGGCGCGCGGCGGAATGGATGTGCTCGTGCGGTGCAGAACACGGGTTCCGGCATTCGGGACCGGGGCAGAGGATTGGGCAGAGTTTGACGCGTTGGTCATGATCGGGCGTTCCGTGAAGTGACTAGTCTTCGAGATATGTATCAAAGACAGCGAGTTGTTCTTCTGCAGCGGCAATCCGTTGCAGGGCCTTGGGGCCACCCCGCGCAACCAGCAGGGCAACAAGGGCCTGCATCACGGAAAGGGCGGCGGTAAAACTTTGGAAGAAGGACTGCGAGGTGTCGCGCACCACAAGTTTGCAATGCGCATCCATCGCAATCGGTGAAACATCAGAGTCTGTCACTGCGATGACCGGGCAGTGTTGGGAGCGGGCAAACTCAACCGCACGCACCGTATCGCGGATATAGGGTTTTGCCCCGACAGCAATCATGATGTCACGTCGCCCGATACCGCGCAGTTCATCGCCAAAAGTACCGGAATGGCCATCGACCAGGACGCCATTGTCGCAAAACAGCCGGTAGGCATAGGCAAACTGGAAGGCAGCCGGGTATGCCGCACCCCGCCCGACGATGAAGACCTGCCGGGCGTTTTCAATCGCCTCGCAGGTGGCAATCATGCGTGACACAAGATCCGGCGCGTAAGCGTCGCTGATATTGTCGATTTCGGTGCGGCAAATGCTTTCAAGAAGATGCTGGTCCCGGTCGACATCATTGTCGGTCTTTTGCGTTTCGCGCGCGCGCCGGGCGTAGCTTGCGGGCTGATCAAGCAACCGGCTTTGATAATGATCCCGGAAGTCCTGCCAGGTTTCGACGCCAATCGCAGTCATCAACCGGGTGACCGTACTTGGCGGCACATTTGCCGCACGGGCCAGTGCCCGCATGGAACGCAAGGCGACATCATTTGGATGATCCAGGATATAGCGCGCAGCCTTTTGCATTTGCGGACTAAGCTTTGCGTAATCCGAAATAAGCTTTTCACGCAGATCAGTTTGCAAACCCATCACCCGAATATCCATGCCCTGTCAGGAAGACCAAGATTACGCCACAGGCTGCCGCCACACACAACAGATGTTTCAAAAAATAAAACGTACGAAACATATGTTTCGCATCTCTGTTTCATCTTTGGGACCGGGACATTAGGTGTGACGCCTAAAAAACATGGACTTATTAGAAAAAACTGTAAAAATAACTGGACTCACAAATGAAACCTTTGCGTTTCATACGGAAAATTCAAATGCGCCCTTTGATGGAAACCGGGGCGCCGAATCGGTCGATGTCCAATGGAAACGAAGATCATCGAGGCCCTTAATCAGGCACAGACAGGCATTGCGCTGTTTGATGCAGACGAACGGATTGTCTTTGCCAATCCGGCTTGGGAACAATTGATCTCCGGAATTGCCGAGGAAGACCTGATCTTCAATGAGACCGAACTTGCCGATGGCGGCATGCTTTCAGTGTGCTTCGTCAAGCCGCAAGTCCCTCAGTCCGAACGTCTTGAAGCGGCCAGCTCTGCCAATGATGCCAAAATCGGCACCGTCATCATTGCCGATGACAGCGAAAGCAACCGCATGGTGGCACGCCGCATTCTGCAGGCCGAGGGATATGGCATTGTCGAGGCCAGCAATGGCCAGACGGTGCTGAACATGCTCAAGCGCGGGGTGAATGCCGACCTGATCCTGATGGATGTCGAAATGCCCGATATGGACGGGCTGCACACCACCCGCCGCATCCGCCATATGAGTGGTCCGGTTTCGCGCACGCCGATCATTGCATTATCCGCCCATCAGTCGCGTGACTGGAATGTTATTGCCCGCCAGTCGGGTGTTGATGATTTCATCAACAAGCCCATCCAGCGGCAAAAACTGATCAAAACCATGCAGGAACTGATCACCCGGCGCAGCGGCACCACAGGCGATCCGAACGCAGCCCAAAAACGCAGCAAGGGCGCACGGATCGGTCGTCCGTATCGCCCAGAATCCCTGACCAGTCCGGTTCTTGATGTGCGTATTCTTGAACAGCTTTACACCGATGCCGGGGATGAAGGTGCGGGATGCGGCATCGAGATTTTCATCAATGAAACGGAATCCCGTCTGGTCAAGATCGATAAGGCCCTGTCAGAGGATGACATGACCACGGTGCGCAACGAAGTTCATGCGCTTAAAAGCACATCCGGCACCTTTGGATTGCGCCAGCTTTCCGAACTTTGCGAAACCACCCAATCCGTATTCGAAGACAATGACCCGGATGAAGACCGCCTGCTGTCACTCTCGCGCCAAGTGGTGCAACTGGCCCCGACGGCCCTGACTGCACTCAATCTGTATCGCAGATCACGCAGTATCAGCAGCGCGCCACATATCTGATCCATCCACTTCAAGCCAGATTTGCCAGACCATCAGCGCCCAGACACTAAGCGCCATATCCAGATCTTTGCCCGAAACAGCACGCTTCCAATACGCCGTCTTGTGACCCTGCGTAATGGCGACATCGGCGAAGATCGCCTCAAGAATTCGGTTCTCATCCCCCCACAGATATCGGGCAACACCCAAAAGCCACGTCGCGACGGGCGGATTAAACCCGATTTTGTGGTGTTGAACATGCCCCGCTGGCAGATAGGGGGTGATTGCCTGACGCCACAGGGGTTTGGGACCGTATTTAAGGTGTTGCTTGGCTGGCACTGCCGCGGCGATGCGCACAACATCGTGCCCCAAAAGCGGCAAGCGATATTCAAGCCCATGGGCCATCCCGCAACGATCCGACATCAAAAGCTGATTGCCCGGAAGCGTCACATCGCGATCAAAATGCATCATCGCGTCTGTCAGGCTGCCACCTATATCAGGATGCTGCGCAATTCTGGCGTCGCATTCGGGCATCACACACCGGTTGTTCCAGAAGGCGAAGGCATGATTGCGCGCCCCTGATCCACCAGCAAGAAAGCGATGAAATTCTCGTCGACTGTCCGCGCCATACAGCTTTGCCGTCAGTCGCCTAATCGGTCTTGGCACATGGCGCCAATATGTCTCGTAAAGCTGTGCGGCCCGATATCGCGGATAACCACCAAACAGCTCATCCCCGCCATCGCCTGACAGACATACTTTGACATCCCTGCTCACCGCTTTTGCAAGGCATCGCATCAGAACAATCGACGGATTGGCAAACGGCCCACCAACACTGCGCAAGGCCGCCACAAGCTCCTGATAGATGTCCTCTGGCTGCGTCGGGGCTGCAACGACATGCAGTTCTTGGCCGAGATGCCGACAGAGTTTTTGCGCAGCCTCCGTTTCATCAATGGCCGGATCATCAAACCCCATCACGAATGCCTTGGGAATACTCTGTCCGCGTTCGCGCGCAATATCGCACGCCAATGCCGCGACACCCGCACTATCCAGCCCCCCCGAAACCAGACATCCCAATTCGCAATCCGCATCCATCGCGTCGGCAACCGAATGACGAACAGCAGACAACAAACCGCCCGCCGTCGGCATCTGCAAAGCCTTGTCGGCCCGATATGCCGGGTGCGCGATGTGGCCTGTGGAAACCTCGCCCGCCTGCCAGCGCATGAGCGTGCCGGGCGGAAGAAGTTTTATGGCCTCTTTCCCGGTGTTCGGTGCAGGCACAAACAGATGGGCAAGATATGTCGATTTGACTCTCTCATCACGCACCAGCGGAGAAATTGCAGAAAACGCCGATATCTCTGATGCAAAGGCAATATGACCGTCTGGACGGCTCAAAACATAGAGCGGCTTGATGCCCAGCGGGTCACGCGCCAGCCACAGGCAGGATTGCGCCACATCCCACAATGCAAGCGCATATTGCCCCGACAAGGTTTGGAGTACCTGTGCAGGATCATTTCCCTGCCGGATTGCGCCGGACATCAACTGCAGAACAAGTTCCGCATCATTCCGGGTTTGGAATGCCAGGCCGTCGCGGGTTGCCGCCTGTATCCTGCACCGATGTCCCCCGATATAGCCGTTGAAAACCAGAACAAATCGCCCGTCCGTGCTGATAAGCGGTTGGTTGGCCTGCCCCGTCAGATCGGTGGTGGCAAGGCGTACGCAGCCAAGGGCGATCTTTCCATTTGGGTCAGACCAGACACCCGAACCGTCCGGCCCCCGATGGGCAAGACGTTGGAGCATCGCATCCACGGCACTGTGATTTTCTGGTTGGGTTGAGCCCGAGATGCCACACATGGATGCCCTGCTTAATTCCGGTCGCTGAGGCTTTCAGGATCGGACCGTTCAACTTCGCCCGCGCCACCTGCCAACCGATTTTGCAGGTCGCGCAGGACAAACAGCCGCAATGCACTCGACAAGTTGCCTTCGCGGTCGGTATCAATTTCGACAACCAGTTCGGCCAATGTCATGGCGCGACGCTGTGCAATGCCGACCAGTTCTTCCCAGAAGGCATCTTCAAGCGAAAAACTCGTCCGGTGGCCGGCAATTGTCACTGATCTTTTACGAACGGCATCTTCCATCGGTGTTTAAATCTTTAATTCCGGCGCAAAAACGACCATGATTTCAAAAGCTTTCCGCCATGATAGGGCATCGACATGAAATTCATACATCTTTCCGACCTTCATATTCTGGCGCGAAATGATGTGTCGCGCTTGCCTGATGCGGCCGCGACACTCCGCAAGGTCATTGACGAGGTAAACACCTATCACAGCGACGCGGAAATCTGCATCATCACCGGCGACATCACCCACCGAGGGACGCCGGAACAGTATGAAAATGCTGTCGATATTTTATCTGATCTTGCCATTCCCTATCTGATTATTCCGGGCAATCACGACATCCGCGAAGCATTTTGTGATGCCTTCCCGACAACGGAAACCGACACCCATGGCTTTGTCAATTTCGGGCAAACCTTCAACGGCGTGCGTTTTGTCATGATGGATAGCATCGTGCCCGGCCATCATCACGGCACGCTTTGTGCGCAACGCCTTGACTGGCTGCGCGACGAACTAACGGCACATCGGGACACGCCAACCTTCCTGTTCATGCATCATCCGCCGATGGCAATGGGCCTGCCATTTATGGATACCATTCGCCTGGATGCCGAAGACGCACTTGGTGAAATCGTATCAAGCAACCCGCAAATCAAACATCTGTTCTTTGGCCATCTGCATCGCCCGGCAACAGGTACCTGGCTGGGCGTCCCGTTTGTTTTGGGCAACAGCACCCAGTCGGGTGAACCGCTTGATTTCCGCCATGAAAAAGAAGAAGAGCTTCAGGACCCCAACCCGCTTGGGCCGGGCTATGGCATTGCCTTTGCCGATGCCAAGGGCGGGCTTCGTTATCACTTCAATTTCGTGAAGTTCGATATGCAATTGTGATCAGTCGGCGTTACTGGCCTGATCCCATTCCGCCAGAACAACCGGGTCACTTTCGATTTTAGCGTGAATGTCCTTGAGACTGGCAAATTCAGCAGCACTCATCAGTTGCGACAGGGCCCAGACCGCACTGGCACGGATCAGGGCACTTTCATCTGATAGCAGATTTTCAATGCGCGGGATCAGGCGCGGCGCCTTGCTATTGCCGGCTGCAATCAGAACATTGCGCAGGAAGTTCGCCCGACCGATGCGCTTGATCGGCGATCCGGTAAAGAACGCCCGAAACCCGGCGTCATCCAGATCAAGGAAATCGGCCAACCTTGGTGCCGTCAGTTCGACGCGCGGGATAAAGGCCAGTTCTTCGGTCCGGCTGGCAAACTTGTTCCACGGGCACACGGCCAGACAATCATCACAGCCATAAATGCGATTGCCCATCGGTTTGCGGAATTCCCGCGGGATCGGCCCGTCATGTTCAATCGTCAGATACGAAATGCACCTGCGCGCATCAAGCTTATAGGGGGCCGGAAAGGCATCGGTCGGACAGGCCGACAGGCATTTGGTGCACGACCCGCAATGATCGACTTCCGGTTCGGCTTCCGGCAGATCAAGGGTCGTAAAAATCTCGCCCAGAAACAGCCAACTGCCAAATTCGCGCGACACAAGGTTGGTGTGCTTTCCCTGCCACCCGATCCCGGATGCCTGCCCCAACGGCTTTTCGAGAACCGGCGCAGTATCGACGAAAACCTTGACCTGTTCCGCCCCGCCCGACTGTTCAATAACCCAGCGTGCCAACTGCTTCAGGCGCTTTTTGATCAGGTCGTGATAGTCCTTGTTCTTGGCATAAACCGAAATCATCGCCCGGTCGGGATGATCCAGCAGTGCCATCGGATTTTCCGCCGGGCCATAATTACTACCAAGGACAATCACTGATTTGACATCGGGCCACAGCATTTCCGGGTCGCGCCGGCGCGGCAGGCGTTCAGGATCATTCATCCACGCCATCGAACCGTATTCACCACCCGCGACAAATTCATCAAGACGTTGCTGATTACGCGCATCAATTTTCGGACGCGCCACACCACAGACATCAAAGCCGATTTCACGGGCTTTGGCCTGAAGCAGTTCAAACGTGATATTTTGGCGCGTCCTGGTGGTCATGGCATCCGTTCAATCATCCGGCCTGTTTATTCTTTGGCGCGTTATATCGCCTTCCAATCATAACGCAAAAGGCCGCAACATGATGCTGCGGCCTTTTTAACAAACTCATAAACGCAGGCTCTAGCCCCGCCCGCGATACGGGGCCACGCCCTGTTCGGGGATCCAGACACCTTCGGGTGCCGGTCCGGTCTGGTAGAACACGTCGATCGGAATCCCGCCGCGCGGATACCAATACCCCCCGATACGCAGCCACTTCGGATCAAGGGTTTCGACAATCCGCTTGCCGACCTTGATCGTGCAATCTTCATGGAAAGATCCATGGTTGCGGAACGACGTCAGGAAAAGCTTCAGCGACTTGCTTTCAACCAGCCAGTCACCGGGCACATAATCAATCACCAGATGGGCGAAATCCGGCTGGCCGGTGATCGGGCAAAGGGATGTGAATTCAGGTGCGACAAACCGCACGCAATAATCGGTTCCGGCCTGAGGGTTTTGTACGCGTTCCAGAACCGCTTCGTCTGGCGATGCCGGCTGTTGGGTGTCACCGCCCAGCATGGTCAGGTTGTCGTAGATGGTTTGATCAGCCATGGCTTAGTCCTCGATAATCGGCATGGGATCGATGTCCCCGCCTTCCTGTCCGGCATGGAAATCGCGCGCGAAGGCGTCCATGCGTCCGTCGGCAATCGCTTCGCGCATGCCACGCATCAAGTCCTGATAATAAGCAAGGTTATGCCAGGTCAGCAGAACCGCACCGAGGATTTCCCCCGCCTTGATCAGGTGATGCAGATAGGCACGCGAATATTTCGTGCAGGCCGGGCAGCCGCACTGATCATCCAGCGGACGATCATCATCGCGATGGCGGCCGTTTTTAAGGTTCAGCGTCCCGCGATGGGTAAAGGCCTGTGCATTGCGCCCGGACCGGGTCGGCAGCACACAGTCAAACTGATCGATCCCGCGCATCACCCCACCGACAAGATCGGACGGCTTGCCAACCCCCATCAGATAGCGCGGCTTGTTGGCAGGCAGCATATCAACGCAGAAATCAAGCGTATCAAACATGATCTGCTGGCCTTCGCCCACCGCAAGACCACCAACCGAGTGGCCCGGCAGGTCGAGCTCAGCCAGCTTTTCGGAGCTTTCACGCCGCAGGTTTTCAAAAACGCTGCCCTGC
Source organism: Thalassospira sp. UBA4513 (assembly GCF_002388495.1). Taxonomy (NCBI): domain Bacteria; kingdom Pseudomonadati; phylum Pseudomonadota; class Alphaproteobacteria; order Rhodospirillales; family Thalassospiraceae; genus Thalassospira; species Thalassospira sp. UBA4513. The sequence goes on from NZ_DGMR01000020.1 coordinate 46,386, forward strand.
TGAATGCCATAAAGCGCATAGCCCTCGCGGTTAACAAACGCATCCTTCGACCTCTTTGCCCAGCGCATCGACATCTGCATGCTTTCGCGCGCTTGCTGTTCGGTTGCCGGGAACGGGGTGCATTCATCAAACGCCATGGTGATGGTCGATCCCAAAAGATGCTGGATTTCCATCGAGCGTTCGGGTGTCAGGTTGAACTTGCGCCCGTCGATATGGCTTTTAAACGTCACACCTTCTTCGGTGATCTTGCGCAGCTTCGCCAGTGACATCACCTGATACCCACCGCTATCGGTCAGGATCGGCTTGTCCCAGTTCATGAATTTGTGCAGGCCCCCCAGACGTGCGATGCGTTCTGCACCCGGACGCAGCATCAGGTGGTACGTATTGCCCAAAAGGATCTGCGCACCCGTGTCGGCAACGTTTTCCGGCAGCATGCCCTTCACCGTGGCGGCCGTCCCCACCGGCATGAAAGTCGGCGTATCAATCACGCCGTGCGCGGTGTGGATGCGCCCCAGACGGGCCTTGCCATCCTGGGCAAGCAATTCATAGCGAAATTCGGTCATCGGTTCTTATGTCCGTGCATCAATTTTGTTGGCGCATTCAAGCAGGCTGCAATCGCCATAGGAATAAAAACGGTATTCGTTGTCGATAGCGTGCTGATAGGCCGCCTTCATCCGCTCAAACCCGGCAAAGGCCGACACCAGCATAAACAGGGTCGAACGCGGCAGGTGGAAATTGGTCAGCAACATATCCACTGCGCGGAATTTATAACCGGGCGTGATAAAGATGTCGGTCTCTGCCTCGAACGGTTCAACCACCCCGTCCTCGCGCGCCGCACTTTCGAGCAGACGCAGAGACGTGGTCCCGACCGCAACCACACGCCCGCCATTGGCGTGCGTCTCGTTGATCAGATCGGCGATTTCCTTGCTGATCGAACCCCATTCGGCATGCATCTTGTGATCATCGGTATCATCGACCTTGACCGGCAGGAAGGTACCCGCCCCGACATGAAGCGTAATCGTCCGGCGATTGATCCCGCGCGCATCCAGATTGGCCAGAAGTTCCGGGGTAAAATGCAAACCCGCCGTCGGGGCTGCCACCGCGCCATCCTTTTGGGCAAAGATGGTCTGATAATCTGATTTATCCTGATCATCGCCACCGGCGTCACGCCGGATATAGGGCGGCAGCGGCATCACGCCGTATTTTTCGAGTGCCGCAATCAGGTCAGCACCGGATTTGTTAAAGCGCAGGGTCACTTCGCCGCCGTCCTTCTTGGCAAGAACTTCGGCTTCGAATTCGTCATTGACCTTGAAGGTTTCCCCGATGCGCAGCTTCTTGGCCGGTTTGGCGAAGGCCACCCAGGTGCCAAGGCCTTCCTGTTTATGCAGGGTAACCTCAACCTTGGCATCCCCACGTTTGCCAAACAGGCGGGCCGGGATCACACGCGTATCATTTGAAATCAGCAGATCACCGGAACGCAAAATATCGGGCAATTCGCGCACGATGCGGTCCTGCATTCCTTCGCCTGACAAATCAAGCATACGGGCAGCATCACGCGGATTGGCCGGATGTTCGGCAATGCGTTCGCGCGGCAATTCAAAATCGAACAGATCGACTTTCATGGATCAGGGAAATTCCGCTCAATTAAAAAAACAAATGAAGGGGCGTGTTATGCGCCCCTTCAGAAGAAATCACAAGGTCACGGACGGCATATCTGATACGCCTTAGGGTCCAAACCGATATCAGCCGCGGGCCGGTTCCGCATCAGTGCGCGGTGTAATCACCGTCATCAAAAGACGGAACGGCGCCAGACAGGTAAGCGCCATGATCATCTTGGCAGCGAAATCACCCATCGCCCAGGTATCCCACGGAAGACCCGTACCGGCAAACGCGATCGAGAAGAACAAGGCGGTATCAACCGCCGACCCGATGCCGGAAGACACCAGCGGTGCTTTCCACCAGCTTGCACGGCGCAGTTTGTCAAACACGGTCACATCAAGCATCTGGGCAATCAGAAACGCCGAACCCGATGCGATGGCAATGCGCGTATCCGCAACGATCAGGGACAGAACAACCGCCAGCGCAAAACCGGCCAGCACGACAACCCGTGCCGCCGCCGCACCGCGGGCACGGTTGGTCAGGTCCGTAACAAGGAAAGCGACCGGATAGGTAAAGGCACCATAGGTCAGCCAGTCCGCCAGAACGCCGGGCAGCGGGTATTCGACCAGAATGTTCGATGCAACAACGGTCACCGCCATGGCGAGGACACCGAAAATGATCGCTTTCATCTGTTAGCCCTTCTCATCAAATGAACCCACGCATAACAAAACTCGCGGCCCACCATACTGGGCGACGATCACGAACGGATTCTGTGTAACTTTGGTGCGGCTGTTTACGCGCAGACCAAGGTCCGGTCAAGGAAAAACGGCGATCAGGAAAACCTGATCGCCGCTGCAGATCGCTGCAAGTCGCCCCGGGGAAAATGGGGCGCCGCGCCGCGAAACCATATTCGTTTTAAGTTACAGCATGATGCCACGAATGGTGAAGAACAGAAGCGCGCCGAGGAAGGCACCGGCCGGAACCGTCACCACCCACGCGGTTGCAATCGTCACCGCATAGCGACGACGCACCAGAAGACGCTTGCGCATTTTCTTCTCGGCCTTTTCGGCCTCACTCGGGTCAATCTGACGAAGCGCTTCGATATGTTCATCGCCCTGTTCGTTTTCCGGACGGTCCACCAACATCGGCGATGCGACCTTACGACGGCGATGCGACAGGCTTTCACGCAGGAAACCAACCCCGAACACAGCACCAACCGCAATGTGGGTCGAACTGACGGGAAGACCCAGTGCAGATGCGACAATCACCGTAAGGGCCGCCGACAATGCCACGGTATAGGCACGGATCGGATCAAGCTTGGTGATCTTTGATCCAACCGTCTTGATCAGTTTCGGACCAAACAGGATCAGACCGGCAGAAATACCAAGCGCGCCGATGACCATCACCCAGATCGGGATCGGGGCCGAGGTCACGATCTGACCGCTATCAACACCGGAAACAATGGCGGCCAGCGGACCAATCGCGTTGGCAACATCGTTCGAGCCATGCGCAAAGGACAGCAAGGCTGCTGAGACGACAAGCGGAATGCGAAACAGCGATGCGATTTCCTTGCGACGGCCGGTCATGCTGGCCGAAGCACGGAAGACGGCCTTGCGAACCGGGATCACGGTCAGGAAGAACGCGGCAACACCAATGGCGATCACAACCGGTGTTTCGGCCTTCCAGATTTTCTTCACACCCTTCATCATCAGATACATCGTGAAGGCCGAGACCATAACGCCGACCAAGATCGGAACCCATTTGCGTGCAGCGGTCACGCGGTCTTCGGTGTAAAGAATGCGGAATTTGATAAAGGCCAGGAACCCGGCAGCAATCAAACCACCCAGAACCGGCGAGATCACCCAACTTGCGGCGATTGTGCCCATGGTCGGCCAGTTTACCGCCCCAATGCCAACGGCGGCCATACCAGCCCCCATGACACCACCAACAATCGAATGCGTGGTTGAGACCGGCGCGCCAAACCAGGTCGCCAGGTTCAGCCAAAGGGCCGCGGCCAGAAGGGCTGCCATCATCGCCCAGACAAAGGTTTGGGCATCGGGCATTTGGGTGGGATCAATAATGCCGTTCTTGATCGTGCCGACAACATCGCCACCGGCAATGATCGCACCGGCGGCCTCGAATATGGCCGCAATCAAAAGGGCACCAACCATGGTCAGCGCCTTGGAACCCACAGCCGGACCAACATTGTTGGCAACGTCGTTGGCCCCGATATTCAGCGCCATATAACCACCGATAACGGCGGCGGCGATCAGGAAGCCACTTTGCGGCAGTCCGCCCATGTGAAAGGCGACAAACGCACTACAGGCAAGCAGGAAGACAAGTGCCAGACCAAGCTTCGCACTGATCGATGCTGTTTCACCCAGCCCCGCATCCATGCGTTTTTGCCACTTGAGATCCTTATCCAGAGCAGTTTTCTTTACCGACATAATCAACCGTTACCATCAAAGGGAATCGACGGGCGGATCATGTCGAAGCCGGACCTCTTTGTTAAGGTTTTTTTGCTGTTTTATGACGACCTTCGGATAAGTCTTTGAGGATAAAGAAAAACGGCCCCACAAAACGGGGCCGTTTTCCAACATTTTCAAGGGATTTGATATCAGCGACCGAACTGGTTCAAAAGCCCCTTCAGCAGGCCTTTGGCCGCATCCTCGGCAGAGCCGCCACCAGAGCCACCCGTTCCCGATGAATCATTGCTTGATCCGCTGCCGCCCAGTGCCTTGTCGATCAGGTTGTCGAGAACCCGAACGGCAACCTTGTCCATGCGTCCGGTGATGACCGGATCATCGATCTTGCCTTTGGCATAGACGCTGAACGGCGGCAATTCTTCGATCTTTTCGGAGAAATCGAAATCAGCCTGCGTATCCATCACCCAGCGCGGCAAATCAAGGGTCGCATCCGCATCCGCTGTGCCGACCCGCGACAGTGCTTCGACACGGGTGGTTTTGGCAATGCCGTTAGTGATGGTCATGTCGGCTTCAAGCGATTGCATGAGATCGTTGTTGCCAACACCTTCAACCACCATGGCCTGCGGGCCCTGACGCAGAAGTGCTTCGATATTCAGGCGCGGATCCGGCGGCCGTTTATCGGCATTACTGAACCGCACATTGTTCAGAACCAGATTGGCTGTACCGTTCAGGGCCGACACCAGACGGCGGGATGTATTGCCCTGCGCATTGGCATCAAATGTCAGTCCCAGTCCGCCAAGGATGGTGTCACTTGCCACCCGGATCGGCACCAGACTTTCGATCCGCGCACTGTCCAAACGACCGGCAAGGGCCAGTTTGGGCACATCAGTGTTGCGCGCATCAAAGGTGCCGTTAATCGCAAGATCCCCCTGCCCCAGAAGCCCGGTAAAGCTCGGAATGCTGAGAAGCCCGTTAACCAACGTTGCCTTCAGATCCGGATTGATCAGGCTGTAGGTATCGAAATCAAGCTGATCCAGGGCAACCGCAATATCAGCATCAATCGAACGAAGGGCCGAGACATCAATCACGGTGTCATCCCACGGCGTGCCGTCGCGGGCATCAACGCGCGTAACCATCGTGGTTTTCGGCAGATTGAACGCTGCCTTGCGCGGGCCGCTGCCCATACCGGGCATCAGGCTTGCACGCTTTTCTGCTGGCAGGAACGGATCCACCACAAGCTTGCCACCGGAAAGTGCGACAGAAAGCTTGGGCTGTGCCTGTGAAGCATCAAAGCGCACGTTGCCCGACGTTTCAAATGCGCCGAGGATAAGCTTCAGCCCATCGACCGCGACATTCTGCGCATTGCCCTTCACAGTGCCGGAAACTGCCAGTCGGCCGAGATTGCCCGATGGCGTGTAGGTTGGTGCCAAAAGCTCCAGCGCACGGTTCAGGCTGGATGCCTGAACGGCAAGCTTGCCATCAATGCCGGGATTACTGCCGAGCATCTCGGAAACTACGCCATCAAGAGCAACCTGCAAAAGCGGGTTGGACACATCAAGCGCAACCCTCGGCCCGGTGACCGGGCCATTCAGGTCCAGATTTGCCTGAACACTCTTGTAACTGCTTGCCGGTGCCGGGAGGGTAATACCCGTCAGCTTCGCCAGCGGCTCCAGCGTTTTGGCCGTGATACGCACGGACAAATTATCAAATGCCGGCACATCGGCCGAACCGTTGAATGCGCCCTTTGCACTGGCGGCAAGGCCTGCTGCATCGGCAACCGCAAAATTGGTCAGGGTAATATTCGGACCATTGAGGCTGCCATCAATTGAAATGCCACGTACCGACACGCCAGAGGAGATGATCTCGTCAGCGGCCAGTCGGTAATTTGCGGCCATGCCCTCAAGCGGTGCCAGCGCATCCTTGATGATCTTGACCATATCCTGCTTGGCAGCAGACGCATTGCCCGCATCCGATGAAGATGCAGCACCGGTCGATGTATTGCCGCCCGCCTCAGAAGTCGTAGAGACGGAAACGTCCGCATCCGGCGCAGCTGCGATATACTGATCAAGGTTGATCCGGTCGAGCTTCAGACCAATGCCCAAGGCAGGCAGGCCCGATCCGCCGAGATTGGCAACAACGGCCCCGCGAATGGCGGTATCATCGACCCGCAGATCAAGATCGGAAATATTGAGTTGTTCGGATGTGCCCTTGATCCCGCCGGTCAAGGAGAACCGGCGAAGACGATCAGCACGAATGCCGTCGACATCAACACCCAACCAACGCATGACCGCACGAATGTTTTCGGATGCCACTTCATAGCTAAGTGCGGCACTCAAGTCCGGCGTATTACCCGAAATGCTGCCAAAGACAGATACATCTGTCCCGCCGGGAAGACCGGCAGAGACTTCGTTCAGCGTGATCTTGCTATTGGCAATTGCGGCGTTGATCCGCGCATTATGGACCGGCGTCTGGTTGTAGATCAGGGTTTCGACTTCAAAATCGATCGACGCCTTCAAATCCGCCGGGATCGCCGGTGCATTGGCAGCACCGTTTTTCTTGACCGAGCTTTGCGACGGGATCGATTGTGCGCCACCTGCCGCGTCGCTTGATGCTTCCGGCGCGCTGTTGGCGTCACTGGACGCAGGCGATGCGCCTGTATTGCCCATATCGGCCAGAACAAGGATGCTATCAAGATCAAGCTGATTGAAGCGAAGCGCAACATCGGCATTGAGGCTCGGTTCCTGATCGATGGCAATCGCGCCAGATCCGCGGGTTTCACCAAACCGGATCGAAAGATCATTGAGCGTTACCGATTTGGCATTGGCCGTGATGTGCCCGCCAAGATCAAACGGCTTGGCCGCTATATCGGGAATGTCGGCATCGTCGCCGGCAATCCGAAGGGCGGCTTCGCGCAGGTCATCGAAATTGCCATCAATCTCGCCGTCGAAACCGGGATTATCCGTTGAAAGATCGACACGTCCGGCAACGGTGACACCACCATCGACCTCGTCAATGCCCAGTTTCAGGCTAACCGGGAACGGTGCAGTCTGGCTGATCTGCCCGACATTCATCGCAAATGTTAGCGGAATACCGCGATAGAAAACATACCCTTCACCCTCCATCGGGCCATTCAGGGTCTCTGCCGATATACCAAGGGTAAGCCCCTCGATCCGTTCTTCGGAGCCCGGCGCGCGATAGATGATGGTCGCGTTTTCAATTTCCAGACGGTCGACCTGAATGGTGCTGGCGAAATCACTGTCGGTGCTGTCCGTAGCATCAGCCTTGCCCTCGGCGCTCTCGGCTGGTGCCGGGGTGGTTTCAGTACCTGTACCCGGCGTGCTGATCGTTCCCGCGTCCGGGCCGGAACGTGCGGCCTGCGCTGGGTCAAATACCAGATTGTTCGAACCATCTTCAAAGGTCTCAATCGCGATCACCGGATTGATCAGGCTGACTTCGGTCACCTGCACATTGCCGGTCAAAAGCGGCATCAGCGCAACGGAAACCCGGACCTCGTCAATCGACACCATTTCGGCATCCTGTGCGCCCGGTACATTGCCAAGGCTGACATCCGTTGCCGACAGGGATGGTGACGGGATCAGCGACATCGACAGATCGCCCGCAAGATCAAGCTCACGTCCGGTCGCCTCGCGAACAGCCTGGCTGACCTCGGCCTTATAGCCATTCCAGTCAATCAATGACGGAATGATCAGCAACGCGGCGACAAGAACCACGAGAAGTGCACCAATTGCGACAAGGATTTTTTTCAACAGTCAGGCTCCGCTAGATCGCATGGTCGCCCCGCCCAAAAAGGCCGCGACCCACAAAGGTTTGATTTCTTGTTCGAAAGCATAAGGCTCGTGATGACTCTCGCAACAGAAAATGGCCAAAGATTAAAGCTAATTTCAGGCAAGCTTGATCCATCCGTAACGCCGGGATCGTGCGATGAGTTCCATCGGCACCATCTTCATGTGTGTCAAAGCAGGGCTTTGATCAAGCATCGGGCAGATATTGCACTGTTTTGAAAAATTAAAAATAGAACCGGAATACCCGGAAAGAAAACCTTTAACGCCATTTGCGAATTTACCAAACGGCGAAATACGTAGTTTAAAATCAATTGGATGGTGGAAATCGGCCTCCGAAATGATACATTTTATAAAACAGAAAAAGAATTCAATCCTGACTTTCATTCCACCCGGATGATCGTTGTACGCAATCGCGACAGGGAGGATTAAAATGACCGATACAATAATCGAAACGCCGGAAAAAGCGGTCGACGCCGGTCAACGCGGAATCGTTGTACGCACCATCACCACCGACCAATCAGGCGCCTGGCTGCAAGCAGGCTGGCGCGATTTCAAACGAACCCCGGCCATCGGCCTGACCTATGGGGCGTTTTGCACCATTGCCGGTTGGCTGATCGTGCTCAGCATTTTCCGTTCTGGTGAACCTTATCTGACCTTGCCACTTGCGGCGGGCTTTATGCTGTTGGCACCTGTGCTTGCGGTTGGACTTTATGAAACCAGTCGCCGTCTTGAGATGGGCGAAAACGTTACCCTGTGGCACAGCCTGAATGGTTTTCGTCGCAATCCCGGCCAGATCGGCGCCATCGGTGTTTTGCTGATGTTGTTCTTTTTGGCGTGGACACGCATTGCGATGTTGCTTTTTGCCCTGTTTTACAACGGCACCATGCCATCGCTTGATGTGCTGGTCTGGCAAACCTTCTTCTCGCGCGATGCAATCACCTTCCTGATTACCGGCGGTTTGCTGGGTGGGGTGTTGGCGGTGATTGCCTTTGCGGTATCGGTGGTATCGATCCCGCTTCTGGTTGATCGCGATGTCGATGTGATTACCGCCGTTATCATCAGCGTTTCGGCGTTTCGCAAAAACTGGAAGGTTTTGATTGGATGGGGGGCCGTGATTGCCATCCTGTCTGCTTGCGGGATGGTCGTCTTCCTGTTCGGGCTTGCCATCACCATGCCGCTTCTGGGCTTTTCAAGCTGGCATGCCTATCGCGGGATCATCGATGAAAGTCAGGCTGAAGTCGCCCGCCTGCGCCGTCAGGTTCCGTAAGCATCTTTCTGCTAACTGATCTGTAAACGCCGCCCATTCCAAGGGCGGCGTTTTTTGTTGCGCAAATTATTTGCGCAGAACCGACGCATGCATGGGAACAAATATCTCGACCAGCAGTTTAAGCTTTGTGGCGATTGACCTGCGTATAAGGCAGCGAGATATCGATCACGCACCCGCAAACTTCACTGGCGTCGTTGCCATAAATTGTCCAAGATCAGTCGGCAACAGATCAGCATCTGGCAACCATCTGCATTTACGAGTTATTTTTGATCATGCATCAAGCCCGTGCGCTCCGCCACGTTATCGCCGTTTCCGCATCCCTGTTCGCGCTGCTTGCGGGTACCCAAGGGGCTTTTGCACAAACCAATACAGCCGATGGCCCGCAATCTACCCGGACCCCGGATGACAAATGGGGTGTATCGCTTTCGGTTGAAAACGATCTGTTCACGCCGACAAACAGTGATCAGCATTACACCAACGGTGTGCGGCTTGCCTTTATCTCGCCAGAGGATAATGCCCCGGCGAGCTTTCTGAACGTTGCCAAGCAAATCCCGTTTTTCGCATCCGAGGGGCGCATTCGCACCAGCTATTCTTTGGGCCAGACCATGTACACGCCCGACGACATCACGGTTGCTGAAAATCAGCCCAATGACCGCCCATGGGCCGGGATGCTGTATGGCACGGCGGGGCTTTTGTCGGATACTGGTCTGCAGAAAAATGGATCGGATAGTAACTATTCGCGCATTGATACGCTGGAACTGACCCTTGGCGTGGTTGGTCCGGCATCGCTTGCCGATGAAACGCAGTCGTTTGTGCATAAGCAAATCAATAGCCCCCACCCCGAAGGCTGGGACAATCAGATCAAGAACGAACCGATAATTGGCCTGACCTATGAACGGAAATATCGTGGCTGGTTCGAAGCCGATCTGTTGGGTGTTGAATTTGACGCCACCCCGCACGGGGCCGTGACGCTGGGCAACGCCTTTACCAATGCGGAACTGGGCACGATGTTCCGGATGGGCTTTGACCTGCCGGCTGATTATGGCCCGCCGCGCATCCGCCCCAGCCTGCCGGGATCGGATTTCTTTGTTCCCGACACCGAAGGCTTCCCGCTGAGCGGTTATGTCTTTGCCGGTTTTGCCGGGCGTTATGTGGCGCGTGACATCACCCTTGATGGCAACACCTTTGCTGACAGTGCTTCGGTCGATAAGGAACCATGGGTTGGTGATTTGCAGATCGGTCTTGCCGTGATCATCGGTCAGGCGCGCCTGACCTACACCCATGTTTATCGCACCCCGGAATTCACCGCCCAAAGCGGGGCGGACCAGTTCGGGTCGCTTTCGCTTTCCTTCCGGTTCTGATCCGAAAACAAAAACGGGGCCAAATGGCCCCGTTTTCAATGAGATATCCCTATTGGTCTGATGATATCAAGACCCGGGATCAGCTTGCCCGGATTCATCAGACCTTTGGGATCAAGGGCGTTTTTGATCGCCCGCATGACGGCAATGGTGTCTTCGCCATGCTCTGTCACCATGAAATCAAGCTTGCCATAGCCAATGCCATGTTCGCCGGTGCAGGTGCCGCCAAGTTTAAGCGCCCGTTCGACCATGCGCTTGTGCAGACGGTTGGCTTCTTCCATCTGGGCCGGATCCTCGGGATCCAGCAGGATCAGGGTGTGGAAGTTGCCATCGCCGACATGACCGATGATCGTGCAGGTCAGCGGGCTGGCATCGCAATCAGCACGGGTTTCAGAAATTGCCTCGGCCAGTTTGGAAATCGGCACACAGACATCGGTCGGCATGCCGGCCTTGCCCGGTTCAAGCTGAAGCGACGCGTAATAGGCCTTGTGACGTGCGGCCCAAAGCTTGTTGCGGTCTTCCTGGCGGGTGGCCCACTGGAATTCCTCGGCACCGAATTCCTCGGCAACCGATTGGACGAATTCTGCCTGTTCCTTCACCCCGGCTTCGGTGCCATGGAATTCGAAGAACAGGGTCGGGGCTTCCTTGTGGTCCAGCTTGGAATAGTTATTCACTGCACGGACCTGCAACGGATCAAGGAACTCGATACGGGCGACAGGAATGCCAGCCTGGATGGTCAGGATGACGGTGTTAACCGCATCTTCCACCGTCGGGAAGGCGCAGACGGCGGCCGACATCGCCTCGGGGATACCATACAGCTTCAGGCCGATTTCGGTGATAACACCCAGCGTTCCTTCGGAACCGACAAACAGACGGGTCAGGTCATAACCGGCTGATGATTTACGCGCGCGGTTGGCCGTTTTGATGATTTTGCCATCCGGGGTCACCACGGTCAGGCTAAGGACGTTTTCACGCATCGTGCCATATCGCACCGCATTGGTACCTGACGCACGGGTCGCCGTCATCCCGCCGATGGAGGCATTGGCACCCGGATCAATCGGGAAGAACAACCCGGTATCGCGCAGATGATCATTCAGCTGTTCACGGGTCACACCGGCCTGAACGCGGCAATCAAGATCCTCGTTATTAACCTCAAGGATGTTGTTCATCTGTGAAACGTCAATGCAGATACCCCCACGCAGGGCGGCGACATGCCCTTCAAGCGACGAACCGGTACCAAACGGCACAATCGGAACTTCGTGCGCAGCACACAGCTTGACCACCTCGGCCACTTCCTCGGTCGAGTGGGCAAAGACCACAGCATCCGGTGGCGATGCTTCATGCCAGCTTTCGTCCTTGCCATGCTGTTCAAGCACGGATGCGGCCGTCGAAAGCCGATCACCAAGCATCTCGCGCAAGGCGTTGATCAGACTTTCCGGGGTTTCGATACGTTCATATTCACGAACTGACATGATTTTACTCTTTCGGCCTGTGTGGTCCTGATGGCGGCTGTCGCTTCCCGGTGCGCCTCAAATCTGTGGGGAAGACAGCACCGGATAGAAATTTGGCAAACACCCTACGCCGAGATGCCCGAAATTGGTATTACCTTTTGCCCAAACCTTGCAAAAAATTCTTACGGTCGGGATCTGAAAAGGATGTGGAGATATCGCGCAAGCCCAAGTTCTGGCGATATCTCCACCCGTTTTTGACACCATGAAACGGCATCGGATTACGCAGGGCCCGATGCCCTAGCCCTTGTTGCGATCCTGTGGCAGGGCGGCGGCAATCCGGTCTGCCAGACGCGCGAATGGCAGGCTTTGCAGCCAAACTGTCCCCGGCCCTTCCAGGGTCGTGACGAACAGGCCTTCGCCGCCGAACAGCGCGTTGGTAAACCCGCCAACAAACTTGATCGAATAATCAACCGATGGCGTCATCGCGACCAACGCACCGGTATCCACCCGAAGCGTCTGGCCCGGCTTAAGATCCTTGCGAATAATCGTGCCGCCCGCATGCATGAAGGCCAGGCCATCGCCGCTCAGCCGTTGAAGGATAAAGCCCTCCCCACCGAAAAGACCTGCGCCGAGTTTTTTGGAAAAGGCGATATCAATATCTATGCCCGATGCCGCGCACAGAAACGCATCCTTCTGACAGATAATCTCACCACCATGTTCACCCAGATCAAGCGGCACCACCTTGCCCGGATAGGGGGCGGCAAAGGCGACATGCCCCTTGCCCGATCCTTCATGGACAAAGCTTGTGATAAAGAATCCCTCGCCCGTCAGCATGCGCTTGAAGCCGGAAAACAGCCCGCCACCGGTACCGGTCTGCATGGCGATGCCATCGCTCATATACATCATGGCGCCAGCTTCTGCCCGGACGCCCTCGCCCGGATCGAGTTCGATTTCAACCAGCTGCATCTCTTCGCCATGGATCGTATAATCGATCACGTCTGCCATCTGGGCGTCTCCTGCTTTTCTGAACTAACCGTGCTTTACGGCCAAGTTTGGAACCTCGCGGTTTCAATCGCAAGAAAAAGGGGCAAAAACACGACAAGCGCCCCCAAAGTCACCAAAGACCATCAATTTTGCAGAACTATACGTGAGACTGAAACACCCTCGTCAAGATGTTGAAGCGAAAGCATTTTGTTAAGAGGTTTCGTATAGTCCTAATAATACCATGCTATAATGTATATTACGGCGATCAGGATGATTGATCGGCTTCGGACAAAGGCACTTGCGATGGTCTTGCTTAGGAAATTCGACTGGATCACTCAGGACGAGGTGATGAAGGCGTCGCTTGATAAGTGGCAACGTGTCGTCGACCTGATGACGCAGCTTCTTGGTGCCACGGCCGGATATGTTGTCGAATATAATGACAAGATCGGTTTTCGCGCCGCCCTGACAAGCAAGAACCCGGAAAATCCGTTTCCCGAAGTTTCGGGAAAACCGCAATCGCTTGACGCCAATTTGTATTGCCGCCGGGTGGTTGCCACAAAGTCAGCCTTTTACGAACCCGACGCCAGCAACAAGCCCGAATGGGCCGACAATCCCGAAGTCGTCGAGGAAGGCTATATTTCCTATTTCGGGGTGCCGCTTTTGTGGCCAAATGGCCTGGTTTTCGGGACCCTTTGCGTGTTTGACACCAAAGCCACGCAGTATGAAAACCCGTTGCAGGAATTGATGGAGGTCTTTCGCGACCTGATCGAAGCCGATTTGCGCCTGTACGAGCAATACGAAATCATGCGCAACCTCTCGATGACCGATCCGCTGACCGGCATGAACAACCGCGCCGGGTTTGAGATGCTGGCCCATCAGAAAATCCGCATCGCCAAACGCTATCACCACAATATCGGGATCATCTTTATCGATCTTGATGACATGAAACACTGGAACGATGATTACGGCCATGCCGCCGGGGATGCTGCCCTTCGTGCCGTTGGCAAGGCGATCACAGACAGCATCCGCGAGGTTGATATTTGCGGGCGCATCGGCGGGGATGAATTCGCTGTTCTCGGCTATGTGCGCAATCGCGGCGATCTGACGACCATTGTCACCCGTGTGCGCAACGCCCTTGATCACGTCAAACTTACCGTGCCGACCGCCAAATCCCCGATCCGCGAAACACCGCAAATCAGTTCCGGTGCGTCGGTCTTCTTCGAGCCGCTTGATAAAAGCCTTGAGGACATGATGGCGATTGCCGATCTCGAGATGTATCGCGACAAAAAAAGCCGCCGCAAATAATCGCCCACCAACGCTTGGCCCAGCGACTGCCTGCGCATATCCGAACTGTCATCCCCACCCTTGAAGGCAGTATGTCATTAACCTCCCGGTATTGTTTTTAAGTGAAACTGATCTCAAAGGGTCTGACCCGAAAGAACAATGACTTAGAGCGCACGACATGCAAATACGCAAAGGCACCGCAGACGACCTGCCTGAAATACGTGCGATTTCCGAACGCACGATAGAGCTCGGCTGTCTGGTCGAAGACCTTGATGAGACAACCAGCATCCATGCCCGCAGTGTGATTGAATTGGCGGTTGATGCCTTTTCCGCCAGTGTGCAGTCTGACAATCACTCGGTCTATGTCGCCGCCCGCGACGATAATCTTCTGGGCTATGTCATTGCCATCCATGATGCCCCTGAAATCCGCTGGATCGTTGTTGATCCCGCAGCACAAGGCACTGGTGCGGGCAAGGCATTGATGATTGCCGCCCTTGATGCCCTGGCCGAACGCGGTGTGCGCAGCAATGTGCGCCTGACCGTCCCGGCGGCCAATGAACGCGCCAAGGCGTTTTACCGCAAGTTCGGCTTTATGGTCACCGGCCCGATCAATGACCAGAAAGTCCCGATGATTGAAATGCAGCGTGCCGCTTGACAAATGCGCGCAATCGGACAATTTTTCGTCCGAACCTTAATCGGAGATTTTATGTCAGAGTCCCGGCACAGCCGCTGATCGCGGTTTGACAGCCTTGCGTCTTTCCTGCTTCCAGACCGCTGATCAGCAGATCGGACCGCCTGCCCGACCTTAAACCGGGTGCGCGTGACCGGTACTGTTGTGCCCGTCCCGATCGAAAACCGTTTTCCCAACTGGTTTTCGGACTCTGACCGATGAATATTTCAAAGAACGAACAGCGCGTGTTGCATGCACTCGCACAAGGCGGCCTGATCAAAGTGATCAAGGACGGCAAAAACCATGTTCTTGAAGCAGATTGCATTACCCGCGACGGCTGGTTTCTGACCGCCTGTACGCTTGAAGTCTTCAAGAAGCTGCGCAAACGCCGACTGATCCGATCACAACGCGGCGGACCTTACCGCATTACCCGTGAAGGATTGCTCGCGGTTCGCGCAGAACTATGTCAACGCTAGTAGCAAAGCCCGGCCCCAAAAGCCGGGTTTTGATCATTTGTGCTCAAGAATATTGACCAGCTTGCCAAACGGGTCGCGGACGTAAAACCGCCTGACACCCCATGGTTCTTCTGCCGGGCCATATTCGATTGCGATCCCGGCATCCTTCATTTTACCAAGGACATCATCAAGGTTATCGACCTCGATAGACATGTCGGGAACGGGTGTCCCCGATCCACCTTCGGTGGCGAAACTGACCTGTGTGGTCATGGTTTGGTCTGCTGCCGCAAAAGTCCTGATCCAGCCATGATCCATTACGGTATCAAGGCCTAAAATGCCCTCGTAGAAGGCAACTGCCTTGGCGATATCATCCACAGCAAAGTTTGAGACAATCCGTTTAACAACCATTGGTGCTATCTGGTCCTCTCCGTTTGGGTGGCGTGGTTCGCAACCATGCTACTGCGCGGCTTTTTCCCCTGCAATCGCCTGTGCCCGTTTATAGGGGCCGAACGGAATTTCCTTGGGATCGAAGGTTTCAGCTGAGGCACGTTCCCAACGGGAATGCCATTCATGGAGTTCCGGAAGTTCGGTATCTTGCAACAGGAAGCCTTCGGGCAGGTAGGGATAGGCTTCGTTGCCATCAACAAACTCGTTGTCCTTCTGGCGCACCATGAAGTGATAAGGCATGAAGTTGCGCGGGTCGGTCAGACCAGCCGCCCCGGTGATTTCAGCCAGCGCATGCATGGTATTTTTATGGAAGCGCGCGACACGTTCGCTTTTGTCACCCGGATCAAGGGCGCGTTGGCGGATTTTATCCTGTGTCGCGATCCCGACCGGGCAGCAGTTGGTATGGCAGCTTTGGGCCTGAATACAGCCAAGTGCAAACATGAAACCGCGCGCGGCATTACACCAGTCCGCCCCCAACGCCAGCGTTCGAGCAATATCAAAGGCCGAGACGATTTTGCCCGCCGCGCCGATTTTGATCTGATCGCGAACACCAGCACCCCGCAGCGCATTATGGACAAAGGTCAGGCCTTCTTGCATCGGCATGCCAACCCGGTTGGCAAATTCGACCGGGGCGGCACCAGTGCCACCTTCCTTGCCATCGACGACGATGAAATCGGGCGTGATACCGGTTTTCAGCATCGCCTTTATGATCGACATGAATTCGCGGCGATGCCCGATGCAGAGCTTGAACCCGACCGGCTTGCCACCCGAAAGGTCACGCAGGCGGCCAATGAATTCCATCAGCCCAATCGGGGTTGAGAAAACACTGTGTGCCGCGGGCGACACGCAATCCTGCCCCATCGGGATACCGCGGGCTTCGGCAATTTCGGCGGTGATTTTGGCCGATGGCAACATGCCGCCATGGCCGGGTTTTGCGCCTTGGCTAAGCTTTACCTCGATCATTTTGACCTGCGGGTCGGCGGCGGTTATGGCAAATTTTTCCTCGGAAAAACTGCCATCTTCGTTGCGCGCCCCGAAATAACCCGACGCCACCTGATAAATCAGATCACCACCGCCTTCGCGGTGATAGCGCGAAATGCTGCCTTCGCCGGTATCATGGGCAAAGCCGCCCTTCTTGGCGCCCTTGTTAAGCGCCAGAATTGCGTTGCCCGACAGCGCCCCGAAGCTCATGGCAGAGATATTATACAGGCTGCAATCATAGGGCTGCTTGCAATGCGGGCCGCCAACGCGCACCCGAAAATCGGTATCGGTGATGTGCTTGGGCGCGACGGAATGGGTAATCCACGAATAGCCGGATTTATAGACTTCTTCGATCGTGCCAAACGGGCGTTTGTCTTCGACACCCTTGGCGCGCTGATAGACAAGACCGCGTGCCTGGCGGCTGAACGGGATTTCGTCCTGATCGCTTTCAAGAAGGTACTGGCGGATTTCCGGACGGAAGCTTTCGAGGATGAAGCGGATATGCGCACTGATCGGATAGTTGCGCAGGATGGAATGCTTGTTCTGATACAGGTCGTGAATACCAACCAGCACCAGCAACCCGAAAATGACCGCAGGCACCCAGAACCAGACATCAACGGCACTCGCCAAGATCACAGAGGCCAAAGCCAAAACCACAACACCCGTCATCACGAAGTAGCGCTGGTTCAAAATGAAGAATTTCACGGTGCTCTCTTCCTGTCCTGTTCAGGCCGATCTGATCCACGAAAAGCCGCCTTGTGCGGGGAGGCATCTGACCCTTCGTATCCGAGATAGCAGCAACATCCATGATCATCGTTGATTTGATCACGGGCCTCAATGGCAATGTCGTTGATTTCAGGGTCTAAACCCTAATTGCCCCCCATTTGATCTGAATGTGGGAACGTTTGAACCAACATCAAGAAAAAGCCGCCTTGCAACAGGGAAGCAAGGCGGCTTTGGGGACCGGAAACAAACAGGTGTTTAAGGGGGGAACACGTTCCCGGTCCGCGACATCTGGTGATGCAGGGGCCGATCAGGCCTTGCCGTAGCCCCCGCCACCCGGGGTTTCGATGACAAAGACATCCCCCCGATGCATTTCCGCACCATCGGTGCCCTTAAGCTCGATCACAGTGCCATCGATGCGTTCGACAGCATTGCGGCCAAGCTGACCGGGCTCCCCGCCCGCACAGGCCTGAACCGGCACGCGACGGTGGTTGGACAGGATCGATGCTGTCATGTCTTCAAGGAAGCGCACACGACGGATCGCACCATCGCCACCCTTGTGTTTGCCTTTACCACCTGATCCTTTGCGGATTTCAAAGCTTTCGAGCAGGACCGGGAAACGCCATTCAAGAACTTCCGGATCGGTCAGGCGCGAGTTGGTCATGTGCGAATGAACAGCTGCCGTACCATCAAAGTCGGGACCGGCACCGGTACCGCCACAGATGGTTTCGTAATACTGGTGCGTATCATTGCCCCAGGTGAAGTTGTTCATCGTGCCCTGACCACCAGACAGCACGCCAAGGGCGGCATACAGCGTATCGGTGACATGCATGCTGGTTTCAACGTTACCGGCAACCACGGCGGCCGGATAACGCGGGTTAAGCATCGATCCTTCGGGCACGATCAGATTGACCGGCTTCAGGCAACCGGCATTGAGCGGAATGTCATCATCAACAAGCGTTCTGAAGACATACAACACAGCCGCGCGGGTCACAGCCGACGGGGCGTTGAAGTTGTTATCAAGCTGATCGGACGTGCCGGTGAAATCGACCGTCGCCGAACGGGTTGCCTTATCGATGGTGACCTTGACGCGGACAACCGCACCATTGTCCATTTCATAGGTGTATTCGCCGTCTTTCAGAACATCGATTACGCGACGTACGCTTTCTTCGGCGTTGTCCTGAACGTGCTGCATATAGGCATGCACGACATCAAGGCCAAAGTGATCGACCATCTTGCGCAGTTCCTGCACACCCTTTTCATTGGCCGCGATCTGTGCACGCAGATCGGCGATATTTTGATAGGGATTACGTGCCGGATATTTGGCACCTTCAAGAAGGTCGGTCAGGCCCTTTTCATCGAACGTGCCCTGATCAACCAGTTTGAAGTTGTTGATCAGAACGCCTTCTTCTTCAAGAACACGCGAGTTTGGCGCCATTGAGCCCGGCGTAATACCGCCAACATCGGCATGGTGACCACGCGATGCGACATAGAACAGCACTTCCTTGCCATCATCGCCAAACACCGGGGTGATCAGTGTGATGTCAGGCAGGTGCGTGCCGCCGTTATACGGGTCGTTCAGCATATAAACATCGCCCGGCTTCATTTTGCCGTCGTTGTTTTTAATCACCGCCTGAACGGACTCACCCATCGAGCCAAGGTGGACGGGCATATGCGGGGCGTTGGCGATCAGAAGGCCTTCCTGATCAAACACCGCACATGAGAAGTCCAGACGTTCCTTGATGTTAACCGAGTATGAGGTGTTGGCAAGCGTCACACCCATTTGTTCGGCGATGTTCATGAACAGGTTGTTGAACACTTCAAGCATCACCGGATCGGCCTGGGTGCCAATCGCCTCGGAACGTTTCATCGGCACAACACGGTTCAGGATCAGATGATCCTGGCCATTCACCTTGGCTTCCCAGCCCGGATCGATCACGGTGGTGCCGACCGGCTCCACAATCACCGCCGGACCACGGACCGTCGCACCTGGTTTCAGGTTTTCACGTTTGTAGAACGGAGTATCTTCGGTTTTGCCATCAAAGACGACCGGACGGGTCGCAAGCGGCTTGAGCATAACTTCCGCACCATCAAGCTCAGCCGACGACGCCGGAAGGCTTTGGGTTTCGCCAATCGCCTCAACTGCGACGGCCTCGACCACCAGTGGCTTGCCGGTCATGACAAAGCCATAACGCTGTTTATGCTGTTCTTCGAACTGGGCCGTGATGGCATCAACATCGCCGAAATCAACGATCAGCGGGGTGTCGGTACCGTCATAACGCAGATGCAGGCGTTTCAGCAGGCTGATCTTGTCATCCGAAATGCCCTGTTCTTTCAGTTCCGCGAGCGCATCAACCGCCAAGGCATCAAGCTGCTTATCCAGATCTGCAAGGCCTTCAGCGGCAAGTTTGCCCTCGACCGCCTGTTCACGCATCGCACGGATATCGGCAAGGCCCATACCGTATGCCGACAGAACACCGGCGAACGGATGAACAAATACCTTGGTCATGCCAAGGGTATCGGCAACCTGACAGGCATGCTGACCACCGGCACCGCCGAAGCATTGCAGGATATAGTCGCTGACGTCATAGCCGCGCTGGACCGAGATCTGCTTGATGGCGTTTGCCATGTTTTCAACCGCAATGCGCAGGAAGCCTTCGGCGACTTCTTCGGGGGTACGGATCTGGCCGGTGTTCTTTTCGATGTCAGCGGCCATTTCCTCAAAGCCCTTGCGAACCGCATCGGCATTAAGTGGCTCGTCGCCTTCGGGGCCAAAGACATTCGGGAAGAAGTCCGGCTGGACCTTACCCAGCATGACGTTGATATCAGTCACCGCCAGCGGACCACCGCGACGATAGGCCGCAGGCCCCGGATTTGCACCGGCACTGTCCGGACCAACACGGAAACGCGCACCGTCGAAATGCAGGATCGACCCACCACCGGCCGCAACCGTGTGGATTTTCATCATCGGCGCGCGCATGCGCACACCAGCGACCTGGGTTTCGAAATCACGTTCGTATTCGCCGTCATAGTGCGAAACGTCGGTTGATGTGCCGCCCATATCGAAACCGATGACCTGTTTGAAGCCATCCATCTCAGCCGTACGCACCATGCCAACCACACCGCCAGCCGGACCGGACAAGATCGCATCCTTGCCCTGGAACTTGACCGCATCGGTCAGACCGCCATTGGATTGCATGAACATCAATTTCACGCCGCCCAGTTCGGAGGCGACCTGATCAACATAACGACGCAGGATCGGCGACAGATAGGCATCAACCACCGTGGTGTCGCCGCGCGATACCAGCTTCATCAACGGGCTGACCTGATGGCTGACAGAAACCTGGGTAAAGCCGATGTCACGGGCAACCTTTTCGGCGGCCAGTTCATGCGCGGTGTAACGATAACCGTGCATGAAAACGATGGCACAGGCACGAATGCCGCTGTCATAGACCTTTTGCAGGTCGGCCCGCAGGGTATCGAGGTCCATCCCTTCGAGTTCATGACCCTGTGCGTCAAAACGGCCAGCGGTTTCGATCACGGTTTCATAAAGCGTTTCGGGCAGAATGATGTTGCGATCAAACAGACGAGGGCGGTTCTGATAGGCCAGACGCAGCGCATCGCGGAAGCCCTTGTTGGTGACCAGGACTGTGCGGTCGCCTTTGCGTTCGAGCAGGGCGTTGGTCGCAACCGTGGTGCCCATTTTGACGGCTTCGATTTTCTCGGCCGGGATTTTCTCGCCGTCGGCAACTTCAAGCAGTTCGCGGATGCCCTGAATGGCGGCGTCCTTATACCGTTCGGGGTTTTCCGACAGCAGTTTGTGGGTGACAAGCGCGCCATTGGGTTTGCGGGCAACGATATCGGTAAATGTGCCGCCGCGATCGATCCAGAACTGCCATTTCGGCTGTCCGGTGGTCTGCGAGGCGGGCGAATTTTGGTCGAGCGGGGCCATGATGCTCACTCCTTCAGGCATCTGTAGTCAGAAAATTCGAGTATTTTGGTCAGTTCAAATCATGAACTGTTAGCCACTCATTTGCGTTGGCAGCCAGGTAACGATCCCCGGAAATACGGTGATCAGAAGGGCGGCAAACAACAGCAGGAAGAAGAATGGCAAGGCAGCAACTGCAATCTTGAACAGGTTCTTGCCTGTCAGGCCTTGCAGAACGAAAAGGTTAAAGCCGACCGGTGGCGTGATCTGTGACATTTCGACCACCAGCACGACATAGATGCCGAACCACAACAGGTCGATGCCAGCGGCCTGCACCATCGGCAGGATCACAGAGGTTGTCAGAACCACCACCGAAATACCGTCAAGAAAACATCCCAGAACGATAAAGAAGATCGTCAGCGCACCAAGCAGCGCATAAGGCGACAGCTCCATCTGGGCGATCCATGCGGCCAATTCACGCGGCACACCGGTAAAGCCCATTGCAACCGTCAGCACCGCCGCACCTGCAAGGATAAAGCAGATCATGCAGGACGTGCGGGTGGCACCCATGATGCCATCAAGCAGGCTTTCCTTGGAAAGCGACCCGCTGAGCCCTGAGAGGATCAATGCACCGACCACACCGAACGCCGCGGCCTCTGTCGGGGTTGCGACCCCGCCATAGATCGAGCCGATCACAGCAGCAATCAGAACGATGACCGGGATCAGGCGACCCGATGCACGGATCTTTTCAGCAAACGGAATGCTGGGGGCAGCTTCGGGCATCTTGTCCTTGTTGATCGTGGCCCAGATGCCAACGAAGCTCATGAACATGATGATCAGCATGACACCGGGGATCACACCGGCAATGAAAAGACGGGCAATCGAAAGCTCGGCCGAGACACCATAAACAATCAGGATGATCGACGGCGGGATCAGAAGACCCAGCGTACCGGACCCAGCAAGGGTTCCGAGGATCAGGCTATCGGCATAGCCCTGTTTACGAAGTTCGGGGATCGACATGCGCCCGATGGTGGCCGCTGTCGCAGCCGAAGACCCGGAGACAGCAGCAAAAATACCGCAGCCCAGAATGTTTACATGCAACAACCGACCCGGAAGTTTGTTCAGCCAAGGCGCAAGCCCGGTGAACATGTCTTCGGAAAGGCGGGACCGGAAAAGGATTTCACCCATCCAGATAAACAGTGGCAGCGGTGCCAGTGACCAGGTTGCAAGGCTTGACCATGCTGTGGTCGCGATGATCGGACCGGTTTGCGCACTGGTGAAAACATCAATGGCAAAGACGCCAATGGCAAAAAGTGCAAGTGCAACCCACAGACCAGCGCCCAGAAACAGGAACAGCAGGCCCATCAGGATAAGACCGATTTGAAGTACGTCCATGACCGCCCCCTACTCGTTCAGATCGTTCGCTTCGCCGCCGACAAAAGCGGGTTCGCGGCCAGCCAGAAGATCAACAAATGCTTCGAGCAGGGCGATGGTAAAGACAACCAGTCCAAAGGCCATGGCGGTTTGCGGGATCCACAGCGGGAAGGCCAGAACGCCGGGCGAGCTATCGCCATACGAAAAGCTTTCCTCGGCCAGAACCGCCATCCACCAGGCGAAGTAACCGGCAAGATAAATCGCAGCCAACAGCGTGATCGCTTCCATTGTCCGGCGGACACGACCTTTGAGGTGCGAAAGGACAATCATGACCCGGATGTGGGTGCCAGCGCGCAGCGCCGGACCAAGGGCAAGGAACGTACCGGCAGCAAGCGAGAACCCGGCCAGTTCATTGGCATCGTGAACGGCGATCCCGACAAGACGCCCCAAGGACTGGGCGAGGATCAGCAGCGCAATGATTACCAGGAACGCGGCCGCCAAAACGGCACTGAATTTGAATAAATAATCTAGCAGTCTGCGCACAGCAGTCCCCCTTTCCGCCAACGATCATCCCCAAAGCGACGTATCGTACCTAACGGACAGTAACATTAAAATGTGCGGATTGTCCGGGACCGAACGGAGGACGACAGCCGTCCGGCCCCGACAATTGGCAAGAACCGGTGCTTAGTTCTTGAACGCGTCGATGATGGCCTGGCCTTCATCTCCGGTTTTTTCCAGCCAACCAGCGACCATTTTGTCACCAGCTGCTGCGAGACCGTCTTTGAGTTCTGCACTCGGTGCAGCAACGTTCATGCCGTTTTCAGAGAGAATTTTCTTTTTCTCTTCGGCTTCTGCCATGCTCATTTCCCAACCGCGGGTTTCGGCTTTGGCAGCGGCTTCAAGAACAGCAGCCTGAACGTCAGCAGACAGGCCATCGAATGCGCTTTCGCTTACGATAACCATGTTTTTCGGAAGCCATGCCTGAACGTCATAGAAGTTCGAAACAAAGTCCCATGCCTTGGAGTTGGCACCGGTCGACGGCGAGGTGATCATTGCTTCGACAATGCCGGTTGCAAAGGCGGTCGGGATTTCCGGAACTTCAACCTGGGTCGCGACCATGCCGGTCAGAGATGCCAGTTCGGACGTGGTGGCGTTATAGGCGCGGAACTTGACACCATCGAGGTCAGCAACGCTGTTAACTTCGTTTGCGGTGTAAAGGCCCTGAGCCGGCCACGGAACAGCATAAAGAACTTTAAGACCATCTTTTGCGAGGGCTGCTTCGATGCCTTCGCGCGATACTTCCCAAAGTTTCTTGGCGTCTTCGTAAGACGTTGCAAGGAACGGGATCGCGTCAACGGTGTAGATCGGGTTTTCGTTGGCCAGCAGCGAAATCAGGGTTTCGCCGATCGGCACCAGGCCGCGCTGAACCGAACGTTTGATATCAGCATGCTTGAACAGCGAACCACCGGAATGAACCGTGATGCTCAGCTCACCGCCAGATGCTTCATTCACATCCTTGGCAAATTCGATGATGTTCTGGGTGTGGAAAGTCGCGTCAGGATAAGGCGTTGCCATGTCCCAGGTTTCTTCAGCGGATGCAAAGCCGGCTGACATGGTGATCGCTGCGACTGCGACAGTCGAAAGTGCTTTTTTCAACATTTTTCAAGTCTCCCTGTGTGTGATGCAAGCCGATACACGTTATCGCGTATCGAGACTCCAAAGTAGCCTCCCGACACATTGATCACATTTTGCCGACAAATTGTCAACTTTAATTCATAGCAGATATGCGAAATCCGGGAAACAACACCGTAGAACCCCACCTGCGTGAACCCGCAAAAACCGACCGTTCGTCTGATATTTTTGTTGTTATTGTTGGCTGCCGGGGGCATTCAACTAGCGATCAAATAAATAACAAGCGGGGAAAATCCAATGCCGGATCTTTCGGGGAAGTCTGTCTGGATTACAGGTGCCGGTAGCGGCATCGGTGAAGCAATTGCCAAATCTCTGGCGGCTGGCGGGGCGCACGTTGCCCTTTCGGCGCGGCGCGAAGAGACACTTCGGCAAGTTGCAGATGACATTGCGGCAAGCGGGGGAAAAGTTGAAATTTACCCGCTCGACATCAGTGACAGCGACAAGGTTTTTGAAACGGTCGCGAAAATCAAAAGCGCGATGGGCAAAATTGATGTGCTGATCAACTGTGCTGGTGTGAACACCCCGAAACGGCATTGGCGCGATCTTGATATCAAAGACTGGCAGCGTATCGTCGCCGTCAATCTGAACGGTGTTGCCAACACCGTTTGCGCGACCCTGCCCTTGATGCGCGATCAACAAGACGGACTGATCATCAATATTGCGTCTTGGGCCGCAAAGCATGAATTCCCGGTCGCAGGCCCGGCCTATATTGCATCCAAACGCGGTGTCGTCGATCTTTCGCACAGCATCAATCAGGAAGAACTGCACAACAACATCCGCTGTTGCTGCATTTCACCGGGCGAAGTTGCCACCCCGATCCTTCAGCAACGACCGGTACCGATAGAACAGGAAGAGCTTGATCGTCTTTTAAAGCCAAGCGATCTTGCAGAAATCGTGACTTATGTCGTCGGGGCACCCATGCGGGTTTGCTTCAACGAAATCGTGATGTCCCCGACCTACAATCGCACCCTGCTGCCAATTCAGCCCTAGGTGTTGCTCCCAGACATCGGGGATGCGAAGGACAAGCCTTAGCGCCAGTACCAGCAGCAGCGCGGTTTACATCGCACTTGCGGCACGTGATGCCTGGTCATAGACGCCGGAAATTGCGCGAAGGGTCTTGGCGACATCCCCGACTTCCTCGCTGTTGACGCCAAGCCGCTGGAAAGTCTCAATCAGGCAATCCTCGCGGACCTGACGGTATTTTTCGCACATTTCACGGCCGTCCTTGGTGGTCGCGTAATGCACTTCCTTGCCGCGTTTGACACCCTCGACAAGTCCAAGCTTGCGGAGCTTTTTAAGGGAATAGTTCACAAGATGGCTGTCCTCGACATTCAGGACAAAGCAGACTTCAGACAGACTTTTTTCCCGCTCACGGGAATTGACATTGTGCAGCACCAGAATATCGAGAACCGACACATCGGGCATACCCGCCGCACGCATGCACCGCACCATCCAGCGGTTAAATGCGTTACCTGACAGGATCAACGCAAATTCAAGTTCCGACAGTTCGGCTGCGCGTTCCGAGACAAGATGTGACGATGAGACGATACGTGTTTTATCAGCCATCCGACGTTCCCTGTAATGCAGTATTCCCGGTCACCAAGATAGGTTCCGACCAGGTTCATTGGAAGTTTGTCGGCATTTTATCGCGATAAAGGCGACAAGGTAAAGCCCCTGCCGCCTTATACTTATCGGCAATTCACCGTTAAAGTGTGCGCATCCGTTCGAGAAAACCATCAATCTGCGACCGCAAGTCACCGCTTTGTTGACCAAGGTTGTTGGCCGAAACATTGACGTTACCAGCCGCTTCGTTGGTTTCATTGACAGCTGCAGACACTCCTTGCATGGCAGCCGAGATTTCCTCTGTCCCGGCGGCGGCTTGCTCCACGTTCTGCGAAATCTCGCTGGTGGCGACGGTTTGCTGTTCGACCGCGGCCGCCACCGCAGCTGCACGTTCGCTGATGTCGGAGATCATTTTGACAATCTCGTCGATTGCATCAACGGCAAGGCTTGTCGCCTGCTGGATATCGTTGATCTGGGATGTAATTTCCTCGGTTGCCTTGCCCGTCTGATTGGCAAGGTTTTTCACCTCGCTTGCGACGACGGCAAAGCCCTTGCCTGCGTCCCCCGCCCGGGCGGCCTCAATCGTTGCATTAAGCGCCAGCAAGTTGGTTTGTTCGGCGATATCACTGATCAGGCTGATGACTTCGCCAATCTTGATCGCAGAATCATTAAGCCCCTGTATATTGTCGTTGGTATTGCGGGCCCGCTCGGTTGCGGACTGTGCCATGGTTGACGTTTCCGTGACCTGACCGGAAATCTCGTTGATAGATGCCGAAAGTTCGGTTGCGGCCGTGGCAACCAACTGCACATTCGAAGAGGCTTCTTCGGCACCGGAAGACACTGCCATCGACTGGTTGGTTGCTGTCTCAGCACTGTTACGTAATACGTTCGACACCTGATGGAGTTGCTCCACCGCTATTCCGACATCGGCCATGACGGCAACCACCGCCTGATCAAATTCCTGAATATAGCGTTCCTGAGTCTCCATGCGTTTGCGGCGTTTCTCGTCCTCTGCCTTTTGCGCTGCTTCAAGCTTGATGCGTTCGATACCGTTTTCGCGGAACACCAGAACCGCACGCCCCATCTCGCCGATTTCGTCCGCCCGCTTCACTTCGTTGATATCGACATCAAAGTCGTTTTCAGCCAGTCGAGTCATTTTGTTGGTCAAACCGCTGATCGCGCTGACAATGGCGCGTGCCAACAAGAACGAGAGCCCCATTAACGCCAGAACGCCGATTGAATACATAATGACCGAAACTGTCAGACTGGTTTCTGCAATGCTGTCAGCTCTTTGCTTTTGGGTCTGTGCGATTTCGCCAATCGACTGACTGAGCTCATTAAGGATCGGCTCAGCCTCGGCATAATAGTCGGACAAAAAGCCGAGCTCTGCTTCGCGTTGCAGGATCTTTTCAGACAGGGCCTTGAAGTCCGCAACATATGACTTCATCAAGTCGGTGATTTTATCCTGCTCGTCGGCGGGAATGTTTGAGGCGGCCAATGCCGGTCCGAACTCGGCAAGGCGGTCATCGATCCGACCGACATACTTTGGATCAAGGCGTGCCAAAAAGTCCTTCTCGTGGCGGCGCATCATCAACATGATTACGGTAAGATTGTCGGCGTTATATTTCTTGAGCGCCTCTTCGACATTGTGCACCGAGGAACGTAACCGTCCCAGAAGCCCTTCTTCCTCGTTCAACCCGATTTCTCGCTGCAAACCGACAACCACTGCGAACTTCGCGTCATAGTTGGCAAAGGCTGTCACGATTTCCTGGAGCTGCGCATCAAACGCGCTCAGTTCCGGCGCCTGTTCAAGCTGCTCAAGGCCTGCATTGACGTCTTGGACGACACTGGCATGCTGGGAAACATATTTTTCATCCATGCGCAGCAGGAAGTCCTTTTCCCGCCGACGTGCATTCAGGAATTCACGCGAAACAGCGTCAGCAACCAGTTTGTTCTCCAGCGCACTCTCGGCAACCTCTTCGGCGGCCCGTCTTTGTTGCTCGGCAATGAATTGCACAGCACCAACGACGATAAAGATCAAAAGTGCCACCCCGCCGATCAGCGATATTTGATAGAGAAGTCTCATTCGGGAAAGAAAGTTCATCTTGGCCCCCAAGCAGTTGCCTCGCCTTTGCCACAGCTGTTCTCCCGCTGGCATCAGCGCAGGTTTCTATTCAACAACGAAATGAAGACACCTATTGCGCCCGCCAGATCAAATCGGGGAACCTTGCCCCATATGTCGGGAAACCATTTCGGCCTCTAAGCCGTGGCAAGACATAATTGATGCTTGCCCGGTGCCTGTTTCTTACTCAACTGAATCACATTTGGTGTGAGGCACAACAAAACAAGAGGAAAGATTGCTCTTTCCTCTTGTTCCAGTTGCAGACGTGAAATGATGCTTGTTGCAGACGGCCTATGAAATCGAGCGCATCCTTGCAAGGAAGTTATCGATACGTTCACTCAGACCATCACTTTGACGACCCAGGTTATCGGCCGAACCACGCACATCATCGGCAGCCTCGGTGGTTTCTGCCACCGCCGACGAAACCCCCTGCATCGCGTTTGAGATTTCGGTGGTTGCCGATGCGGCCTGTTCGACATTCTGGGAAATCTCGCTGGTCGCAACGGTCTGTTGTTCGACGGCCGCGGCCACCGCAGATGCCCGTTCGCTGATATCCTTGATCATCTGAACGATGCTATCAATTGCATCGACGGCCGACTGTGTGGCTTGCTGGATATCATTGATCTGGCTTGAAATGTCCTCGGTCGCCTTGGCGGTCTGATTGGCAAGGTTTTTGACCTCGCTGGCAACCACGGCAAAGCCCTTGCCAGCATCACCGGCACGGGCGGCTTCGATCGTGGCGTTCAACGCCAGAAGGTTGGTTTGTTCGGCGATATCGCTGATCAGATTGATGACCTCGCCAATGCGGACTGCGGCCGCATTCAGGCCCTGAATGTCATCGTTGGTTGTCTGGGCACGATCACTCGCCGTCGCCGCCATTTTCGAAGTATCGCTGATCTGACCGGCAATTTCGTGGATAGACGCCGAAAGCTCCGTCGCCGCCGTTGCAACAAGTTGCACGTTTGACGATGCTTCTTCGCTGCCCGCAGAAACAGTTGTCGACTGTTCATTGGCTGTGGCCGCACTGTTGCGCAGAACTTCGGAGACGGAATGCAGCTGTTGAACGGCAGTCCCCACTTCGCTCATCATTGCGACGACATCATCGTCAAATTCGCGAATGTGCTGCTCCTGCTTTTCAATGCGCTGGCGCTGTTTTTCGTCAAGTTCGCGTTGCTGGGCTTCAAGCTTTTGCCGCTCCAGACCGTTTTCGCGGAAGACAACCACAGACCGGCCCATTTCGCCGATCTCATCCTTGCGGTCGGCTTCATCCAGTTTGACGTCAAAATCGTTCTTGGCCAAACGGGCCATCTTGTCGGTCAACCCGGTGATAGCCCGCACGATGGCACGCGCAAGTACCATCGACATCAGGATCATGATGATCGCACCAGCGATAAAGATCGCAAAGGTAACCTGAACCCCTCTATGCGCGATTTGTTCGGCACGTTGTTGCATGTTTTCGGCAACGGTCCGGACTTCATTGCCCAATGTTTCCAGAACCGGCTCGACGGCAGCGTAATATGCACTGAGGCGTTCCAGGGATTCTTCACGTTCAAGAACGGCATCGGCAAGGGTTTTGAAATCCGCCAGATATGAATCCATCAGCTTGCCAAGCTGCTGTTTCTTTTCATCCTGAATGCTGCCGGCGCGCTCAAGCGCAGCCGAGAACTGCTTGGAAGTTGCTTCGACACTTTCGACGTAGGCCGGATCCAGACGGGCGAGAAAATCCTTTTCATCGCGACGCATCTGTAAAACGGCAATCGACAGGTCCTTGGTGCCACTCAGTCCCAGCATCGCCTCAAGCTTGGCCACTTCTGCCAAAGCAGTTTCGACTTCGGAAGCAGCACTGCGCATTTCGCCAAGCAAGCCCGAACTCTCGTCTAGACCAACCTTGCGCTGCAGTTCAACGACAGTGGCGAATTCCGACACATAATTATTGACGGCTGTCTGGACCTGCTCGACCTGCTCAAGAAGGTCACCAAGTTCTTCACGCGCGGAAAGCTTTTCCAGACCGGCCCGGATTTGTGCGGCGGCTTCGGCGTGGGCAGTGACATATTCCTCGCTTCGTCGAATAACAAAGTCTTTCTCGTGCCTACGCGCATCAAGGAATGCGCGCGATACGGTACTTACAGTCCGGGAGTCTTCACTCGCGGCCTTGGCAAGAAGTTGCGCGGATTGGCGCTGTTGATCGGCGACGAATTGTGTGATCCCGACAATAGCGAAAATCACCAGAGCAACGATGCTCAGCAGCGAGATCTGGTAAACCAGCTTCATTCGCGACAAGAAAGACATGCTTCCACCCCTCATTTTCCGGTTCTTGGTTTTATATTTTGTTTTTCAGAACCATAAAACATTCTACCATCAGTAGATATATAAAGACTAAAGTATAGACTAATTACTAATTCCCTCTACCTTTGGCGAAAATTCCCGCAAATTAGGTCATTTCTTTTCATCATCTGCGCACTATGTTTGTGCTTTGCGCGGGTATTGGTACCGATTAATCACCTATCCATTCAGCCAATCGACCGCGCCGGATTACAACAAACAGGATGAAGATCACCCATGAGCATCTGGGGCAAAATTATTGGCGGAACTGCAGGCTTTGCCCTGGGCGGACCATTGGGTGCAATTCTCGGCGCGGCGGCCGGTCATGTCGTTGACAAGATCAAAAGCAATGCACGCGGGCCGCAAATTGGCGGGCATGATCCCCGCCAGATCGCCTTTGCAACCGGTGTGGTCGTGCTGGCCGCCAAGATGGCGAAGGTTGACGGGCATGTCAGCCGCGATGAAGTCAACGCCTTCAAACGCGTGTTCCATATCCCGCCGGGCGAAGAAAAGAATGTCGGTCGCATCTTTGACATGGCGCGGTCGTCGTCAGACGGGTTTGAGGTTTATGCCCATCAGATAGCCACCATGTTTCGCGGTGAACGTGCCATCCTTGAAGGTGTACTCGAGGCGCTTTATCAAATCGCCATGGCCGACGGCGAACTGCACCCGGCCGAACAGGATTACCTTAAAAAGGTCGCCAATATCTTTGGCTTTGCCGAGGTCGACTTTGAACGGGTTCATCATGCCTTCACCGCGTCAGACGGCCCGGATCCCTATGAGCAGCTTGGCCTGACGCGTGATGCCAGTGACGATGACCTGAAATCGGCCCATCGGAAATTGTCGCGCGAAAACCATCCTGACACCCTGATGGCCAAGGGCATGCCGCCGGAATTCATCGAACAGGCCAACGAAAAGATGGCGCGGATCAATGCGGCCTGGGATCAAATCCGCAAAGAGCGCGGTATCCGCTAGCGCGTTCGATCTTCGCGATTATCTCTGTCAAAGTTGATTTCCCTTGCAACGGTGCGCGAATTGCTGTTTGCAGGGGGCCGGTCACTGTGACCCTGTTTTGTTTTCAAACTTGTCGGTTTTTCCATGGCGCCACCGCTGATCAATATTAATGACATTCACCTGACCTTTGGCGGGAATGATCTGTTTTCTGATGTGTCATTTGCCATTGGCGACCGTGATCGCCTGTGCCTTGTCGGGCGCAATGGTGGTGGCAAATCGACTCTTTTGAAAATCATCGCTGGTGAAATCGAACCCGATGGCGGCGAACGCTTTGTTCAGCCAGGCTGCAAGGTGGCCTACCTTAATCAGGAACCGAAATTCGACGGCTATGACACGGTCGAGGATTTTGTGCTTTCGGCCCTTGATGACCATGAACAGGATTATGCCTATCGATCCGACATGTTGCTGGCATCGGTTGATATTGATCCGAAGTCGGACCCCAAACAGCTTTCAGGTGGTGAAGGCCGCCGGGCCGCGATTGCGCGTGCACTGATTGCCGATCCGCAGGTTCTGTTGCTTGACGAGCCCACCAACCACCTTGATTTGCCGACGATTGAATGGCTTGAGGGCGAAATCAAGAATTTCCGCGGTGCTGTTGTGGTGATCTCGCACGACCGTGCATTCCTGAATGCCGTATCGAATGGTGTGCTGTGGCTTGATCGTGGTGTGATGCATCAGGGTGCGATCAACTTTTCCCAGTTCGAGGAATGGTCCGAGGAAATCTATCGCAAGGAAGCCGAGGAACGCGCCAAGCTTGATAAACTGATTGCGCAGGAAACCGTCTGGTCGGTGCAGGGTATTTCAGCCCGCCGCAAACGGAACCAGGGCCGTCTGCGCCGTCTTTATGACATGCGCGCCCAGCGTTCCCAACAGGTTGACCGCATCGGCAACGTGTCGCTTGCGGCCGATGCCGGTGAGACATCCGGCAAGGTCGTGATCGAAGCGACCGATATCGCCAAATCATTTGGCGACCGTCAGATCATCGCTGATTTCTCGACCCGTATTTTACGTGGCGACAAGGTTGGCATTATCGGCCCGAACGGGGCTGGTAAAACCACGCTTTTGAAAATGCTGACCGGTCAGATCGAACCTGACAGCGGCACGATCAAGATCGGCACCAACCTTAATCCAAGCTATTTCGATCAGAAACGCGCCGCCCTTGATGACAGCAAGACCCTTTGGGATACGCTGTGTGATGTTGGTGGCGATCAGGTCATGGTGCGCGGCAATCCGCGCCATGTTGTCAGCTATCTGCGTGATTTCCTGTTTGATGAAAAACAGGCCAGAAGCCCGGTCGGCGCGCTTTCAGGCGGTGAACGCAATCGGCTGTTGCTGGCCAAACAATTGGCCAAGCCGACCAACCTTCTGATCATGGATGAGCCGACCAACGATCTTGATATGGATACACTGGATCTGCTTCAGGAAATGCTGAGCGACTATGAAGGCACGCTTCTTTTGGTCAGCCACGATCGTGACTTCCTTGATCGCGTTGTGACATCATCCATCGTCATGGAAGGCGATGGGACTGCCATTGAATATGCCGGTGGTTATTCCGATTACATTGCCCAACGCAGACTTTCGCGCGCCGAGGCCGCCAAGGAAGAAAAGGCCGCGGCCAAACAGGTCAAAAAAGCCGCACAGGCATCTGCACCGAAATCAAAACCGACGGGCAAGCTGAGCTATAAGGATCAGCGCGAATACGACAATCTGCCTGCTGCGATGGCCAAACTGGAAGCCGAAATCGCCACCCTTGAGGACGCGCTTTCTGACAGCAGCCTGTTCACCAAGGACCCGAACGGTTTCCAGAAAAAGGTGGATCGACTGGATGCTGCGCGCTCAGAACTTGAAGCATCCGAAGAACGCTGGCTGGAACTTGAAATGCTGCGCGAGGAACTTGGTCAGGGCTGACCAAGCTTACGCGAATTTCAAGACAGTTTAGGCATGAGTTGAAAACAACTCATTTGTGCTTTGGGCTGAAACATCGGATCAAGGGACTGGAACCCGTCTAAAAAACTTGGGCGGGGTTGCGTATCTATCTGATATTCTTGGGGTCATTATAATGCCCCTTATTGCCGAAAGGCCCCGTCATGCCGATCAAAGCCGTAATTATGGCCTTTTCCGTCGCCGTCATTTGGGGCGTGAACATGCTGACCGTCAAAGGGGCGGTTGGTGAAATCCCGCCTTTCATCCTGACAGCGATGCGTTTTGCGGCTGTGGCGATCCTGTTGATCCCGTTCACGCAAGTTCCGCGCGGACGTTTTGGCAAACTTGCGCTGATCTCGGTGACCTTTGGCGGTTTGCATTTCGGGGTTCTGTTCTATGCCCTTTCAATGATTGATGCCGGACCGGTCGCCATCATCATTCTTTTGGGCGTGCCGTTTTCGTCGATGCTTGCGACCTATTTCTTTAATGACCGGCTGGGCTGGAAACGGCTTTCGGGTATGGCGCTGGCGTTTATCGGTGTCACCATCATGTTCTGGGACCCGACCATGACCGAACTGCAATTACCACTGCTACTCGTGGTGTTTGCATCCTTCATGTGGGCGGTTGCCAATGTCATGATCAAGAAGCTTGGTGACATTGATACCTTCCAACTGAATGGCTGGATGGCGCTGATGGCGGCCCCGCAATTGCTGATCATGTCCCTGATTTTTGAGCCGAACGGGTTTGAAGCGGTGATGAACGCAAGCTGGGTGGCATATGCAAACCTTGCCTTTACGGTCGTGATGTCATCGATTGTTGCGTATGGCTTCTGGTATCATTTGCTGAAGACGCAGGATGTAAATGTTGTTGTGCCCTGGACCCTGTTGGCACCGGTGATCAGTGTGATGGGTTCGTTCCTTGTATTTGACGAGCCGTTCTCGCTGCTTAAAATCATTGGTGGCATAGTCGTTCTGTGCGGTGTGGCGGTCATCATGCTGCGCAAGCCGGTTCAACGCAAAGCACAGGGAATGGATTGATCCGCATGGGGGAAAAGATCACCAAAACGCGATCAGCGGGAAACATCATTTCCCACCCCTCCCCCAATTTCGGTGATCGTCCGGATGGATGCCCTATTGATACTCTCGTCCTGCATTACACCGGCATGCAATCAGGTGCCGACGCACTTGAACGCCTGTGTGATCCGGAAAGCTCAGTATCAAGTCATTACCTGATCGAGGAAGATGGCCGCATCTTTCAGTTGGTTGATGAAGACAAACGCGCCTGGCACGCAGGGCTTGGCATTTGGCAAGATTGTAGCGATGTGAATTCCCACTCCATCGGGATCGAAATCGTCAATCCGGGACATGAATATGGCTATCGCCCGTTTCCGGAAATCCAGATCAAATCCGTTATAGATCTGACGCAAGACATCCTCAAACGCCATGAGATACCCGCCAGCCGCATTATCGCTCATTCCGATATGGCCCCGTACCGCAAGGAAGACCCGGGCGAACTGTTCCCGTGGCAACAGCTGGCCGAACACGGCATCGGTCTATGGCCCGGATGCCATGGCGTTGCTGAAATCAGTTCCGGTATTTCCGGCACAGCTGCCAGCCCGGATGAGTTCTATCGCCTGCTTGAGACGATTGGTTATGGCGCGGCAGACAACGACGAAGATAAAGCCAAACGCACCATCGCGTTCCAGCGTCATTGGCGGCAAAACGACATTTCCGGTCAAGTCGACGGCGAATGCGTTGCCATTGCCAAGGTGCTTGCCAGCGCGATCACCCGCTAGGCATCCCTGCCTGCACTGCTTTTTCTTGACGCCACCATGGATGTGACCTACATCCCGATCACCAGATGGCCGGATGGCTGCCCTGATTGTTCGCAATCGGGGAGGAAAGTCCGGGCTCCACGGAAACACGGTGCCAGATAACGTCTGGCGGGGGCGACCCTAGGGAAAGTGCCACAGAGAGGATACCGCCGGATCGCGCAAGCCATCCGGTAAGGGTGAAAGGGTGCGGTAAGAGCGCACCGGTCCTTCAGCAATGCGGGACGCATGGTAAACCCCACCGGGAGCAAAACCTAATAGGAATGGTCGGCCGGATGCTTCGGCATTGTCGGCAGGTGAGTTTTCGCACCACCATTCGGGTTGGTTGCAGGAGGCGTTCGGCGACGGACGTCCCAGATGAATAGTCATCCAGTGCGGTTCGCCGCATGGACAGAACCCGGCTTACAGGCCATCTGGTATTATCTTTTCAGACAGAAAAAAGGCGATGACAGTTTCCCGTCATCGCCCGGACCAAATGCGTTCAAACCATGAACAGCAGATCAGCCGCGCTCGGCAATGGATTGCGCGAAATACTTGTCTACTTCTTCCTGCGTGCTTTCGGGGATATCGGACGCTGTCTGATCCTTGATCATCTTGCCTAAGGTCGGAAGCGTTTTGCGTTCGATCCGGGTTTCCGGATCCCACAGCTTGGAACGCATCAGCGCCTTTGCGCAATGCAGGAAGGCTTCCTCAACCGTGACCTTGATCGCGGCAATCGGTGCCTTGGGCGTATCGGCAAACAGCCCCAACAAAGTCGGGTCGGTGCTGATTTCAGCAACACCATTGATGCGCAGCGTTTCGTTCACGCCCGGCACGAAAAACAGCATCCCGACTTTCGGGTTGTCGACGATGTTTGACAGGGTATCGACCCGGTTGTTGCCCGGACGATCCGGCATGACCAGCGTTTTGTCATCAACAACCTTGATGAAACCCGGGCCATCACCACGCGGGCTGACATCTGCATTGCCATTGGTATCTGACGAGGAAATGACCGCAAAGGGCGCAAGCGATATGAAGTGCTTGCAGTGCGGATCAAGTGCCGGCAAACATTTGCTGACAGCAAGTCCAAGCGGCTCTCCGTATATGGCGCGGAGCTTTTCCTGAGTATCGATTTTGGTCATTGCAGATTACCTTTGGCGAGAAACGAGGGCAGAAACTGCTTTAGTTGCGAACGCAAGTCAATTGCCGATTAGTCCGCAATAATTTCCGCGACTGTTTTCACCGCTGCAAACTCGCCATTCAGGCTGGCGAGTGCAACATCGTGAACCATCTGGGCCGGGAAAACCCGCCCGTCTGGCAAGCTGCGATCAAAGGTCGCACAGGCATCCGCCGCAATGGTGGCATCAAATCCAAGATTGGCCGCCATGCGGGTGGTCGTGTTCACGCAATGATCCGTGGTTATCCCGCACAGAACCAGTTTCGAAATGCCTTGCGCACGCAGATCGGCCTCAAGGTCCGTGCCGATCAAGGCAGAATTGACGTTCTTGCCATAGACCGGCTCATCATCCTTGGGCGCAAAACCCGGCTTGAAAGCGTTACCGGGATGGTCGGGATGCAGGCGCGATTGCGGCTCTGTGGAATTATGCTTGGCATGAAACACAGGCCAACCTTTGGCGCGCCAGTGTGCGAGCAGTTTTTCGCCGTTGGCTTCGGCGTCGGGGTTATTGCGATTACCCCAATATTCAGGGTCATCAAATCCCTTCTGCCAATCAATCAGGATCAGGGCGGTCTTGCTCATTTGTGGGGCTCCGATGGTTGGTGAATGTGCTGGCCAATCTAGCAGCGCAAAGACTGTCTAAAAGGACAGAAGCCCCACGCATTTCGCCATTTGGCTCAAAGCCATCCTTTGCGCTTGAAATACAGCAGCGGCAGGACGGCTGACAGCACCATCAGGCCGATTGCGACCGGATAGCCGAACTCCCACCCCAGTTCCGGCATGAATTCGAAGTTCATGCCATAGATGCTGGCAATCAGGGTCGGCGGCAGGAAGGCGGCGGCGGCGACCGAGAAGATCTTGATGATGTTGTTCTGCTCAAGGCTGATCATGCCAAGTGTCGCATCAAGCAGGAAGGTCACCTTGTTGGCGATAAAATTGGCGTGCTCGGTAATCGAGACAATGTCACGTGACAGGATCTTGAGCCGCGCCTTGGCATCCTTTTTAAGCCGCGCCTGCGTTGAGAGGAACAATCCCAGGCGATGCAGGTTCAAAAGGCTGTCCTTGGCCTTGCCCGACAGGTTACCGGTACGCCCGATCTGACGCAGGGTTTCGCGGTGATCCGCATCCGAGCTATTCTCGTCGGGGCTGATAAAGACCTGATTGGACAGGCCTTCAAGATCGGTCGCCGTTTGCTCCATCAGGTCGGCAAGTCGATCAACAATCTGTTCAAGCAGACCAAACAGAACGGCCTCGGCGCTATTGGCAAGCGACGGGCTGCGTTTCACACGACGGATGAAGGTCTTGAACGGTACTGGATCGGCATAACGCACAGTGATCAGGGTTTTCTTGACCAGAATAAATGTCACCGCCGTGGTTTGCGGCGCATCGGTGGTTGCCTTGGTCAGAACCGAAACCGTCATGAACAACGCACCGTCTTCGTCATACAAGCGCGATGAAAGTTCGATTTCCTGCATTTCTTCGCGCGTCGGTATTTCAATGCCAAAACGTTCTTCGATCTCGTGAATTTCATCGGGCGTCGGGGCATGCAAATCGACCCAAACCGGAAGACGTTCGGCCTTGGCAGCAGCCGGTTTGGCGGCAGATTGTTCAGAAGGCGTGTTTGCGGCCTCGGCTGCCTGCCCGCTGTCACCGACGGCGCTATCAGAAGCAGCCGGACTGGCGGTATTGCCGCTGTCGGTGTTTGCGCGCACCGGGGCAAAGAATTCGTTGGTGTCCATGAGCCTCTCCGTCTCTTCCGGCTTGCCGATGGTTACGGATGCCAGTTTATTGAATGCTTGTCATGTGATGAATGCGTTTCCAAGTAACGCAGCCCTAGAATGGCAAAACCGTCTGGAACGAAAACGGATCAATATCCGCTTCCGCTCCGCGCTTTTCATCATAGGTCGCATGCACCTGCGCCATGAATTCTTCCTTGCTGATCATCTTGTCGCCATCGGCATCAAATTCCGGAAACAGCAATTCAAGTCGGCGGCTTTCGGTGCGCAATCTTTGTCGATTGGCATCCGAAGAACCCGGCAATTTTTCAACCGCGGCAAATTCGCGCGCCACCAAAACATTATCGCCAGTGATATCGCGCCGCCGGAACATCCAGCTGGCATATGCGGCAGCCTCATCCGCGCTGATACGACCATCCTGGTCGATATCAACCGGGTGGTATTGTTCGCGATAGACTTTGACCTGTTCTGGAATGCCCGATGGGGCGACGCCCGCGCCCCCATTTTGCTGGGCTAGCGCCTTTGCGATGGCCTCATTCAATCCGGGGATGTTCGACACACCGTCGCCTGTCATACTGGGAACGCTGGCACCTGCACCAGAACCATCCCCATTCAGGCCATTTAGCCCCGAAAGCCCGCCCAGTCCAAACTGCGACATCAGTTCCGGATTGTTTTGCAGTTGTTGCATGATCAAGGGCAGCAATTCACGCATCTGTGGTGATGAAACTTCGGGCGAATTTGATCCGCCACCGGCCGGGTCAAGACTGAGCCCCTGTGCCGTGGCCACCCCACCCGTAACGGTGTTCAGCCCGGGAACCAAAACGGTCCAGGAAAATGCACAACCCATTAATAGAATGGCAGCTTTTATCCGCAACAATCGCTTCCTTCGTTTCACTGACGCTGCCCCGCGCCAGAGGACCACGCCCCATTCGGGGACATTTTCATTCGTGATGGCCGATCAAAACCATCAGAGATCATTTCGACATTTTGCAGGAGTTTGCCCGCGCATCAAACCCGATTGGCCATCAAATCGCAAATTGTCTTCGACAACCCCATTCAGATCCAATTCTTGAACTGGTCCATCAAAACCCAAAATCCGGTTTTTCGATGGTCTTCCCATGGGTCCCCATGGAACGGAATTGGGATTTTATGGGCAGAAGATGGATCGCCGCCGGTTTTCTCGCATTTTTGGCCGATTTCAGCCTTTCTGCATATACCGCGGAAACCCTCGGGAAGTGCCAAAACGTCACATTCTTGCCCATCAAATCCCATTGACCCCCATGATTTCCCATGGTACCCCATAAAGAGGCACAAATTCCGTGCCACGCGGGGCATATCCATTTCAGACACACGACAGTCGCAAGACAGCCCATGAGGGCCAGTGTTCTGAGATCGGTTTTTTGATCAGGGGAATGGCGAAGTGCTGTTCACAGGGACGCACATTCACAAGCTGGACCGGAAGGGACGCGTATCCGTCCCCAAACGGTTCCGTGCGGCCCTCGATACCGAAGAATTCGCCGGCATCTACCTGTATCAATCCCACAAGGAAAGCGCACTTGAAGGCTGCAGCCACAGCCATATGGAGCGCATTGCCGCATCGCTTGATGAACTCGACATGTTTTCTGACGAGGCCGACGATCTGGCAGACACCATCCTTGGCTCCTCGCATATGCTTCCTTACGACGGCGAAGGCCGCATCATTCTGCCCGCAGAATTGATCGAGTTCGCCCGCATCGAAGATCAGGTCGCCTTTGTCGGCCGTGGTCGCACCTTCCGCCTGTGGAACCCTGACATCTTCAAGCCCCTGCAAGAAGCCAGCCGGACCCGCACGCTTAACCGTGGTGCGACATTGAAGCTCAAACCGATGACTGAACTCCCCAGAGGTGCACGTCCCGGCACCGCAACGGAGGAGGACGCATCATGAGCAGCAATGACCTAAGCTTTGCCACTGAAGATCGTCCGCACAAGCCGGTCCTGCTCCGCGAGGTCCTAGAAGCCCTTGCACCGCGTGACGGCGAGATCATGGTTGACGGTACCTTTGGCGCAGGCGGTTACTCCCGCGCCATTCTTGACTCTGCCAACTGCGAACTTTACGGCATCGACCGCGACCCGACCGCTGTTGCCACCGGCAAAAAGCTTGAAGCCGAATATGACGGCCGCTTCCACATGGTCGAGGGCTGCTTTGGCGATATGGCCAAACTTGTCCCGGCGGCAGGTGCGCAGCAGGTCGATGGTATCGTTCTTGATATCGGCGTTTCGTCGATGCAGCTTGATCAGGCCGATCGCGGATTTTCGTTCCGCGAAGACGGTCCGCTTGATATGCGCATGTCGATGTCTGGACCGACGGCGGCCGATTTCGTCAATACCGCCGAAGAAGAAGACATCGCCAACGTCGTTTACCGCTATGGCGAGGAACGCGCATCGCGCAAGGTCGCGCGCAAGATTATCGAAATGCGCGCAGAGGAACCCTTTACCACCACATCCCAGCTCGCCCGTGCCGTGCGTTCTGTGGTGCGCAAATCCAAGGACGGCATTGATCCCGCCACACGGACGTTCCAGGCGCTGCGTATTTACGTCAATGATGAGCTTGGCGAACTTGAACGCGCCATGGATGCCGCTGAAACGCTGCTGAAACCGGGTGGCCGTCTGGTGGTTGTGACTTTCCATTCGCTTGAAGACCGGCAGGTCAAAACATTCATGAAGGAACGCTCTGGCGATCCAAACAAGATGTCACGTCGCCTGCCCGGTGAACCGGAAGTCGCCATTCCGACCTTTACGACAATTACACGCAAGGCCGTCACCGGTCAGAAAGATGAAATTCGCGCCAACCCGCGCGCACGTTCGGCAAAACTGCGCGCTGTTGCGCGCAACGACCAACCGGCTACATCGCAGGGAGGTCGCAAATGACCCGTGCGGTAACCATCATTGGCCTTGTTTTGACCATCCTGATCGGCACCGGCACCTATTGGGTCAGCCATCAGGTCGAACGTCTTGAAAAACGTTATGCAGATATTCAGTCCGACATTCTGGCCGAACAGGAAAGCATCCATGTTCTTCAGGCCGAATGGAGCTATCTGAACAATCCGGAACGTATCGAACGCCTGTCCAGACAGTATCTGAGCCTTGCCCAGATTGACGTGCTTCAGATGGCAAGCATCGACGATCTGCCCGAAGACGCCGATCTGCATCAGTATCGCATCAACAAGTTTGGCGAGGCGGTTGCCTTCATGCCCGTCCCGCGCGCCCGTCCGGGTGATCTGATGTATGACGAGGCGGCTGATACCATGATCATTGATGCCCCGTCCGTCGCGACCGAAACGGGAGGCGCACAATGAGCCTGACCCGTTTTTCATACTGGCTGCGTGGCGACCGTCCGGAACTGGGCCCGGATCAGCGCGAACGTCTTGCGCTTGAAACCGCGCGCAACCGTATCTTTATCACCGGCGCGATGTTCATCATCGGTTTTTGCTGGATCACCTATGGCCTGATTGATGCATCGGTTCTGCGTCAGGGCAATGAACCGGCTGTCGCATCCGGAACCGATACCCGTGAACTCAAGACCGAGCGCGCCGATATCGTTGATCGCAACGGTATGTTGCTGGCGACCGACCTTCCGACCAATTCGCTTTATGCCGATGCCCGTGTCGTCAAGGACCCGGTTGAGTCCGCCGACCTTTTGTTGACCGTATTGCCTGATCTGGACCGCGATTCACTGATCCGTCATCTGAGTTCGCGCAAGGCATTCGTATGGCTGCGCCGTAACCTGACGCCGGAACAGCAATATGACGTCAACTCGCTTGGCATTCCGGGATTGAATTTCCAGCGTGAAGAACGCCGCGTTTATCCGCATGGGCGTCTTCTGTCACATGTTCTGGGCTTCACCGACATCGACAATAACGGCATCGCCGGGGCTGAGCGCGAATTTGACAACGAATTGCGCATCAATAACGGCCCACTGGAACTTTCGCTTGATACCCGCGTGCAATACGCGCTTGCCGAAGAAGTCGAAAACGCGATGGAAACCTACAGCGCGGTTGGTGCGG
This sequence comes from Thalassospira sp. UBA4513, assembly GCF_002388495.1. Lineage (NCBI taxonomy): Bacteria > Pseudomonadati > Pseudomonadota > Alphaproteobacteria > Rhodospirillales > Thalassospiraceae > Thalassospira > Thalassospira sp. UBA4513. The sequence continues at coordinate 88,538 of NZ_DGMR01000020.1, forward strand.
CAGGCCTTGTGATGGATGTCTATACCGGCGAAGTCGTTGCGATGACATCGCTTCCGAACTTTGACCCCCATCGCCCGGGCCAGGCACCAGCCGATGCACGCTTTAACCGATCCACGCTTGGCGTTTACGAAATGGGTTCGGTGTTCAAGCTGTTTAACACGGCCATCGCGCTTGAAACCGGCACATCGACGCTGAATTCGGTCTATGACGCGACTGAACCGCTGGCAATTGGCGGGTTCCGCATTCGTGACTATCACGGCGAGAATCGCTGGCTGACCCTGCCGGAAATCCTTGTTCACAGCTCGAACATCGGGTCAGCCCGCATGGCAATGGCATTTGGCGGCGAGACCCAGCAAAAATACCTTAAAAAGCTTGGCATGCTCGACAAACCGCAGATCGAGCTTCCTGAAGTTGGCGGACCGCTTGTGCCCAATCCGTGGCGCGACATCAACACCATGACGATTTCATTCGGTCATGGTCTGGCCGTGACCCCGCTTCAGGTTGTCAGTGGCATTTCCACCCTTGTGAATGGTGGTATTCGCCGCCCTGCGACCATCCTCAAACAGGACGGCGCACCGGCAGGCGAACGTGTATTTTCCCAGAAAACGTCGGAACTGCTGCGTCGCCTGATGCGACTGGTCGTAACCGACGGTTCTGGCAAGAACGCCGAAGTGGCGGGTTACTTCCTTGGCGGGAAGACCGGGACTTCGGAAAAACTCGTGAACGGGCGCTATGTCAAGAACGCCCGCATGTCGACCTTTGTCGCCGCCTTCCCGATGCAGGACCCGAAATATGTGGTTCTGGTGACGTTGGACGAGCCCAAAGGCACTAAAGAAACTTATGGATTTGCCACAGCAGGTTGGGTGTCCGCCCCTGCAGTTGGCAAGGTTGTGACACGTATTGCTCCCCTTTTGGGCATTGAACCGGCGAATGCGAAGGCGCCGGAGATTGAGCAAGCGCTGCAGATCGAACTTCGCAAGGGGGAACGCAAACTTGCGTCTTTCTGAGCTCATGGCAGGTGATCAAGCGGCATTGAAACATGCCGAAGGACAGGACCCGGATATCACGGGCCTGACAGCAGACTCACGCACCGTGAAGGATGGCTATATGTTTGCCGCCCTGTCCGGTGCACGCGATGACGGTTCCAAGTATATCGCCGATGCGATCAAGCTTGGTGCCGCGGCCATCCTTGCAAAGGATGGAACGCCAAGACCGGCAGCCCCCACGGTTCCGCTGATCCCGGTGGAAAACCCGCGCAAACGTTATGCCCAGCTTGCCGCCCGTTTCTATGGCAAGCAGCCGGCAAACATCGCGGCGATCACGGGTACCAACGGCAAAACATCCACGGCGATCTTTACCGAGCAGCTCTGGACGATCCTTGGCAACATGTCGGGATCGATCGGAACGCTTGGCATTCGGGCCGCTGGGGCAAAGATCCCCGGATCGCTGACCACGCCCGATCCGGTTGCCCTGCACCAAAGCCTTGATGAAATGTGTGGCATTGGTGTTACACATGTCGCGATGGAGGCAAGCTCGCACGGGCTGGATCAATACCGCCTCGATGGCGTGAAGGTCACGGTGGCCGCCTTTACCAACCTGTCGCGTGATCATCTGGACTATCATGGCACGTTTGAAAAATACTTTGCCGCCAAGGCCCGCCTGTTCTCGGACCTTCTGGTCGCAGACGGCACGGCAGTGCTTAATGCCGATGTCGAACAGTTCGGCCTTCTGAAAGAACTTTGCGCCAAGCGCGGCATCAATGTGATGTCCTATGGCCAGAATGCCGATGACATCAAACTGATCAAGGCAACCCCTGACAGCACCGGCACCCAGATCAGCCTTGCTGCCAACAAGGGCGAATACAACATCCACCTGCCGCTGATGGGCAGCTTCCAGGTGATGAATGCACTGGCCGCCCTTTCCATCGTGGTGGCATCGGGTGCTGACCTTGATCAGGCAGTCCTTGCGCTTGAAAAGCTTGAAGGTGTGCGTGGTCGTCTTGAGCTGGTTGGCAAAACCAGCTTTGGCGCACCGGTCTTTGTTGATTATGCCCATACGCCAGATGCGCTTGAAACCGTGATCAAGGCCGTCCGTCCGCATTGCAAAGGCCGCCTTGTTTGTGTATTCGGGGCCGGTGGAGACCGTGACGTCGGCAAACGCCCGTTGATGGGACAGGTTGCCCACGACTTTGCCGATATTGCCATCATCACCGATGACAACCCGCGCAGCGAAGATCCGGCCACCATTCGGGCGGCGATCAAGGTCAAGTGCGAAGGTGCCGTCGAGATCGGTGATCGCGCCGAAGCGATCAAACGCGGCATTGGCATTCTTCAGCGCAACGATGTGCTGATTATTGCTGGAAAAGGCCATGAAAGAGGCCAGGTTGTCGGTGATACGGTCCTTCCATTCGATGATGCATCCGTTGCCCGCAGCATTCTTGCGGGTGGCAACTGACCTTAATTCCCGTTACGGCGCTTTGGCCGTGATGGTCTGAGCGAAAAGAAAGTGACGTTATGACGCAGGCTGTTTTATGGACCGCACAGGATGCCGCGAGTGCAACCGGTGGCAAAACCACAGGGGACTGGACGGTAACCGGCATCTCGATTGACAGCCGCAAAGTCAGCGAAGGCGATCTTTTCATCGCCCTTAAAGGCCCGAATTTCGACGGTCACAAATTCGCCCAGGCCGCCCTTGATGCCGGCGCACATGCCGTCATGGTCTCGGATGCCAAAGGCATCACCGATACCGACAAGGTTCTGCTGGTTGATGACACGATGGCAGCCCTTGAGCGCCTTGGCCTTGCCGGACGAGCGCGCAGCAAAGCCAAAATCGTTGCCATCACCGGCAGTGTCGGCAAAACCGGCACCAAGGAAGCCCTGAAATACGTTCTGTCCCAGCAGGGGAAAACCCATGCCAGCCCGGCCAGCTTCAACAATCATTGGGGCGTGCCGATTACTCTGGCAACCCTGCCCGCCGATGCCGACTTTGGTGTTTTTGAAATCGGCATGAACCATCCGGGCGAAATCAGCAAGCTTGTCAAAATGGTCAAGCCAAGTGTAGCCGTGATCACAACGGTGGTCGGCGCCCACACCGAATTTTTCAAGGACGAAGCCGAAATTGCCATGGCCAAGGCCGAGATTTTCGATGGCCTTGATCAGGATGGCACGGTCATTCTGAACCGCGACAACATGCATTACTTCGCCCTTGCCCGGCGTGCCAAGGAACTTGGCCTTGGCAACATCAAGTGCTTTGGCACCGATGCCATGGCGAACTATCGCCTGTTTGAAGCCAACATCGTCACCGATGGCAGTGCCGTCCGCGCACGTGTCGGTGGACGCGACCTTGAATATTTCATCGGCTGCCCCGGTGAACACTGGGTTCTGAATTCGCTTGCGGTGCTCGGATGTGTTGACGCGATTGGCGCTGACCCGGTACGTGCCGCGCAGGATCTGGCGGATGTTACACCGCCTGCCGGTCGTGGTGAAACACACACGGTCAAGCTGCCCTCCGGCGATGGAACCTTTACCCTGATTGATGATGCCTATAACGCCAATCCGACCTCGATGATGGCGGGGATTAAGGTCCTGTCACAGACCAAACCGGGTGACGGCGGACGCAGGATTGCCGTTCTGGGCGAAATGCGCGAACTCGGCGATATCGCACCCAAAATGCATGCCGATTTGCATCAACCGCTGACCGCACTTGAAATTGATCGGGTTTACTCGGTTGGGCCGATGATGGCTGAACTCGATAAAACCCTGCCTTCCGAACGAAATGCTGGCCATTTTGACACAGCCGAAGACGCAATTGAGCCAATAAAGGCCGATTTGCGCGATGGCGATGTGGTTTTGGTCAAAGGATCGCTTGGCATTTACGTTTCGAAAATTGTATCGGCCTTAAAATCCTGTGGCGTGGTGGAATAATCCACAACCGCAACAGGATAAGTCGCAAAAGGAACGACCAGAGCAATGCTCTATAATCTGCTTTATCAATTTGCTGATCAGATGCCGGTACTGAACCTGTTTCGGTATATCACCTTCCGTACGGGTGGTGCGATCATCACGTCGCTTGTGCTTGCCTTTGTGATCGGCCCGCACCTGATCAACTGGTTGCGTTCCAAACAAAGCGAAGGCCAACCGATCCGCGAAGACGGCCCTGAAAGCCACCTTTTGACCAAAAAAGGCACGCCGACCATGGGCGGGCTTTTGTTGTTGCTGTCAACATCGATTGCCACCCTGCTTTGGGCCGACCTCACCAACCCTTATGTCTGGGCGGTTTTGCTGGTCACCATCGGCTATGGCTTCCTTGGTTTCCTTGATGACTTCCTGAAAGTTTCCAAGCGCAACACCAAAGGCCTTCCGGGTAAGCTCAAACTTCTTGGGCAGTTTTCCATCGCGGCCCTTGCCGCATGGTGGATTTCGTATAACACCGCCGATCCGCTTTCGACCGCACTTGCCTTCCCGTTCTTGAAGAATTTCCTTTTGGATCTGGGCTGGTTCTTTGTGCCGTTTGCCATGTTTGTCATGGTCGGTGCTTCGAACTCGGTGAACCTGACGGATGGCCTTGATGGTCTGGCGATTGTGCCGGTGATGATTGCCGCGGCCAGCTTCGCGCTGATTACCTATCTGATCGGTAACGTTCAGTTCGCCGAATACCTGCAGGTCCATTACGTTGCCGGTTCTGGTGAGTTGACCATTTTCCTTGGCGCCCTGGTTGGTGCCGGCCTTGGATTCCTTTGGTACAACGCGCCGCCTGCGATGGTATTCATGGGGGATACCGGATCCCTTGCCCTTGGTGGTGCTTTGGGTGCGGTTTCGGTTGTCACCAAGCACGAACTGGTTCTGGCGATCATTGGTGGCCTGTTTGTTCTGGAAACCCTGTCGGTAATCATTCAGGTCGGGTCCTACAAACTGACTGGCAAACGCGTGTTCCGCATGGCCCCGCTTCATCACCATTTCGAGAAAAAGGGCTGGCAGGAACCGACCATCGTGATCCGGTTCTGGATCATTGCTGTGATCCTTGCCCTGGTTGGACTTGCAACCCTGAAGCTTCGTTAAGGACATACTGAATTGATTGATCTTTCACATCTGCGCGGCAAAACCATCACGGTTCTGGGTCTTGGGAAATCCGGACTTGCCAGTGTGAAGGCATTGATCAATGCAGGTGCCATCGTCTGGGCGTGGGATGACAACGCATCATCACGTGAACAGCTTGAACCGCTTGGCCTTGCCCCGATTAATCTGGCGGAATGTGACTGGACAGAACCCGACATGCTGGTGATCAGCCCGGGTATTCCGTCCACCTTCCCGACCCCGCATCCGGCGGCTGAAAAGGCACGCCGTGCGGGCAAACCGATCATTTGCGACGTCGAGTTGCTTTGTGTGGCGCAGCCTGATGTGCCCACACTTGCCATCACCGGCACCAACGGCAAATCAACCACCACAGCACTGACCGCCCACATCATCGGGCAGGCCGGGATCAAGACGCAGGCGGGCGGCAACCTTGGCAATGCGGCCCTAGGGCTTGAACCCTCCACCGCCGATGATTGTCTGGTTCTTGAACTGTCATCCTATCAGCTTGAACTGCTGGAACATGCGGCCTTTGATGCCTGTGCGCTTTTGAACATCACGCCGGATCATCTGGATCGTCATGGCGGACTGGATGGCTATATCGGCGCCAAGCACCTGATCTTTGCCCGTGCAAAGGGGCCGAAATGGGCGATCATTTCCATTGATGACGAGCCGTGTACCAAAATGGCGGTTGAACTGGCCCGTGAAGGCGGTCGGCACATCATCGAGGTTTCCGTCAAGCAACCGGTCGATCACGGCATCTATGTTGATGCGGATGGCTGGCTGATTGATGACATGACCGGCGCGCAAACCCGTATTCTGGACCTTGCGACCGTCAACCAGATGCCCGGACGCCACAACTGGCAAAACATTGCCTTTGCATATGGGCTCTGCCGTGCGCGCGGTGTGGATGCCACCCGGATCATTGACGGGATCATGTCCTTCCCGGGTCTGGCACATCGACAGGAATTGCTCGGCACCATTGATGGCGTGGTGTTTATCAATGACAGCAAGGCCACCAATGCCGAGGCATCAGAAAAGGCGCTTTCGGCCTATCACAACATCTACTGGATTGCCGGTGGTAAACCCAAGGAAGGCGGAATTGAGGGATTGCAGGAATTCTATCCCCACATCAAGAAAGCCTATCTGATCGGTGCCGCGACCAACGAATTTGCCGAAACCCTTGGTGATGATCTGCCATGGGAGAAATGCGAAACCCTTGATGTCGCAACCAAAATGGCCTTTGCCGACGCCAAGTCCAGCGGTGATCACAAACCGGTGGTGATGCTCACCCCGGCCTGCGCATCGTTTGATCAGTTTAAAAGCTTTGAGGCGCGCGGCGATGCCTTCCGCGATCTGTACAACGCATTGGCGAGTGGTGACATGACCGGGAAGGCAAACGCATGAAGTCCCTGTTTGGTCATAACACGAATATCGCCTTTTCGCGTGCCGATACCTCGGTTCTGGGGATCTGGTGGTGGACGGTCGATCGCTGGTTGCTGGCGGCCATCATCCTTCTGATGGGGATTGGCGCGCTTCTGGTGATGTCGGCAAGTCCGCCGGTTGCTGATCGCATCAATGTTGACAGTTTCCACTTTGTCACCCGCCAGTTCGTTTTCCTTGGCATGGCGACAGTCTGCATGTTTGCCATTTCGCTGTTGCCGGTGAAATGGGTGCGGCGTCTGGCGTCCTTCATGTTTCTGGGTGTGCTCTTTTTGCTGATCATCACCCCGTTCATCGGATCAGACATCAAGGGTGCAGTACGCTGGATCAACGTTGCCGGGATCAACCTGCAACCGTCCGAATTCCTCAAACCGGCCTTTGCGGTTGTCATTGCCTGGATGTTTGCCGAAGGGCGTCTCAACCCCAATTTCCCGGGCTATATCGTTTCAAGCCTGATGCTGGCTGTTTGTATCTTCCTTCTGATGATCCAGCCGGACTTTGGTCAGACCGTTGTCATCACCTCGATCTGGTCGGTGCAGATCTTCCTTGCCGGACTTCCGATCATTCTGGTGTTCTGTCTTGGGCTTGGCGCCGTTGGACTGGCCGTTACGGCCTATCTGATCTTGCCGCACGTTCAGTCGCGTGTGGACCGCTTCCTTGATCCGGCATCTGGTGACAGCTATCAGATCGAACGATCCATGGAAGCCTTCATGAGTGGTGGCATCATGGGCCGTGGCCCGGGAGAAGGCTGGGTCAAGAACTCCATCCCGGATGCCCATTCCGACTTCATCTTTGCCGTCGCTGGCGAGGAATTCGGTCTTCTGTTCTGTGTGCTGGTTGTCGGTGTCTTTACCTTCATCATCATGCGCGGTCTTTCGCGCCTGATGGGGGAACGCAACCTGTTTGTCGTTCTGGCCGTCACCGGCATTCTGGTTCAGTTCGGCTTGCAGGCCGTGATCAACATGGCTTCCACCCTGCAGTTGGTCCCGCCAAAGGGCATGACGTTGCCGTTTGTTTCCTATGGCGGGTCGGCCACGATCGGGATTGCGATTGGCATGGGATTTGTTCTGGCACTAACGCGAAAACGACCCGGCGAATAATTGCCATCACCCCTTTAAAACTTTCTGCATCAAAACGACAAAATCAGGTGTTATTCCACGCCCGGTTTGAAGGGATATTAACCTTTGTCGGGTTCTGATGGGGGTAACTGTCGGGGACCCTCCCCGCACTGCCGTCGTTTTAGATGTGGACAAGATGACTGACTTCGCTAACCCAGAACTTTCTGCCGTCGAGACACCGCTCGCAGGTCAGGTGATCGCCGTAACATCCGGTGGCACTGGCGGGCATATGTTTCCGGCTGTTGCCTTGTCCAAATCGCTGGTGCGTCGTGGTGCAAAGGTCCTGTTTTTCACCGATGCCCGTGCCGCACGCTATACCGAGGGCGTTGACGGCGTCGAAACCGTCATCCTGCCGGCCGGCGGCATTGCCGGCAAAGGCATCAAAGGCCGCCTGATCGGGGCCGCCCGGCTTGGCCTTGGCACGCTCAAGGCCCGCAAACGGATCAAAAAGACCAAACCCGCGGCCGTGATCGGCTTTGGTGGTTATGCCTCTATCCCGGCGACCATGTCGGCCAAGTGGCTTGGCATTCCCTATGCCATTCATGAACAAAACGCGGTTTTGGGCCGTGCTAACCGTCTTGTTGCCAGCAACGCACAGCGCATCGCGACATCCTTTGCCAAGGTCACGATGATTGCATCAAGTGACGAGGCCAAAGTGATCTGGACGGGCAATCCTGTCCGTGCCGAGGTCGCAGCCCTTGCCGCAACCGAGTACGAGGCCCCGACCAGCGACGGTCCGATCCGCCTTCTGATCACGGGCGGATCACAAGGCGCACGCATCCTGTCGGAAGTTCTGCCAACCGCACTGGTCAACCTGCCGGAGGCCATCCGCAAACGCCTGATTGTTACCCAACAGGCGCGAGAAGAAGATATCGATACGGTACGCAAGACCTATGACGGATCGCAAATCGACGTGACCCTGGCATCCTTCATCAGTGATATCCCCGAACGCCTGCGCGATTGCCATCTGGTAATTGCCCGTTCGGGGGCGTCGACTGTGGCGGAACTGACCGCGGCTGGACGTCCTGGTTTTCTCGTACCCCTGCCCCATGCCATTGATGATCATCAGCGTTACAATGCCCAGCAGATCGAAGATTCTGGTGGTGCGTGGCTGATGCCACAAGAACGTTTTAGCAGTGAGGCCGTCACAGATCGCCTGGCAAAACTTTTAACCAACTCCGCGGCGCTTACCCGTGCGGCAAAAGCCGCCAAAAGCAGTGGGCGCGCCAATGCCGCAGAGCGTTTGGCTGACATGGTGCTTGATATGCTGGGCCTGAACCCGGCAGGAAGCCCGGATAACAAAAACATGACGCAAGACCGAGGAGACTCTCAATGAACACCCTGCCGCTCAACATCGGCACCATCCACTTTGTCGGTATTGGTGGCATCGGCATGTCCGGTATTGCCGAAATCCTCAATAACCTCGGCTATTCCGTTCAGGGGTCGGACATTTCAGACAATGCCAATGTGCAGCGCCTGCGCGCCCTTGGCATCAAGGTCTTTGTCGGCCACAAGGAAGAAAACGTCGAAGACGCCAAGGTTGTTGTGATTTCAACCGCCGTCAAGCCGACCAACCCCGAAGTCGTTGCCGCGCGTGCCGCGATGATCCCGGTCGTGCGTCGTGCTGAAATGCTGGCCGAATTGATGCGTCTTAAGGCCGCCATTGCGATTGGCGGCACGCACGGCAAAACCACGACCACATCGCTGGTTGCGACCATGCTGGATGCGGCTGGCCTTGATCCTACAGTGATCAATGGCGGGATCATTAATTCATACGGCACCAATGCCCGCCTTGGCGAAGGCGACTGGATGGTGGTTGAGGCCGATGAGTCTGATGGTACCTTTGTCAAAGTACCGTCGACGATTTCAGTCGTGACCAACATTGACCCGGAACATCTGGATCACTGGAAAGATTTCGATCAACTGCGCGAAGCCTTCAAGAACTTCGTTCAGAACATCCCGTTCTATGGCTTTGCCGTTCTGTGCATCGACCATCCCGAAGTCCAGGCCCTTATCGGGCGCGTCACGGATCGCCGCATTTTCACGTTCGGCTTTTCGCCGCAGGCCGATGTCCGTGCGGTTAATGTGCGCACCAATATCGGCGACACCGTATTTGATGTCGTGATCCGCGAACGCGTCGATAGCGAAGAACGCGTGATCAAGGATGTCCGTTTACCGATGGTAGGCGATCATAACGTTTCGAACTCGTTGGCGGCGATCACGGTCGCGCTTGAACTTGGCATCCCGGATGAGAAAATCGTATCCGCCTTTGATGGCTTTACCGGCGTTAAACGTCGCTTCACCAAAACCGGTGAAGTCGATGGTGTCACCATTATCGACGATTATGGTCACCACCCGGTTGAAATCAAGGCGGTGCTGAAGGCCGCCCGTCAGGCAACCCAGAACAACGTGATTGCTGTGGTTCAGCCGCACCGTTATTCGCGCCTGCATGACCTGTTTGAAGATTTCTGCACCTGCTTTAACGATGCTGACAGTGTGATTGTTGCCGACGTTTACGAAGCCGGTGAAAGCCCGATTGAAGGCGCATCGCGTGATGCCCTTGTTGAAGGCCTGCGCAACCGTGGCCATCGCCATGTCAGCGCACTTGCAGGGCCGGAAAAACTGGCCGAAGTCATCAAAGCCGAAGCAAAGCCGGGCGATCTTGTTGTTTGCCTTGGTGCTGGTTCCATCAGCGCATGGGCAAATGCCCTGCCCGCCCAACTTGAAGCGATCAAGAACTGAGGCAGATATGAGCACGCCGAAACACCATACGCCCCTGATCGACCTCCTGCCCAAGGTGCGTGGCAAGCTGCGCGAAGGCGCACAACTTGCCAAAGTCACCTGGTTTCAGGTTGGTGGCCCGGCAGACGTGATGTTTCGCCCAGAAGACGAAGCCGACCTTGCCGCCTTCCTGAAAGGCAAACCGGCGGATATGCCAGTAACCGTGATCGGCGTTGGCTCGAACCTTTTGGTGCGCGATGGCGGCATTCGTGGGGTTGTCATCCGCCTTGGTCGCCCGTTTACCGACGTGGTGGTTGAAGATGGCGCGGTTCACGCCGGTGCCGGCGCGCTTGACCTCAATGTTGCGCAAACCGCACAGATGAACGGCATTGCCGGTCTGGAATTTCTGTCTGGAATTCCCGGCACCATCGGTGGGGCCTTACGCATGAATGCCGGGGCCTATGGCACCGAGATCAAGGATGTCCTTGTATCGGCAACCGCAATTGACGGCAGCGGCAACATTCACACCGTCACGCCAGATGAAATGAATATGACCTATCGCCACTGCGGGCTTCCGGAAGACTGGATTTTCACATCCGCAATCTTGCGCGCATCGTCCGGTGATCCCGAAGACATCGCCAAACGCATGGATGAAATCCAGAAGGCGCGCGCGGAATCGCAACCGATCAAATCACGCACCGGTGGATCGACCTTTGCCAATCCGGTGCCTGATCGCGCCTGGGAATTGATTGATGCCGCCGGATGCCGGGGACTTACCATCGGTGGCGCGCAGATGTCCGAACAGCATTGCAACTTCATGATCAATAAGGGCGATGCCTCCGCCCTTGATCTTGAACAGTTGGGCGAAGAGGTCCGCAGGCGGGTCAAAGAACACAGCGGCGTTGAGCTGCGCTGGGAAATCCGGCGCATTGGCGAACGCCTTGGCCACTCGATCATAGGAAAAGACGCATGAACAAACATGTCGCTGTCATTCTGGGCGGTTGGTCAGCAGAACGGGAAGTTTCCCTGTCCTCGGGGCGCGAATGCGCCAAGGCGTTGCGCGAGAAGGGCTATAAAGTCACCGAAATCGACGCAAACCGTGATCTCGCCCATCAATTGGCGGCCCTTGATCCCAAACCGGACGTGATTTTCAATGCCCTGCATGGCCGCTGGGGCGAAGATGGCGCGGTTCAGGGCCTGCTTGAAATCATGAACATCCCCTATACCCATTCCGGTGTTCGGGCATCGGCAATTGCTATGGACAAGATGTCCGCCAAGGCGATGTTTGCCGAATACGAAATTCCCTGCGCCCGTCATGTCTGGGTCACGCGCCAAGACATCGCATCTGGCAAGGCATTGCCGCCGCCCTATGTTTTGAAACCCAATAACGAGGGATCCTCGGTCGGGGTTGAAATCATCCTGACGGTCGAGGAAGAACAAAACATGCTGGCCCGTGATTGGGTCCATGGTGAAGGCGTCATGCAGGAAGAATTCATTCCCGGGCGCGAAATGACCGTTGCCGTCAAGGACGGCGAGGCGATGGAAGTCATCGAAATCCTGACCGGCAATCACGCATTTTATGACTTTGAATCCAAATATGCCCAGGGCGGCTCAGAACATATCGTTCCTGCCGACATCGAAGGCGATTTGCGCGATCGTCTGCAACGTCACGCCGAAGAAGCTTATAAGGCGCTTGGCTGCCGGGGTGTGGCACGCGCCGATTTCCGCTATGACCCGGAAAACGACCGTTTGGTAATCCTTGAGATTAACACCCAACCGGGCATGACGCCGACATCACTGGTCCCGGATGCCGCACGCCATGACGGCATGAGCTTTGCCGACATCGTTGCATGGATGGTGGAGGATGCATCGTGCGAACGCTAGAAGAACAGGCCCGCGAACGGCGCGAGAAGCTTGATAAACAACATAGCGTTGGCACCAACGTCAAAAAGATCGCGCGGGTCATGTGGTGGACCGGCTTCATTGGTGCCATCGTGATTGTTCCGACAGCCCTTGTTTATACCGGCAAGGCCGATAAATGGATGAGACTGGCGACGCAGGAAAGTGTTCGGCTTTCTGCCGCGTTTGGCATGACGGTCAAGAATATCGAAGTTTCAGGTCGCGAAAAAACCGACCCGAATGCCCTTTTGGCGGCCATCGGACAGAAACCGGGCACGCCGATCATTACATTTGATGTCGACGCCGCCCGCGAACGCATCGAAGAGCTTTCATGGATCCGAAGTGCTACCGTCGAACGCCAGTTGCCCGACACCCTCATCGTCTCGGTTGTTGAACGCAAACCACTGGCGATCTGGCAAACCGAGGGCCGCGACCATGTGTTGATCGATGGCGATGGCGAGCAACTTCAGAATTACGAACTTGGTGATTACCTTGATCTGCCAGTTCTTGTCGGTGACGATGCACCGAAAAGTGCGGCGGAAATGCTGACCACCCTGCAATCCATTCCGCACCTTTATGAACAGATCACCGGTGCCCAGCGCATCGGGCATCGTCGCTGGAACATCCAGCTTGCCAACGGCATGTTCATTCGCCTGCCTGAGGAAAACATGGAAAAGGCATGGCAGCGCCTCGAAGTCCTTGATCGCGAACACAGCATCCTTGATCGCGATGTTCTGATTGTTGATTTGCGCCTGCCCGACCGCACATTTGTCCGCCTCACACCCGGTGCCGCAGAACAAAGGCGTAATCCGCCAAAGAAGGAGGGCGCGGTCTGAACTGACCGCCCCGATACCCTCCCCATCCTGCGCCCCGTTTCAGACGCATAAAGCACTGACTTGCGCAATATCATGATTGTTTTTCCACCTTCTTTGCGTAGTTTCGCATGAAGATGCGTTATGCGACGGTCTGCCTTAACCAAATTGCAACCGCTTTTGGTCGAAAACAGGCTTAATAAGGTACGGTCAAAAAAAGTCCGACCACATAACCCATAAAAATTCAGAGCATTCAATTGGCACGCGGCAAAACCAGATCAGGATTGATTGCGGCATTGGACATTGGAACGTCCAAGGTCTGCTGCTTTATTGCACGACGTGAAAAGGACCAACCGCCGAAAATCATCGGCATTGGTCACAACATGTCCAAGGGCCTGCAAAGTGGATCAATTTCCAATCTTGATGCCGCACAGGAAGTCGTGCTTGCCGCGGTCAACGCCGCTGAAAAAATGGCGGGTCAGACCATCGACTCAGTCATTGTCAATCTGTCTGGCGGTCGACCGGAATCCGAAACCCACACGGTTGAGCTTCCGCTTGGCTCCCGCCCGATTGGCAATCTTGAGATCCGAAAACTCAATGATCAGAAGGAAGCCCTTCTGCGTCAGGCCGGTGATGAGCTGATCCATACTGTCCCATTGGGGTTCCGCCTTGACGGTGCCAACACCATGAATGATCCGCGCGGCATGTATGGATCGACCCTTGGTCTTGATCTGCATTTTGTACGAACGCAAACCGCACCCTTGCGCAATCTTGGCACCCTTCTGGCGCGTTGCCACCTTGCGATTGAGGAAACGGTCGTCACCCCGCTGGCATCGGGTCTGTCGGCCCTGACAGCCGATCAGCGCGATCTGGGCGCGACCGTGATTGATATGGGCGCAGGCACCACAAGTGTGGCGGTCTTTAATGCCGGTCAGGTGGTCTACACCACCTCGATCCCGGTCGGTGGTGCTCATGTCACGCGCGATATCGCCTATGGGCTCAATACGTCGCTTAATCATGCCGAACGCATGAAAACCCTGCATGGCAGTGCTTTGACCTCGCCGTCCGATGATCAGGAAATCCTCGCGGTTCCGACCATCGGCGATGAAGACGAAAACAATTTCAATCATGTGCCGCGCTCGATGCTGATCAACATCATCAAGCCGAGACTTGAAGAAACGTTCGAATTGATCCGCGATCAGTTGGAAGAACACGGCTTGTCGCAAATCGGTGGTCGCAGCATCGTTCTGACCGGTGGTGCCAGCCAATTGAACGCGATTGCCGATCTGGCCAGTCAGATGTTTGAACGTCCGGCCACGATTGCCCTGCCGCACGGTGTTTCGGGCCATGCCGAAGCCACCGCCGGACCTGCTTTTTCGGCCTGTTCGGGGCTGCTGTTGCGCGCTGTTGCACAACAGAACGACCCCCTGAGCGAAGCCATGGCGCAAATCCGTCAATCGGGTGGGCGTTGGGGCCGTTTGGGTGCCTGGTTCAAAGAGAACTTCTAGTTCGCACCCCCAAACGCACTTTTTTTATCCATTTTCCCGAAAACTTTTAGCCGCATTAAGAAGGCAATAACTCTTTGCCAGCTAAAACGGACTCGGAGGTCTTTGTGCCCGAAGTATTTCTGGCACGCACAGGCAAAGGGAAGGCTTGTGTAGGACCCTCAGCTCTAAAGCGCGGAGAGGAAGAGCAAACAATGAGTACAATCAGTTTTTCCGTTCCTGAAACGGAAGAAAACCTAAAACCAAAGATCACCGTTATCGGTGTCGGTGGTGCCGGCGGCAACGCCGTTAACAACATGATCGCATCCGAACTTGAAGGATGTGACTTTGTTGTTGCCAACACCGATTCTCAGGCCCTGACCCAAGCAAAAGCAACACGCAAGATGCAGCTTGGTCGCAAGATTACCCAGGGGCTGGGTGCAGGCGCACGTCCGGATGCGGGTAGTGCCGCCGCCGAAGAATCCATTGAAGAAATTCAGGCGCAGCTTGAAGGCAGCCACATGGTATTCATCACCGCCGGTATGGGCGGTGGTACGGGTACCGGTGCAGCCCCGGTCATTGCACGTGCGGCCAAAGAAGCCGGCATTCTGACCGTTGGTGTTGTTACCAAGCCGTTCCATTTCGAAGGCACGCGCCGCATGCGCACCGCCGAACAGGGTATCGAACAGCTTCAGCAGTATGTCGACACCCTGATTATCATTCCGAACCAGAACCTGTTCCGGGTCGCGAATGAAAAAACAACCTTCGCAGATGCCTTCCAGATGGCTGATGACGTTCTGCGCAACGGTGTCCGTTCGATTACCGACCTTATGATGGTCCCGGGTCTTGTGAACCTTGACTTTGCCGATATCCGCACTGTCATGAGCGAGATGGGCAAAGCCATGATGGGCACCGGTGAAGCATCGGGTGAAAAACGTGCACTTGAGGCTGCCGAGGCTGCAATAGCCAATCCGCTTCTTGAAGATGCCTCGATGAAGGGTGCCCGTGCGGTTCTTATCAACATCACCGGCGGCATGGATATGGCGCTGTATGAAGTTGACGAAGCCGCCAACCGCATCCGCGAGGAAGTTGCATCCGAAGCCAACATCATCTTCGGTTCGACCTTCGATCCGACCATCGAAGGTGCGCTTCGCGTTTCTGTTGTTGCAACCGGTATAGACGCCGAAGAAGTTCGCCGTCCGCAACCGACCACTGTTTCTGTTGCACAGCCTGTTTCCCAGAAACCGGCAGAACAGCCTGCCGCGGCACCGTCCTTCGCACAACATGGCGCAGGCAACGCAGCAGCCGCTGCTGCCCACAACACGGGTGCTGGTGACTATGCGGGTGGTGCGTCGGTTGATCACATTCCTGCTGATCGCTTTGCTGCAACCGGTAGCGCACAGCAGCCGGAAATCAGCCATCAGGCCGAAGCACAGGAAACCGGGTCGATTGAAATGGGCCAGACGGTCCTGAAACCGAAACCCGTTCTGCGTGCAGACAAGCCGGTCCAGAAACCCACCAGCAACGGCGACATGGCTTTCATTCCGCCGCGTGCTGTAACGCCAAGCGAAGCCGAGCATGCTCAGCACAGCCCGGACGTATTCGAGGCAGCTGATGCCCAGAATGCAACCTCGCCGCGTTCTGTTCTGAGCAGCCTGTTTGGCAAGAACAAGACCGCCAAGGAACCGCATAGCTATGCGGAGCCGAAAGTCTCGCAGCCGCAGGCTCCTGCGCCACGCCAGACCGAGATGCCGCTTGGCGAGGACAGCGAACATGTCATGAAGAAGGAGCCTGCTTCCCGGGGCAAGGCGCAAGGCGCGTCTGACGACCTTCTTGAAATTCCGGCCTTCCTTCGTCGTCAGGCCAACTGACGACGATCTCCGCGCGAAGATGGGGAAGGCTTAATGCCTTCCCCTTTTTTTTGGACGCACCAGCTTGGATGACGCTGTAATTCGGCAATTGTGACCAAAGCCCGTAAGCCAAACGGTTACAACCGGCTCAAAATACCCAGCAGAAATGCATTTTATTTATTAATTTCAAAGTACTATGAAGTTTACAAAGCGTAACAAAGAGTGATTTGAGTGATTGTTCGATCAACAGTAGTGTTCCAAACTAACAAAGCAGGGGCCAACCAATTTGAAGGTGGCTTTGAACATGCTTTGACGTTGATTGATGACAAACTGACTGACCTGATTTGGGGGTTCCTGTGAACAATATTGCCGATCTTGGTTCTGCTATCACGCAGACTGGCTTTTCCGGCGACGGTTATGTGCTCCAGCGCACGCTCAAAGCCTCTATCGGCTGTGCCGGTGTTGGTCTGCATTCCGGTCAGAAGATTCGCATTACCCTTCACCCTGCCCCTGCCGATCATGGCATTGTATTCCGCCGCACGGACCTGGATGACCAGCCGCTGTTTCCGGCACGTTACGATGGCGTGATCGATACCCGTCTTTGCACCTGCCTTGGTGATGCAGCCCGGGGCATCAAGATCGGGACCATCGAACATCTGATGGCCGCCCTTGCCGGTACGCGCATTGATAACGTGCTCATCGATATCGATGCCGACGAAGTTCCGGTCATGGATGGCAGTTCCGCCCCGTTTAACTTCCTGATTGATTGCGTTGGCATCGAAGAACTTGATGCCCCGCGTCAGGTCATTGAAGTCCTGAAACCGGTTGAAGTCGAATATAACGGCTGCACCGCACGCGTTGAACCGGCCAACGGGTTCGAGATCGATTTCGAAATCGATTTCGCCAGCAAGGCCATTGCCAACCAGCGCATGTCCGTAAAGTTCGATGACGGTGTGTTTGTGGCCGACATCGCACGTGCGCGCACCTTTGGCTTCCTGCATGAAGTTGAAGCCATGCGTTCTGCCGGTCTTGCCCGTGGTGGTTCGCTTGATAACGCGGTTGTTCTTTCCGGTGACGAAGTCATGAACGAGGAAGGCCTGCGTTACGAAGACGAATTCGTCCGCCACAAGATCCTTGATGCGCTGGGCGATCTTTATACCGCCGGCAACCAGTTGCAGGGCAAGGTCACCGCGTACAAATCTGGTCACCATGTCAACAATCTGCTGCTGCAGGCGTTGCTGGCCGACGAAGACGCTTATCGTGTTGTTCCGCTGACCAAGGCGGCCTTGCGCGGCGTTTCCGAGCCAATGCTTGCCACCGCCTGAAATCAGGCGTCACTGGTATCCAAATTATGAAAATGGCGGCCCGCGTGGTCGCCTTTTTTGTTTTCGGCGTTGGTTTTCAGTGTTCTGATCCGTGTCACAGCATTTAACATGGAATAAAAGTCGGCATTTGACGACACAACTACTTGCCCAAGCACGCCCTTCGCATGATATAGTCCGGCGGATTTTACGGTGAGTGCGTCAAAAATTTCGAGGATACGTCACAGTGCTAAGTACCGTTCGCGCCAAACACGTCATTGCAACTCTCGGCCTGTCGCTGATGCTTGCGGCATGTTCAAGCAATGATGCGCCGGAATATGTAGAACGTCCGGTTTCCGAACTGTATAACGGCGCGCAGGATCTGCTTGACGCCAAGGAATACCAACAGGCGGCCGAGGCATTTGACGAAGTCGAACGTCAGCACCCCTATTCGGTCTGGGCGACCAAGGCGACCCTGATGTCGGCTTATGCCTATTACCAGGACAACAAATACGATGATGCGATCAACGCACTGGATCGCTTTATCTCGTTGCATCCGGCCAACCCGGATGTGCCATATGCCTATTACCTCAAGGCGCTGTCCTATTACGAACAGATTTCCGACGTCGGCCGCGATCAGCAGATGACCCAGCACGCGATGGATGCGCTTGACGACGTCATTCGCCGCTTCCCTGACAGCAAATATGCTCGCGATGCCAAGCTGAAAAAGGACCTGACGGTCGATCACCTTGCGGGCAAGGAAATGGATGTCGGGCGCTATTATCAGGACCGCAGCGAATATCTGGCGGCAATCAACCGTTTCAAATCGGTGATCGAAAATTATCAGACCACCACCCACGTGCCAGAAGCCCTTGCACGCCTGACCGAATGCTATCTCGCGCTTGGTCTTGAAGGCGAAGCCAAACGGACCGCGGCCGTGCTTGGTCACAACTTCCCGGGCAGTGAATATTACAGCGAGTCCTATAGTCTCATGCTTGGTGAAGACGCACCGGAGCGCGAAGACAGCAGTTGGTGGGATGACACGACCAACGCCATATCCAGCCTGTTCTGATTTCAATCAAGCAAACCCTCGCAAGGCCAAGGGTTTGCTTGACAATCCGCCTTGCGACAAGATAGAACAAAAAAAGAACAACTTGCGGTTAATGTCTGATATCACTGCGTTTTGATCAAACGCCCTTGGGACGACATGATTGAATGTCGTTTCGCCTTCGCAAGGCTTGCAAGGCAGGGCGGGATTGGGCACTCTGCACATTCACAAACAAGTTTGGCTGTACCTGTCTGCTGCTCCGTTAACAACATCAGTACCCAGCAATGCTTCGACGCCTCAGCATTCGGAATGTAGTCCTTATCGACAAACTGGATCTCGATTTTCACGACGGGCTCAGCGTGCTCACAGGTGAAACGGGTGCCGGTAAATCGATCCTGCTTGACTCCCTTGGCCTCGCCCTGGGTGCGCGCGCCGATAGCGGCCTTGTCCGCCATGGCTGCGATAAGTGCAGTGTCACCGCAACCTTCAATCTGCCGCAGGGCCACCCGGTTTTCGGACTGCTGTCAGATCAGGATATTGATCTTGAGGGCGAAGACCTTGTTGTCCGACGGGTGGTAACGTCAGATGGCCGGTCGCGCGCCTATGTGAATGACCAGTCCGTCTCGGTCGGGCTGCTGCGTGATGTTGGTGATTACTGCGTCGAAATTCAGGGCCAGTTTGATCAGCACGGCCTTCTTGATCCCACCACCCACCGCGCGACACTTGATGCCCACGGCAATCTTGGCAACCTTGCCATGACCGTGCGCGACCATTGGCGCGCCTGGCGTGAAACCCAAAAGGAACTCAATGCCGCCCGCGCCCGAATTGACAAGGCGCGCGAGGAAGAGGAATGGCTGCGCCACGCCGTCGATGAGCTTGAAAAGCTCTCCCCCGAAGAAGGCGAAGAAGAACGCCTTGCCGAGGAACGCCAGTTCCTGATGCATGGTGAAAAGCTGGTTGCGGCCCTGAATGATGCCGGTACAGAACTTTCGCGTGGCAAGGGTGCGGAAAGTGCCCTTCGCAGTGCCCAGCGGTGCCTTGAGCGTGAACTTGAAAAGGCCGATGGCCGGTTTGAACCGATTATCGAGGCCCTTGATCGTGCCGCGATCGAGCTTGAAGAAGCCAACCGGGCGATCTCGGCCACCTTGGCCGATCTTAATCTTGATACCGGTCATCAGGAAAATGTCGAGGAACGCCTGTTTGCCCTACGCGCAGCCGCTCGCAAATACAATGTTCCGGTCGATGGGCTGAATGCGCTGATGAAGGATTTCCGATCCCAGATCGATCAGCTTGAATTCGGCGAGAAGGAGCTGAGCCGACTGACCGCTGCCGTAAGCGAATATCGCAAAGCCTATATCGAAGCAGGCGAGAAGCTTCATGCCGCGCGCAAGGAAGCCGCCGCCAAGCTTGATGGCGCGATCAATGCCGAATTGCCGCCGCTTCGCATGGAAAAGGCGCGCTTTGTTACCGACATTGCCGAACTTGAAGAACCCGAATGGGGCCAGGATGGCATCGACCGGGTGCAGTTCACGGTTGCCACCAACCCCGGCAGCCCGCCTGGGGCACTTAACAAAATCGCATCGGGCGGGGAGCTTTCGCGTTTCCTGCTGGCGCTCAAGGTCGTTCTGGCACGTGTTTCTGCCGTACCCAGTTTGGTCTTTGACGAGGTCGACAGTGGTGTCGGTGGCGCAACAGCAGCGGCCATTGGTCAGCGCCTGCATCTTCTGGCACAGGAACGCCAGATCCTTGTCATCACCCACAGCCCACAGGTCGCCGCCCGCGGTCGCACGCATTTCTATATTGCCAAGCGCGAGGCAGAAGGCACCATGGTGACCCGTGTCGATGCCCTTGTCGATGGTGCGCGGCGCGAAGAAATCGCCCGCATGCTAGCCGGTCATTCCGTGACGGCCGAGGCGCGTGCCGCCGCCGACAGCCTGCTTGAACAACCCAATTGATCCCGGCGCCAACACGTCGGCCCAACCTTGAATACGGAACAAAAAGAATATGAGCGCCGAACACGCGTCAAACATGTCCGAACTTCCCGAATTGCCGTCTTCGAGCACGGAGGCGCGCAAACAGCATGCCGAAATTTCTGAACGTATCCGGTCTTATAACGAGGCCTATCACGTTAATGACGACCCGCTGGTTTCGGATGCGACATATGATGCGCTGTTCAATCGCCTGATAGAACTTGAATCGCACTATCCGACCCTTAAGAAAAACAGCCCGACACAGGAAGTCGGTGCCGCCCCGGCCGAAGGCTTTGCCAAGGTCAAGCATGCCCGCCCGATGCTGTCACTTGGCAACGCGTTTTCGCGCGAAGACATTGTCGATTTTCTTGCCCGTATTCGTCGCTTCCTGAACCTGAAGGCGCACAGCCCGGTCGAAGTGGTGGGCGAACCCAAGATCGATGGTCTTTCGCTGTCCCTGCGTTACGAAAACCGCGAACTGGTCACGGCTGCCACTCGTGGCGATGGATCGGAGGGCGAAGACGTTACCGCCAATGTCGCCCATATTGACGACATACCCAAGACGCTTCCCGATGATGCGCCCGATGTGGTCGAAATCCGGGGCGAGGTTTATATGGCGCGCTCTGCGTTCCAAAAACTGAACGCGACACAGGCCGAAACAGGCGGCAAGACCTTTGCCAATCCGCGCAACGCAGCGGCAGGATCGCTTCGCCAGCTTGATCCATCAATCAGTGCCAAACGCCCGCTTCGTTTCTTTGCCTATAGCTTTGGTGAACTGTCCGAAAGCCTGGCCCAGACGCAGTGGAATTTCCTGCAAAAGGTCGAAGGATGGGGCTTCGTCACCAATCCGCTGACACGGTTGCTTCATAATGCCGATGACATCATGGCGTTCTATGACGAACTGGCAACCCAGCGCCCGGACCTTGATTACGACATTGATGGCATCGTCTATAAGGTCAATGACTTTGAACTGCAGCTTCGCCTTGGCTTTGTGAGCCGGTCACCGCGCTGGGCGATTGCGCACAAATTCCCGGCCGAGAAGGCTCGCACTCGGATCAAGGCCATCGACATTCAAGTTGGTCGAACAGGTGCCCTGACCCCGGTCGCTCGGCTGGAGCCGGTTACGGTTGGCGGTGTCGTGGTATCCAACGCCACCCTTCATAACCGAGATGAGATTGACCGCTTGGGCGTTTGGGTTGGCGATCTTGTGGTTGTGCAACGTGCCGGTGACGTTATTCCCCAAGTCGTTGAGGTCATTCTGGACGAGGATGGCAATCATCCGAATGATGCAACACCTTACGAATTTCCCACCGAGTGCCCGAAATGCGGCAGCCACGCCATGCGCGAAGAAGGCGAAGCCGTCACCCGGTGCACCGGCGGCTTGATCTGTCCGGCGCAGGCGGTTGAACGCCTGAAACATTTCGTATCGCGCACCGCCTTTGATATCGATGGCCTGGGCGCAAAGAACGTCGAGGCGTTCTTTGAACTGGGTTGGCTGAAGTCGCCTGGCGATATTTTCCGCCTTGAAAGCGATCACGGCGATGCCATCCGCAAGCTTGAAGGTTGGGGCGAAAAATCCGCAACCAAGCTGTTTGATGGCATCAATGAACGGCGCACCATCGGGCTCGACAAGTTTATCTATGCACTTGGCATTCGCCAGATCGGTCAGGCAACCGCAAAGCTTCTGGCGCGCCATTATGGATCGCTTACCGAATGGCGCAGCGCCATGGTTGCCGCCAATGAAGCCGACAGCGAAGCCCTTCGCGAACTGATCAATATTGATCAGATCGGCCCCGGCGTTGCCAAGGACCTGATCGAATTCATGGCCGAAGATCATAACCGCGAGGTTCTTGATGATCTGCAAGGGCTTTTGACCATTACCGATGTCGAAGCCCCGCAGGTCAGCGACAATCCGGTCAATGGCAAAACCGTTGTCTTTACCGGCAAGTTGGAGCTGTTTTCACGCAACGAGGCCAAGGTCAAAGCTGAAAGTCTTGGTGCAAAGGTCGCCGGATCCGTATCGGCAAAAACCGATTATCTGGTTGCAGGACCGGGTGCGGGCTCCAAATTAAAGAAAGCAGAAGAATTAGGTGTTACAGTGCTTGATGAACAGGGATGGCTTGATCTGATTGCCACGGAATAAAAATGATCTAACCGGGGAGTATGTGCTGATGGAAGACCTTGGAAGTTTTTTTCGCCGTTATGTCGATGCGCATCTGAAGCTTGAAGAAAACGCACTTGATGATTTCTTCCACTTCCCGTGCCTGATCAATGATCTGTCCGGCGTACAGGCCATTGCCAGTTCAGACGATCTGCACAAATACCATCACTCATTCTTTGATGAACTGAAAAATGCTGATCTTGCCATGGCAAAGTCCATGGTGATTGAACAGCATTCCGCCCTTCCCGGCGGGGCGCGTGCAATTGTTTCGTTCCGCTTTGGCAATTCGGAAAACAACCTGATCTTTGATTGCGACTATGCCTTCGCGCTGCTCAAGCAGGATGAAAAGTGGAAAGTCATCTTTGCCCAGCTTGATGAAATCAGATACAGCGACCTGTATTGAGGCCCGCATGGTGCCCACCCTTCCCCACCGCCTGATCACACTTGGTTTTGCCCTGATGCTGGGATGCGTTCCAGCAGTGTCAAAGGCCGACCCGGACTTTGATACCCTGTCGGGCCCGGCACGTGCGATTGATGCTGATACGCTTGAGTTCGGCTTCAAACGTGTTGATCTTTGGGGGGCGGATGCCATGAACCGTTTTCAGGAATGTCTGGTTAACGGCCAAAGCACAGCCTGCGGTGCAGAGGCATGGCAGGTGACCACCAACCTTTTGGTCGCCACCCCGATCACGTGCGAAGTGCGCGGGAAAAACCGGTATCATCGCAACATGGCCGTGTGTCGTAATGCCAACGGGGTTGATATCGGACAAAGCCTGATTGTTCGCGGCATGGCGGTTGCCCGCCCCGATCAGATGCCGGAATACGAAGCCTATGAAAATCAGGCGCGACAGGCACGCACCGGCGTCTGGGCGGGGGAATTCATTGATCCGCTGAAATGGCGGCGCGGCGAGCGCTTACCCGAACATGAAATTGAAGTTCGCCGCTGGCAGCGTGACGAATAACGTCAAACCCAATTAGCGTTGCGACGTCCCGCCCGATGCGAATGGCCGTGCCAGCAACCGTCCCAGCCCCGCCAGCGTAAAGCTGTTTTTAAGTGACGCCACACCGAGTGTGACCACCACAAACCCAACCAATTGTGGCACTGTGAGCACCTCGCCCAAGAACAGCCAGGCGGCGAAGAAGGTCATGGCTGGCCCCGAAAGAGATATCAACGATGCCTGTGTCGCACCGACCCTTCGAATGCCCTCGTACAGCAGGAAGAACGGAATAACGGTGCAAAATATCGAAATGCCTGCCGTCCACATGATGCCGGCCACGTTCAGGTTCAGTGGGTTTTGCACGATCAGTTGGTAAATCACCATGCAAATACCGGCCATGGTGTTGATCAGGGCTGC
This sequence comes from Thalassospira sp. UBA4513, assembly GCF_002388495.1. Lineage (NCBI taxonomy): Bacteria > Pseudomonadati > Pseudomonadota > Alphaproteobacteria > Rhodospirillales > Thalassospiraceae > Thalassospira > Thalassospira sp. UBA4513. The sequence continues at coordinate 112,769 of NZ_DGMR01000020.1, forward strand.
AAAATGCATCGACCCGATAACGGTAATCATCCGTTGCCCGAAATAGAGATAAATCGCATAGGTCACAGCAGAACCGAACGCCCAAGCCGCCCCGTACCACAACTCCTGCGATACTTCGCCAAACCCGCCCGGTGCCAGGACCAGAACAAGCCCGACATAGGTTATGACAAAGCAGACAATCTGGCGAAATGGCGGAAAGCGCCGTTTATGGAGCACCTCAAGGATCATCACGACGGCCGGGAACGTAAACAGCACGATCCTTGAAACGGTGACTTCAATCAACGAAACGGCGGTAAAATCAAACAAGGCAGCAAGGAAAAACAGCCCGCCATAAAGCCCGCCCCAGGCAAGATCGACCGGCTTCATCTTGCGGTCGCCCGGCCGGTTCTTGCCAAACAAAACCACCCCAAGCCAGAAGAGCGGCATGGCAATCAGAAACCGCAACAGCAACAAGCCATCCACTGTCATGCCCGTAGCATAAACAAATTTTGCCAGAAGGCCTTTCATGGCCAAGGCGGCTGTCGCAAGCAATACAATGGTCAGCGCGGAACCCGCAGGCGACACGACAGGCGTAACAACCTGTTGCCCGGGCTCAGAAGGTGACGGTGGTGGCGTCATGGGTTTCTCCGATCCTCTATCGGTTGCCATAGTTACCCGTGAACTGCCATTATTCAATTCGAATTAATTGCTATCAGATATCAGCTTTGGCTATATCTAGCAGGCGCATGGATGCGCAAAGCTGCTCAGGATCACGTCCGATGGATATCAAACAACTTCGAAGCTTTGTACATATTGCCGAACTCGGCAGCCTGTCACGCGCGGCAGAGCGACTTAATTTGTCGCAGCCCGCACTTAGTCGGCAGCTTAACCTTCTCGAAGAGGCCCTTGATACCAAACTGCTGGAACGCACCGGACGCGGCGTGAAATTGACCGAGGCGGGCCAGATGCTTGCCGAACGGGCCCGTGTGATCCTGACCGATCTTGCGCGTCTTGAAGCGGATCTTTCGGCCCGCAGCAGTCAGGTGACAGGCCATGTGCATGTCGGCGTTCCGCCCAGCGCCGGGATCGTGATTACTGGGGCGCTGATTGAAACTCTGCGTGATCGGTATCCTGACCTTAACATTACGGTCGCCGAAGACCTGACCGGCGATGTGCAGGAAGGGTTACTGTCCGGGCGGCTTGATATCGGCATCCTTCATGACGGCATGATTTCACGCAGCCTGCATGCAGAACAGCTTTGGCGCGAAGACCTGTTTCTGATTTCCCATCCGTCGCAGGTCGGCGAACAGGAAACCGAAATCGCCTATGAAGATGTTTTGTCCCTGCCACTCATCATGCCGACCAACAAGCACGGGCTGCGCGCCATGATGCAGGAAGCCGCCTTTCGCGCCGGACGTCCGTTGACCCCGGTGGTAGAGGCCGATGCCCTTCGCGTTTTGGTCGATCTGGTGACCCGCAATGTCGGGCATACCGTCCTGCCGCGCAGTTCGCTGGTTCAGGAACTTTCGACCGGGCGTCTGAAGGCACGGCGCATCACCAACCCGGAACTGTCGCGCAAGGTGATGCTGTCATGGTTACAGGATCGCCCGCTGAGTGCCGGGGGCAAGGCGGTTGTCGATACATTGCGTGATCTTGCCGGCACCGTCCCGATGGCCAACCAAAAATAAGCCAACACGGGCTCTGATAAACAAAACCCCGACCGAAGCATCTTTCGGTCGGGGTTTTTATCATCGTATCAACCGTTTGGATCAGACCGGTGCCTGACTGTCCGACGATTTCTGCCAAAGATTGATACCGGCATCCCCGGCATATTTATCGATCTCGGCCAACTCGTCTGCACTGAATTCAAGGTTATTAAGCGCATCAAGGCTGTTATCAAGCTGCTGAACATGACGCGCCCCGATCAGGGCAGAGGTCACCTCGGGGCGGCGCAGCACCCAGGCAATCGCCATCTGGGCCAAGCTTTGACCACGACGTTTGGCAATCTCGTTCAGTGCGCGAACGCGATTGATGTTTTCCTCGCTCAGCATGCCTTTCTGGAAGGATCCTTCAAGAGCGGCACGGGAATCCTCGGGCACGCCATTCAGGTACTTGTTGGTCAAAAGACCCTGTGCAAGTGGCGAGAAGGCAATGCAGCCCATACCAAGCTCGGAAAGGGTATCAAGCAGACCATCCTCGACCCAGCGATTGACCATCGAATAGGACGGCTGATGAATGACGCATGGCGTTCCCATGTCCTTGAGGATCGCATGCGCTTCACGGGTCATTTCCGGCGAATAGGACGAAATCCCGACATAAAGCGCCTTGCCAGACCGCACGATCTGGTCAAGTACGCCCATGGTCTCGGCAAGCGGGGTGTTGGGATCAACCCGGTGGGAATAGAAGATATCGACATAATCCAGCCCCATCCGCTTAAGGCTTTGATCAAGGCTGGAAATCAGATACTTGCGCGATCCCCATTCCCCAAACGGTCCCGGCCACATGCGATAGCCCGCCTTGGTGGAAATGATCAACTCGTCGCGATGGCTTTTAAGATCCTGAGACAGAACCTTGCCAAAGTTTTCTTCGGCCGAGCCCGGCGGCGGGCCATAGTTGTTGGCAAGATCAAAGTGGAACACACCGCGATCAAACGCGCGACGGATCATCGCCCGCTGGGTTTCATAGACATCCACGCCACCGAAATTCTGCCACAGACCAAGCGTGATTTTCGGCAGAAGCAATCCACTGCGCCCGCAACGGTCCCAGTTTTCGTCGTTATAGCGATCAGGATTAGCCATCCACTGGGCTTCGACTTCAGCCATATATTCCTCCTGCTTTCAGAAGCGGTTTACCGCTTTTCTTGAATCGATCCAATGCAGTCTTAATAGGGCATTCGACCCTGTTTGTCAGCGCCAAGTACGCAGCGGGAAATCAGTCTGATTTCTTTTTGATCGGCGCTGTTGCGTTTTGCAGCCATTCACGATGATCATCATCGAGATCATCGGCATACATCGCATAGACCTGTGCGTGGTAATCGTTAAGCCACTGCAACTCGTCCCTGGTCATCAATTCCGGATCGATCAGTTTGCGATCAATCGGCGAGAAAGTCAGCGTTTCAAAGCCAAGCATCTTGCGATCGGCCCCAATCGGCGCATCGATTTCAGTTACCGCAATCAGGTTTTCAATGCGAATGCCGTATTCGCCTTCCTTATAAAAGCCCGGCTCGTTCGAAAGGATCATCCCCGGTTTCAGGGCCACCGTGTTCGGCGCCTTGGAAATGCGTTGCGGACCTTCATGCACACCAAGGTAGCTGCCAACGCCGTGGCCGGTGCCATGGTCAAAATCAAGCCCGGCTTCCCAAAGTGGCATGCGTGCCAGCGTATCAAGCTGTTGGCCCGTCGTTCCCACCGGGAATATGGCACGGGCAAGCGCAATATGCCCCTTAAGCACGCGGGTGAACCGGTCGCGATGTTCCTGTGTCGGATTCCCGATCACGGTCGTGCGCGTGATGTCGGTGGTGCCATCAAGATATTGCGCGCCGGAATCAATCAGGAAAATCTCGCCCGGGGTCAGATTGCGGTTGGTTTCCGGGGTATTGCGGTAATGGCAAAGCGCCCCGTTCGGGCCACTGCCCGGAATGGTTTCAAAGCTTGAATCACGGAACAGCGGATCTTCGGCACGCATCGACAGCAACATGTCGGCTGCCGCGCGTTCGTCGACATCACCGTTCGCCGCCGTTTCATCAAGCCATTTGAAATAAAGAATGATCTTTTCGCCGTCGCGTTTGTGAGCCTTGCGCGAACCTTCAAGTTCGACCTCGTTCTTACACGCCTTGGGAATGGCGACCGGATCACGCCCGACACGCACGGTGGCACCAGCCTCAGACAATTTCATGCGCAGCCAGTCGGCTGCTGTGGCTTCATCCAGACGCACCGCCTGATTGCCCATCGCCTTCAGGGAATCCCCGAGTTCGCCCGGTGCCCGCAAGGTTGCCTCACCCGACAGCCATTTGAGCGTTTCCGGCGCGATCTTGCGTTCGTCCATGAAAAGTTCGACCGAGGCATCGCCGTTGATGATCGCATAGCCAAGTGCAAGCGGTGTTTGCGGCACATCGGCACCACGGATATTCAAAAGCCACGCGATGCTGTCCGGTGCCGAAAGAATGGCGCTGTCGCACGAAATGCGCGACAGGATTTCGGCAATCTGGGTGCGCTTTTCAAAACTGGATTTCCCAGCATATTCCATCGGATGTGGCCGCACCGGGCCAAGCGGCAGGTGCGGCTGCGCATGCCAGATGGCGTCAATCGGGTTGGTATCAATCGCGATCAGTTCCGCCCCCACGGCTTCACAGGCAGACCGCAGATGGGTCGCCTGTTGCACGGTATGCAGCCACGGATCATAAGCAAGCTTCTCGCCCGATTTCAGGTGGTCATGCAACCAGCCGACGACTGGTTCTTCGACCAGGTGGCGGTATTCGAACAGATCACGGTTAACTTGCTGGCGCACCTGAATGGTGTAACGGCCATCGACAAAAACGGCGGCCTTATTGCGCAACACAACAGCTGCGCCCGCAGATCCGGTAAAGCCGGTCAGCCACGCCAGACGTTCGGCCCGTGCTGGTACGTTTTCGCCCTGATGTTCATCGGCGCGCGGCACAATAAAGCCGTCAACGCCCTTGGCCGCCAGATAGGTGCGCAAGGCATCCAGTCGATGGGCGGCGTCAAAATCATCCTTGGCCATTTTAAAAAGCGTTTTGCGCTCATCCCGCAGGGCCAGCAATTCGGCCCGCAGGGCATCATCCGGGGATTGGCAAATCAGATCAATCCAGTCTTCTCGCGTGCTGCCCTGGGCTGCGGCCAGAACACCGTCAATCAGGTCGATGACAGCGCTAACATCCTTGTCGACATTGGCGGCTTCAAGCAGTTTGGCAAGTTGAGCATCACCGGAAATGGCCATGAAGATCCTCTTTAAAACATGTGGGGCATTGGGCAGGTGGTAAGACCTATGTAAGGGTTTGTGCCGATGTCGCGCAAGCACCAAAGAACTTTCGGACATACTACGCCCTTTTACCCGCCCGAAACACCGGTGCATGCATCCCGCGTATGAATGCGTTGCAACCTTCGCAATGCACATTAGCCAAAGGTTAACGTATGACAGTCCCGCGACAAAAAGATGGCCCGTCGGGACGTCAATTTGCTGGAGACCATGAACGGTGATCCGTTTTCCTATTACTGCCTTGAGCGTCATACAATCCCGTCGTCGCCAGACGGCCTATGACGGCCTTGAGCGCCTGGCCCTTGGTCAGAAAACTGCGCTCGGTCTTGATACTGGCCCTGCCCATCCGGCAGACGACATTGCGGATCGAACTAAAAACGACCCGCAAGATGCCAAGGATACGGAATAACGGATCAATCCCGCCCGGGTTGGTCTGCATCAAAAGACGAAGCGCAGGATCACGGTTCATGATCCTTGCGGCATTTTTGTCTTTTCCCTCTGAAACGGCCCTGCTTCTCCACAGCAGGGCCGTTTCTTTTTGACCAGTCGCAGGCCAGCACGCCATAGTGCCCCGAACAGTAAATCATGATCACGATGCGGAGTGGAAATGACCAAGACAGTTCTGATCACCGGTGGATCACGCGGTATCGGACGCGCAACTGCTGTTCTTTTTGCTGCCAAAGGCTGGAACGTTGCGCTAAGCTTTGTTGGCAATCAGGAAAGTGCTGATGAAACATGTGCGATGTGCGAGCGCGCCGGATTCACCGGCAATGTGATTGCCCGCAAATGCGATGTCCGCGATGAAGACAGCGTTATTGCCTTGTTTGAGGCCGCACGTGATCGGTTTGGCGCGATTGACGCCGTGGTCAATAATGCAGGCATTGTCGCCCGGCAAAGCACACTTGCGGATATGGATATTGATCGCATGAAATCCGTGTTCGATACCAACGTGCTTGGGGCCTATCTGGTTGCACGCGAAGCCGCACGAACCCTTCGTTCCGGTACCGCCATCGTCAATGTTTCGTCCATTGCGGCAAAGCTTGGCTCACCTGGCGAATATATCGATTACGCCGGATCAAAAGCGGCAATCGACACGCTGACCATCGGCCTTGCCAAGGAACTCGGCCCGAAAGGGATCCGTGTCAATGCTGTCCGCCCGGGCATCATCGAAACCGATATTCATGCCAGTGGTGGCCGCCCGGAACGCGCCCATGAACTCGGCCCGAATTGCCCGTTGGGACGTGCCGGCGACCCGCAGGAAGTCGCCCAAAGCATCTTTTGGCTTATCTCGGGCGACGCGTCCTATGTCACAGGCAGCATCATTGACGTATCCGGCGGCCGGTAGCACGACCGATCAAGCCTGATACCCGACGACTTTCCGGATTTGGTTGCTTTTAGCGGGTTTCAGGCTTTCCCGGCAAATCGGCAGACGCCATCGCCACGTCTTTTGGTTCGCCAAACACCGCGGCCAAGCCATCATGCAATTCAATGATATCAAGTGGCTTGGCCAGTATGCGCGCAACCCCCAAAGCATTGAAGGCGTCGGTGACCTCGTCTGAGGCATACCCGGTCATCACGACAACAGGAATGTCATTGCCAGCTTCTCGCAGCTTTTCGATCAGTTTCTGGCCGGTCATGCCCGGCATGGTCTGATCAGTCAGAAGCGCATCAAAATGTGCATCCGGTGCACTCAGCGCTTCGAGCGCCTTGGCGGCCTCGTTAAACGTATCGACGGAATATCCGATCCGCTCCAGCATCCGCGCGCACAGCCTGAGGTTCTTTTCCTCGTCATCCACGACCGCAAGATGCCCGCCTGCACCTGCCGACAGACTGCGGGTTTCGCGCTTTTCATCCGTGGCTTCGCGATCATGTTCCGGCAACAGGATCGCAAACCGGGTTCCCTGCCCCAGGCGGCTATAGACCGATATCTCGCCCTTGTGACCGGTCACGATGCCATGCACCGTAGACAGGCCAAGACCAGTACCCTTGCCCGGCTCCTTGGTGGTAAAGAACGGATCAAAGATCCTTTTGGCTGTTTCCGGCTCCATACCGACGCCGTTATCCACGACGCTAATCTGGATATAGCGCCCGACCGTCAATAACGGATGTAGTTCCAGACTGTCTTCGGTGACTTCGAAGCGGCTTGCCTTTACCCGGATTTCGCCCTGTTCGCCAACGGCATGACAGGCATTGGTGATCAGGTTCATCTGACACTGATCAAGCTGTGTTGCGTTGCCCATCACGGTCATGGATTTCGCCCCCAGTTCGACCTTGATCGAGACACTTGATGGCATGGACCCACGGGCAAAACGAACCGTGCCCGAAATCATCGACCCGACATCAATCGGAGAACGTTCGGTTTCTGAATTCCGGCTGAATGCCAGAATTTGACGGACAAGATCACGGGCCCGGTCCGCCCCCTGGCGAATTTCCATAACATCTTCACGCAGCGGTGAATCTTCGGGCAAATCGGAATAAAGCAGTTCGGCATAGCCACTGATTGGCTGCAAGATATTGTTGAAGTCATGCGCGATCCCGCCCGCAAGAACACCGATGGTTTCCATCCGTTGGGAATGACGCAGTTGCTGTTCAAGTTTTTCACGTTTGCGTTCGGACTGAAGACGCTGAAGTTCGGCAGACGCCCGTGACGCGAACACTTCGACAATGGATTTCGCCAGTTCCGGATCACCAAGTGGTTTGTCCGATATGGTCACCAGAATACCGATCGGGCGTGCCTCACTATCGTAAAGTGCGGCCCCGACATATCCAACGACATCAACGTCAGTGACCTTTTGGACATCCTTCATCAAAACGGAAAAATTGTCTTTGCAGACAAACGTGCCTTCCTTGATAACGCGTTCCGCCGCAGATCCCGCCAGGGCGAAATCAAGGCCACCACGACTGCCATCCGGGGAATAGAACGCAACTGATTTCACCCGATCACCGACAAGTTCGGCGATATGGCAATAGGTCATATCAAGTGTTTCACACAGAACCTTTGTCAGGTTTTCAAAGAACCCGGCACCGACCTGATAGCGAATACCACGATAAATGGATTCCAGTGTCTCCTGATGGCGTTCGCGCTCCGTCACATCCAGTGCGAAACTGGCGATACAATCCAGTTCGCCATTGGCATCAAATATCGGGCTTTCATACCATTCGCAGATGATGCGGCTGCCGTCGCTTTTGACATTCTCGAACCGGTTATTGACGCTGTTTTGCGTTTCCATGATCCGTTCGATCAGAGTGCCAAGCCGCGCCCGGTCTTCCTCGGGCACCAGAAGTTCAAGCTTCTTGCCGACCATCTCATCGGCATTATAGCCAAACAGCTGGCAGGCGGTTTCGTTCACCTCTATGATGGTTCGGTCCGGCGTCCAGTAAAACACCCCGATTTTCGCGTTGTTGAAGTGCGCGCGCAGGCGGCGCTGGTTGGCCTCCAGATCACTTTTGGCAACCTCAAGATCCTGGCGATAACGGATGCGTTCGGTGATATCGCGGCAACTGATCCTGATGCCGAGGTTCCCACCGTCGCTATCGGCGATCGGTTGCCATGACATGTCGATACCGACCTTGCGGCCATCCTTGTGAACACCGGTGAATTCGCGGTCACTGCCTGACAGGCCATCAAGACCTTCGTCAATATAGTGGCGCACACGGTCACGATCCTCGGGCGCAACAAATGACAGCGGATAATCACCACAAGCCATACATTCATCGACCGTGTAGCCCAGAACGCGTTCAATCCCCGGGTTCACCCAGATCAGTTTGCCATCAGGCGCAATCCAGCTTTCCCAGCCATATGTGTAATTGGCAACCGCCTCAAAGCGACGGCGCGAGAAGCTAAGCTCGTCATTGGCTTCCATGACATTTTTCATGCCTGCGGCGGCTGCCAACAACCCACCTGCCATATGGGCGAAAACGATTTCCTCAGGGCGCCATACTCTGGTCCGCCCGACAGACTCAAAGCACAATATCCCCATTCGGCCAGCCGCCGAAATCAACGCCACATCAAGGATTGCCTTGATATTCATCGGGATCAGATAGGCGTCTTTAAGTTCGGAAGTACGCGGATCTTCAACGGCGTTGTCCGCATCGATGATCTGCCCGGTTTCCAGTGCTGCAAAATATCGCGGCAGTACCGCGCGCTTCAAAATCATGCCATCGTGTTTCGCCGACGGATCATTGGCATCAAACAGCCCGACGCACTCAACGTCACCATCATCTTTTTCCAACCACAGACTTGCCCGTTCACAATTCATCAGGTTGGCAAAACGCTTCAATGTCGGGCGGAAAGACGCATTTTCGATGCGCTCAAGTGACGAGAAATGGTTTGCGACTTCGGACGCACTTTCGCGGATTTGTTCAAGAAACTTTTTGCCCGACATCAGTTCGTTCTGCGAACGCAACTGGTCCATGCTGGTTTGCAAAAGTGCCTGCCGCATCCAGACGATCCCGACAACAAGTGACGCGGTCATCCAGACATACCCAAACAGCGCAGATCCCCAAACCGGCAACGTATGGGGAACGGTGCCGCTATCGGTGATCAAGCCGCCGTCGAGGTTGAAAACACGCATCACGCCGACGCTTGCAATCGCGACAACGCAGAACACCGCGTATCGAATGGTGATGGAAAATCGCCAGAACAGCGCCACGATCACCGTCGATACAATCATCATCGCCATGCCGCTTGCGGGTGAAAACCTGACGATATAAAGCAACGACATGCTTGTCATTGCGGCGACAATCACAACCGACTTGGTAAAGGTCGATAAGCGCTTGCGCAGTACAAGACCGGCAACAACGGCCAGAAAAACCAAAAGATGGATGATCTCGACCGTGATCGAACGCTGGCTTGCTTCGCGCAACATCGAGGAAACCAGTGCAGGCAACCCGCCAATCGACATCACAAACAGCATAAAGTCTGCGATGCGGTTTCTTGTCCGGTCCAGATTGGCGCTTAATCTTTTTGGCATGAGTTATCGGACCCCATTCTCAGACCAACTGGTCGGGCATGCTGTTATAGATGCTTTCAAAGCGCAGATGATTATCGGCAAACAGCCCCAAAAGTTTCGGATCGAACATCTCCGGGGATGTTCGCTCGTCACCTTTGGTGATGATATTCACAGCCTCCGTGTGGCCATAGGCCGGTTTGTATCGGCGCGCACTGCGAAGGGCGTCATATACGTCTGCCAGTGAGACGATCCGCGCAATCATCGGGATATCCGCACCCGACAGGCCCACACAATAGCCTGACCCTTCCCAATGTTCGTGATGATAGCGCGCAATGATTGCGGCCTGCCCCAGAACCGGGTTGTCTGATGAATTGAGCATCGCAAAGCCGATCTCTGTGTGGCGCTGCATGACCTTGAATTCGTCGTCAGTCAGCTTTCCATTTTTCAGAAGCACCTCGTCGGGCACGCCGACTTTTCCGATATCATGAAGAATGCCGGCCAGACGGATTGTCCGTTGAACATTCTGATCCAGACCGGCCATCTCTGCCAGCAATTGGGAATAAAGACCGACGCGAACACAATGCTCCGCGGTTTCGATGTCCCGATACTGGGAAATCAGGCTCAGCCGATCGATCATTTCCTGTTCGGCTCCGCCAAGTTTGCGGCTGATGTCATCCAGAGTTTTCGACTGACTGATATTTTCCAGTTCGAGTTTCCGAACACGTTCGACTTCGCGGTCCCGTTCCTGCAGTCGTGCCTGCGCATCAAGTGCGGCGCGTTCAAGATCGGCACGTTCAATCGGCTTATCAAGAAATTCCCGCACACCAAGACGCAGTGCCGTTACGGCATCGCTCTTGTCACCATCCCCGGTCAGCAGAATGAATTCGAAATCCCGTTTGTATTCGTTGATTGCCCGTTTGACGAAGTCCAGACCACTGCAATTTGGCATGCGCAAATCAGAAACAACCAGACGCAATGATGCGTCAGATTTTACTGTCTCAAGCGCTTCAAGTCCGTCAGATGCAACCACCACTTCAAAACCGGCACGCTCCAAGATACGTGCCAGCAATTTTCGGATCGGCGGTTCGTCATCTACAACCAAAATGCGACGTTCAAGCTCACTCAATCACTCTGCCCCATGCCAGATACAAAATACTACGAGCGAATAGATAAAACCTATCCGTTGGTATTGTATATTGCAACATACGCAAAAAGTGTGAGATCGGTTCTCAGGCTATTTTTTGCCCTGTTTCCAAGGGATTTCGCGGAAAAAGAATTGAAAACCTTTGATTGAAATTTGATGGAGAAGTTCTGGTATCTCAGGGATTTCTATTCCGAAGGCTCGATTGCAATGCGAATCGGAGAAAATCAGCATACGGAAAATCGATCAAAGCAACCGGATCGTGCACCTGGTCATCATGCAATAGCGACCGACAAGGCGGTTTTGGTGATGGGCGTTTCCGCGTCCCGGTGCGAACCTGTTAGGCATTGCCCGTTATCCGTGGGCACCTAATTGTCAAAAGTCTCGTGGCATTAATGCATAACGGCAATGCCACCCAAAAATCACAACGCAATATCGCATTGCCGCCAACTTGCTACACTTTGCAGCATCGTATCCATGCCTGGAGCTAGCGGCGAAGATGGATGAGTTTTTCTGGTGGATCGTTCTGATTGGATTTATCGCCCAATTGATTGATGGTGCCCTTGGTATGGCCTATGGCCTGACCTCAACTTCCCTTTTGATCACGCTTGGCTTACCACCTGCACAGGCAAGTGCGACTGTCCACGCCGCCGAGATTGCAACCACCGCTGTTTCCGGTACAGCCCACCATTTTGCACGCAATGTCGATTGGCGCATGGTCCGTCAACTGGCACTTGCCGGTGCAATAGGCGGCTGTGCCGGGGCCGCTCTTTTATCATCGGGGATCGGGGACTATTTGGCTCCGTTTGTCGCGCTGTATCTTAGTGCCCTTGGCGTTCTTGTAATTGCAAAGGCGCTTCGCAAAGTTCAGCCGCCTGCGGCAATCCGTGGGCTTACCCCGCTTGGCATGATCGGTGGATTTCTTGATGCAATCGGGGGTGGCGGCTGGGGACCTATTGTATCAAGCACGCTGGTCTATCGCGGCAATGAACCGCACCGCATGCTTGGAACGTCTGCTGCGGCCGAGTTTTTTGTAACCGTGACGATTACCGTTACATTTGCCGGATCATTCGGATTGGAAAGCTTCGGGATGGCGGCACTGGCACTTGTAATCGGCGGTGTGCCGGCCGCCCCATTGGCGGCCGTGCTTGTCAAAATCATCCCGCGAAAGCCGCTTATGATTGCGGTTGGCGTCCTTATCGTCGGCCTTGGTCTTCTGGGGATATATCGCTTTGTCTTCGCCCTTATGGCTTAGCCGACAACAAGTGTTGTCCAGTTTTCGACCTTGAAGCGATTGATCAGGGAAAGCCCGACGTCGCGGTAGGCCGACAGAACAAACTGTTCCTGATGCGCAAGAAGGCCTGAGAGGATGACAACACCGTTTTCCGAGAGCGTACTGGTCAGGTCATGCGCCATGCCACGCAGCGGGCGGGCAAGGATGTTGGCACAGACAATGTCATAATACCCGGCATCACGAATACGGGCATCCTGAAAACCGTTTGAATGAATGGCCGTGACAAGATCGGCGATCTTGTTGGTTTTGGCATTTTCGCGTGCAACCCGAACCGATGCGGCATCAATATCGGCCATCATCACCGGACACCGCCAGGTTTTGGCACAGGCCATGCCCAAAATGCCGGACCCACAGCCCATATCAAGCGCATTCTGACGCGGTCCGCGTTTGGCCAACCAGTCGATTGCAGCAAGACATCCCTTGGTAGTTTGATGTTCACCAGACCCGAATGCCAGACCGGCATCGACCTGAAGCGCTGTTCTGGATACCGGGATTTCCTCGTTCCAGTGCGAACCATGGACAAAGAAACGCCCGACCGAGATCGGCTTGAAGCTGCGCAGGTTTTCGCTGACCCAGTCCTTTGGCTCATAGGTGCCAAAGGTCACGGTTGGCGTATCAATGCCAACTGCGGATGCCATGATCGACAACGCGGTCTCAACCGCACCCTTGTCAAACATCTCACCGGCAAAGCCTTCGATACGCCAAGGTCCGTCAGGGTTGCCATCACGCTCGAAATGCGAAAGCGCATCGCAATAATCAAACAGCGCGTCGGCAAACATCTGCGCATAGGCGCCATCAACTTCGAACTTGAAGTTATAGCAAAGGACGGGTTCGGTCATATCGCTTCTCGCTCGTGTGGGCGGCAAATGTGCTCCGCCCGGTTAAATCGGTCATCCGAAAATGTTGTCCGGGGCTTACCCCGGCAGGATGAAGCTGTCGACCACTTTCTTGGTGCCGACACTTTCGAAATGGATTTCCAGTTTGTTGCCATCGACCGCACGGACGGTTCCCGACCCGAACTTGCGATGGCGCACCGTATCACCCACCTTGTATTTCGATGAGTTGGAACTGGTGGAATAACTGGTTTCACCGTCGGGCTTCACATCAATCACGTTCTTGCGCACGCGATCCTGCCAACCGCTTGAGGCGAATTTACGCTCCCCCGCACCCGATACCGGATTGCGCGACGGCGTGCTGCCACTGTCGCTTGCCCAGCTTGGCATTTTCATCCAGTCATCGGCACCCCACGCACCTGGTGAATGATTGCCACCATGCCCGCCAAGACCGGTATCGCTGCTGCGTTCGATATGTTCGTCCGGCAACTCATCAACAAAGCGCGATGGCAGGGCTGATTGCCACTGGTTATAGATGCGCCGATTGGCCGCATAACAGATGGTCGCACGTTTGCGCGCCCGGGTGATCCCGACATAGGCAAGACGACGCTCTTCCTCGAGGCCCTTGACCCCGCTTTCATCCATCGCGCGTTGATGCGGGAAGACGCCCTCTTCCCAACCGGGCAGGAAGACATAATCGAACTCCAGTCCCTTGGCGGCGTGCAGGGTCATGATGGTGACTTTTTCCTCATGATCGTTCTGCGCATTTTCCATCACCAACGAGACATGTTCGAGGAAGCTGGTCAGGTTCTCGAACTCGCCAATTGCGGATACCAGTTCTTTCAGGTTTTCCAGACGGCCGGGCGCATCAATTTCCTTCGAAGTCCGCCACATATCGGTATAGCCGCTTTCATCAAGAACGGTTTCAACGACTTCGACATGGCTGCTGTTGCCAAGCATTTCGCGCCAGCGTTTGAAATCCCCCAAAAGACCGCCGATGCTTTGGCGCATCTTGGGTTTGAGTTCTTCGGTATCCAACAAATCGCGCGCCGCCGCCGGAAGCGAGATCGCCTGATCACGGGAATATTGATGCAATGTCTGAAGCGTTGCCTTGCCAACCCCGCGCTTGGGTACATTGACGATGCGCTCAAATGCCAGACTGTCATCAGGCTGCGCAACAAGCCGGATATAGGCCAGCGCATCACGGATTTCCTGACGTTCATAGAAGCGCGGACCACCGACAACGCGGTACGGAATACCCAGCGTGATCAGGCGCTCCTCAAACTCGCGGGTCTGGAAACCGGCACGCACCAGAACGGCAATCTGCGATGCGCCAACGCCCTTGCGCTGCAGGGCTTCGATATCCTCACCGATCAGGCGGGCCTCTGCTTCACCGTCCCAGACACCTTTGACAAACACCTTGTCGCCAGTATCAATCTCGGTCCACAGCTCCTTGCCCAGACGGCCATCGTTAAACGTGATCAGTTTGGACGCGGCAGCCAGAATGTGCGGGGTGGAACGATAGTTCTGCTCAAGACGAACCACCTTGGCACCTGGGAAATCAGACTCAAAGCGCAGGATGTTGCCGACCTCGGCCCCGCGCCAGCTATAGATCGCCTGATCATCATCACCAACGCAGCAAATGTTACGATGGACCATCGCCATTGCACGCAGCCACAGATACTGGGCAACGTTGGTATCCTGATACTCGTCAACCAGAATATAGCGGAAGGTGTTCTGATACTGTTTCAGGACTTCCGGGTGCTGCTGGAACAGGGTCAGGCAATGCAGCAACAGGTCGCCGAAGTCACAGGCGTTCAGGACTTTGAGGCGTTCCTGATAAATCTTGTAAAGGTGCTTGGCCCCGCCGTTGGCGAACTCGACACTTTCATTGACCCGTTCAGGCGTCAGACCCTTGTCCTTCCAGCGCTGAATGATCCCCATCAGCTGCTTGGCTGGCCATTTTTTCGGATCGATCTGTTCGGCATCCATGATCTGCTTAAGCAGGCGCACCTGATCATCGCTATCAAGGATGGTGAAGTTTGACTTTAACCCGATCAGATCGGCATGACGGCGCAACAAGCGCGCTGAGAGCGAGTGGAAGGTTCCCAGCCACCAACCTTCAACCGGACGACCAAGCGCCTGTGCGACACGTTCCTGCATTTCCTTTGCCGCACGGTTGGTAAAGGTAACGGCAAGGATCTGCTGCGGATGCAGGCGTTCGGTTTGCGCCTTGGTTTCCAGAAGATGCGCCAGACGCGTGGTCAAAACACGCGTTTTCCCGGTTCCGGCACCTGCCAGAACAAGCAATGGCCCGTCGAGCGTTTCGACAGCATCGCGCTGCTCGGCATTCAGATTGTCGAGATATGCCGGGGTCGGTGTATCGGCCAGACGCATTTCGGGGCTGGCGGCGAATTCATCAATTTCGAAGGGATCATCCATCATGACCGCATATATATCACGCTGTGCGAAGGGGGCCAGTGTCGTTCCATATTGACCCGACGATTTTTACATTCTGCACCACATTGCGGGCGTCAACCAAGCCCTTCGCGGGAACGTTTGTATCAACCGGCTCTGCCCGGCAGAAAGGCTTCGAGTTCCCGAACAACACGCGACGCCGTCATACCATCCCACAGCGGGAGTTTGGCTGGCGTCCGCTTGCAACCGTCGGAAACACTTAGCGCGGACATCACCGCATGGCTCAACTGATCAAGTCCTACAAGCTGATTGGTTCCCTGCGTGATCGTGATTGGACGTTCGGTTGAATTGCGCAGCGTCAGGCATGGCACGCCAAGCAGGCTGGTTTCTTCCTGAACACCACCGGAATCTGTTACGACAACGCCCGCGTCCTGCATCAAACTGGTAAACCCGACATACCCCATCGGCGGCAGCAAGCGAACACCGGCATTATGCAGCGCCGCCATCAAATTTGATGTCCGAAGACGCTTCTCTGTCCGGGGATGAAGAACAAAACAGCTATCGGCTTTGGTGGCGAGCGCCATCAACGCATGGCTTATCTGATGGAGCCGTCCGAGATCATCGACATTGCTTTGCCGATGCAGGGTTACAAGGACATAGCGACCTTTAACGAGATTGAGCTTGCGGGCGCTTTCTTCCTGATCAATCGTTCCTTTCATGATTGCCAACGTATCAGCCATGATATTGCCTACACGCTTGATGCGGTCGGCCGTGATCCCTTCGGCCCGTAAATTTTCATCTGCATCCATCGACGGCGTCAGCAACAGATCTGCCTTGTGATCTATCTCGATACGGTTTTGCTCTTCGGGCATTTCAGGATCAAAGCATCTGAGACCTGCTTCCAGGTGAACAAGGGGCACGTTTATCTCAATTGCAACGATGGCTGCGGCACGGGATGAATTAACATCCCCGACAACCAGAACCATGTCGGGTCGGTCTTCATGACAAAGTGCCTCATATGCCTGCATC
Organism: Thalassospira sp. UBA4513; assembly: GCF_002388495.1. Classification (NCBI taxonomy): domain Bacteria; kingdom Pseudomonadati; phylum Pseudomonadota; class Alphaproteobacteria; order Rhodospirillales; family Thalassospiraceae; genus Thalassospira; species Thalassospira sp. UBA4513. Next base: position 129,410 of record NZ_DGMR01000020.1, read on the forward strand.
ATTCCGACAATGGGATCGCCATTTTCGAATGGCTCACAGTTCAGGACATGATCAGGGTCCGGCAATCCAAGCTCTCGCCAGATAGTCGAAGACATCGCGTCGTCGAAATGCTGGGCCGTATGGACAAAAGACGGACGAATGACCGGATGGTTCGCCAATCCGCGCAACAGCGGCGCGATCTTCATGAAGTTGGGTCTGGCACCGGCAACGAGGTGAAGCTTCATCTTATATCGATACATCCTGCTTCTGGAAAAGTTTGGCCGTTTTCACGTAGCCTAATAGATAAGTCCGGCTTCCCATAACCCTCTTTGGTATCGGTATTTTTTGCCGTAGGTTGTCACAGCTGGGGGATCAGAAATACCAAATAACATCATCGGCCTACTTCATGGTCTCTGTATGTGACTTGCTCACCCGCGCTTTCAGCATCCATGGTCTGAAAATTGCTTTGATTTCCGGTGGTAAGCATGTCTGACGCCCCCGGAGGTCTTCTGGGAGTGCCAGCTGTGCTTTGTGCATCCCAGAAGAAAGGTATCTCGAAATGAGTGCTATTTTTGGATTGGGCAACGGGTTGCCGATATCAACCCGGGCCAGTTCTGCGGAACGGTCAGGTGCACACGAAAGTATCGAAAGTTTTAGCGCAGGTAGCGCTGCACCTGTTTCAGGCGTTGCGGCAATCGGATCTGAGGGTGGCTCCTCCAAAAGCCAACTTTCGGACGCGGTTCAAGCCGTCATGCTTGAATTCCAGAATATCGGAAGCGGGTCATCAAGCTTTGCTGCGGCCATGGACGCAGTCAAAGCCAATGACAGCGCAAACGGTATCAAGACCACTGAAGACCCGGTCTCGTCGAATTCCGATCCGGCAAAAGATGATCCTGCACTTGCAGAGCAGGATGCCGAGGAGGAGTTCAAGTCTGCCGCTCGTGACAGTTTCAATCTACCGACAAAAGACAAGGAACGTAACGAACAGGCTAGAATTGAGAAACGCAAAGAACGTCAGGAAATTGACGATGCAGCCGAGCAGGCTGCAACGGATATTCCAGAAAACGTTGCCGGTCTTGATAGCCGGGTTGCAGCCCAAGTCATATCTGGTTCGCCAGCACGACAGCAACCTGCATTGGCCGCCTGATTACATCGGCCTAAAAACCTTGAACGGAGCAGCGCAAAATAGCGCTGCTCTTTTTCATTGCGGATCGGATTAGAACAGCTTCGGCGGTGCATCACCGCGTTCTTCGCTTTGCAGTTCCAGCAAGGCGTTGTTATAGGCCATCATCGCATCCTTTTCATGGACGAAGCCGATGATATGGCGTTCTTCGGCGCTGTTAAGAACCGGCAGATGTTCTTCGCCGGTTTGCTCCATCAGTTTGATGGCCTTTTCGATATTGTCTGTCCGGTAAAGGACCGGCGGTTTTGAACGGGCCACCTCGCCGGCTGTGACTTCATCGCCAAGATTGGGGTCAAAGGCAGCGTGGCGCAAATCGGTCAGTGTGATCGTTCCGTGCAGTTTGCCCTGATCATCAATGACAAAAAGCTCCGAATAGGGTGCGTTGATCAGCTTTTCACGGACAGTTGTCAGCCCCTCGGTCAGCGGGACGGTTTCGTATTCGCGCTTCATGATCTCGTCCACCTTGATCGTGCGCAGCAAATTGACTTCCCTACCCCAGCGCGTCGACAAACCACGACATTTCAATTGCCACTGGAAAAAAGATCCGCCCTGGAACTGATCCATCACCACGGTCGCCAGGACAGATGCCACCATCACCGCAACCGTCAACGCATAGTCACCGGTCAATTCAAAGATGATCAGGGTCGTTGAAATCGGTGCACCAAGGATGGCCGCGGCAACAGCCCCCATGCCAACAAGAGTGTAGGCCGAATAGCCAGATGATAGCTCGGGAAAGGCACTCGTTGCGATCATCCCGAATGCCCCGCCCAGCATTGCACCAAGGAAAAGTGCTGGGCTGAACATGCCGCCCGCAAAACCAAGCCCCATGCAGATCGAAACGGCAAAGCCCTTGGCAAGCAACAAGCCGATCAGGAAAGTCAGGCTGTAGCTTTCATTAAGCGCATCGTTCATCGCCCCATAGCCGACACCGACAATCTGCGGAAAGACCAACGCAATCAGGCCAACAATCAGCCCGGCAACCGCCGGACGCAGCCAAAGCGGTGCATTGGTCCGATTTGCCGTTTTTTGCACGACCGGGATGGCGCGCACGACCAGAACCGCCGCCACACCGGCAATAATCCCCAAAAGCGCAAAAGCCGGGAACTCCCAAAAAGACTGGATTTCATGCCCCGGGATCAGGAAGGCGACCTCATCGCCGTAATAGATGCGCGTTATGACCGTACCGGTAACCGATGCCAGCACAATCGGCGCGAAAGCCGTCAGGGCATAATGACCCAGGGCAACTTCATGGGCAAAAAGGGCGCCCGCGAGCGGCGCGTTGAACGATGCCGCCACCGCTGATGCCACGCCACACCCCAAAAGTGTTCGGGATGCCGAACGGCGCAAATGAAGAATGCGCGCCAGCCACGCGCCAAATGATGCGCCCATATGGACAACCGGTCCTTCACGGCCAAGGGATGCCCCACTGCCAAGCGACACCGCACTGGCAATCGCACTTTTGATCCCGCAGCGGGTCGACATCCGCGCGTCATGGAACGATGCCGCGTCGATCACATCGGCAACCCCGTGCGGTCTTCTTTCCGGCAGGAACTTGTAGATGAAAATCCCGACAATCAGACCGCCCACCGCCGGGGCCAGGATAAGTTGCCAGACGGGAATTTCACTAAGATGCCGGTGAAGGGCTTCTTCGCCAGTCCCGAAAAACAACGACTGGACAAGCAACAAGCCATCTCGGAACAGGATGGCGCCGCCCCCGGCCAGTGCCCCGACAATCATTGCCAAAATCGACAGAACCAGCTGCTCGCTTTTGACGATGCGACGCATGCGGTTCAAAAAGATGTTCGATTTCAAAAGCTTTTCAGCCATGTCAGCAATACCGGGGTTGGCGAATTGATTGTGCGCATGATCTTAGGATCAGCTTTTCCTGCGAATAAAGGGTAAAGACAAGAACCACCATGTTTAATTTCGCATTCCTGACGCCCGTTGATTGATCCGGATAGATATGCCACAACAAGTGACCCGGATTCAGCGCATCCCCAGTGCCGCGATCCCGTTTCAGAAAACCGTCATTGCCAAAATCATACGAAATACAGCATTCTGCCCGTCTCGCGTGAAAGCAGGGCCAGAAACGCCACCAATCGTTCTCAACGGAACCAAAAACAATGAATGACCACCGACCAACGGGTACACAGGCGGCGCGGCCGCTGCCCGGTCTTGTTGAATTTATCTGTCTGATGGCAATCACCATCGGGCTAGTTGCCCTGTCGATTGACAATCTGCTGCCGGCCTTTGGCCCAATCGCGCAAGACTTTGGCATCGAAGACGGCAACCGCATGCAGATGCTGATTTATGTCTTCATGATCGCGTTTGGCCTGATGCAGATCGTTTATGGCCCGCTTGCCGATAGTTTTGGTCGCCGCCCCACCCTGATCGCAGGACTTGGCATTTATTGCATCGGCACCGTGATGGCGATCTTTGCCGACAGCTATGAGCACCTTCTTATTGCACGTTTCGTGCAGGGTCTTGGCGCGGCTGCACCGCGGGTTTTGACCATGGCGATCACGCGCGATTGTTTCGAAGGGCGCGAAATGGCCCGCGTCATGTCGTTTGTCATGATGGTGTTCATCATTCTGCCTGTGTTCGCCCCGGCATCAGGCAGCCTGATTTTAGCCCTGGCCAACTGGCATATGATTTTCGTCAGCACCTTGGTCCTCGCGATTGCGATTGTCTGCTGGTACCTGCTGCGTATGCCTGAAACCCTGCATCCGGAATATCGGCATAAATTGTCGATGCGACGGATCGCACGCGACATCAAAACCACCGTCACCAATCGTCAGACATTCGGCTATGCCACGGCGATGGGCGTCATGTTTGCCTGCCTGATGGCCTATATCGGATCGGCTCAGCAAATCTTTGAAACCGAGGTTTACGGGCTTGGTGTCTGGTTCCCGCTGGCATTTGGCATGATTGCCGCCTGCATGAGTTTCTCGTCATTTATCAATGCGCGCCTGGTACGCAAGATCGGCATGCACAAGATTTCTCATGTCGCGCTGTTCTTCTTGACCGCCAGCAGCCTGATCAATGTTCTCATTGCGCTCTGGTTTGACGGGCATCCGCCCTTGTTCGTCTTTGGCATCGGCCTCACAACAATCCTGTTCTGTTTTTCGCTGACCATGCCGAACTTCAACTCGCTTGCGATGGAGCCGGTCGGGGCGATTGCCGGCACTGCCTCCTCGATCACCGGTGTTTACAGCACGTTGATCGGCGTCATTGCCGGCGGGATTATCGGGCAGCAGTTCAATGGCACTGTCATCCCGCTTCTGGTCGGTTACTTCGTGCTTGGCCTGATTGGCATTGTGATTGTTGGCATCACTGAACGCGGCAAGTTCTGTCGGGCAAGCCACTAGGCACCGACATTCCTGGACACAAAAAAGCCCCGCAGAGTGCAGTCTGCGGGGCTTTTCCTTGCGACCGGACAGGCGTTTATTTCGCCTGACGCGGATCGTAATTCAGGTTCGGTGCCAACCAACGTTCTGCCTCTGCCAGGGTCATGCCCTTGCGCTCGGCATAGCTTTCCACCTGATCGCGTTCGATTTTACCAAGGCCAAAATACTTGGCTTCCGGGTTGGCAAAGTAAAAACCGCTCACTGAAGAGGTTGGTGTCATGGCATAGCTTTCAGTCAGCGACACACCAACATTCTTCTCTGCGTCCAAAAGATCCCAAAGAATGCCCTTTTCAGTGTGTTCCGGGCAGGCCGGATAACCCGGTGCCGGACGGATACCGCGATATTTTTCGGCAATCAGATCATCATTGCCAAGCGCCTCGTCCGGTGCATAGCCCCAAAGCTCCTTACGAACTTTCTCGTGCATATGCTCGGCGAAGGCTTCGGCAAAACGGTCGCCCAGCGCCTTGACCAGGATGGCATTGTAATCATCATGCTCTGCTTCAAGCTTGGCAGAGATTTCTTCGACTTCTGGCCCGGCGGTAACAACGAAGGCACCGATATAGTCGGTCTTGCCGCTGTCTTTTGGCGCGATATAGTCGGCCAACGCGCGGTTCGGACGCTTGTTGTTCTCGCGATACATCTGCTGACGCAGGGTATGGAGCATCACCGCCTCATTCTTCTCTGGCGCCGGGGTAACTTCGATATCATCGCCTATCGAGTTGGCTGGCCACAGACCGACAACCGCCTTGGGTTTGAACCATTTTTCGGCAACGATTTTTTTAAGCATTTCCTGCGCGTCCGCATAAAGGCTCCGCGCCGTTTCGCCGACCTTTTCATCCTTCAGGATGTCGGGGAAACGGCCATGAAGTTCCCAGGTCTCGAAGAACGGCTTCCAGTCAAAGCGCGACACCAGTTCTTCAAGATCAAAATCTTCAAACAGGGTGATACCGGGTTTAAGCGGAACCGGTGCTTCAAAGTTGTCCCAATCGAGCTGAACCTTGTTGGCACGTGCGTCGACAATCGAGAAACGCTTTTTCTGCAGTTGCTGTGCTGCATGCTTTTCAGCCATCGCGATATACTCGTTGCGAATTTCCTCAGCAAAGCGTTCGCCATTGGTTTTTGAAAGCAAATTGCTGGCAACACCAACGGCACGCGATGCGTCGATGACGTACACCACAGACGATTTCAGATAGTTCGGCGCGATTTTAACCGCGGTATGGACCTTCGACGTTGTCGCCCCGCCAATCAGAAGCGGAATATCCAGCCCTTCGCGTTCCATTTCGGCCGCGACATAGGTCATTTCTTCAAGCGACGGGGTAATCAGGCCCGACAAACCGATCATGTCGACCTTTTCGGCCTTGGCGGTTTCAATGATTTTCTGGGTCGGCACCATCACGCCAAGGTCGATGACCTCGAAGTTGTTACATTGCAGCACCACACCAACGATGTTCTTGCCGATGTCATGCACGTCGCCCTTAACGGTCGCTAGCAAGATCTTGCCGTTGGTTTCGTGCTTGCCATCTTTTTCCTCTTCGATGAAGGGAATCAGATAGGCCACCGCCTTTTTCATCACACGCGCGGATTTCACCACCTGCGGCAGGAACATCTTGCCGTCACCGAACAGGTCACCAACGATGTTCATGCCGTCCATCAACGGACCTTCAATCACATGCAGCGGCTTGTCTGCCTGTTGACGGGCTTCCTCGGTGTCTTCTTCGACGAACTCGGCAATACCGTTGATCAGGGCATGCGCCAGACGTTCCTTGACCGGCTTTTTACGCCATTCAAGGTCGGCCTTTTTCTCAGGCCCGCCTGTGCCTTTGTATTTCTCGGCAACTTCGAGCAAACGGTCGGTCGCATCCGAACGACGGTTCAGGATGACGTCTTCGACGCGTTCACGCAGTTCTGCCGGGATTTCTTCATACACAACCAACTGACCGGCATTGACGATCCCCATATCCAGTCCCGCCTTGATGGCGTGATACAGGAACACCGAGTGCATCGCTTCGCGGACCGGGTTGTTGCCCCGGAACGAGAAGGAAACGTTGGAAACACCACCGGAAATCTTGGCGTATGGCAGGTGTTTTTTGATCAGCTTGCAGGCTTCGATGAAGTCGACAGCATAATTGTCGTGCTCTTCGATACCGGTCGCGACGGCAAAGATGTTTGGATCGAAAATGATGTCTTCTGGCGGGAAGCCAACCTTATCGACCAGCACGTCATAGCTGCGTTTGCAGATTTCAAACTTGCGATCAACCGTATCGGCCTGACCTTTTTCATCAAAGGCCATGACGACAACTGCCGCGCCATAGCGGCGCAGCTTTTTGGCCTGTTCAATGAAGGGTTCTTCGCCTTCCTTCAGGCTGATCGAGTTAACAATACCCTTGCCCTGCAGGCACTTCAGACCCGCTTCAATCACGTTCCATTTGGAACTGTCGACCATGATCGGCACGCGGGCAATATCTGGCTCGGCCGCAATCAGGTTGATGAACTTGACCATTGCCGTTTCGGCATCAAGCATCGCATCATCCATGTTGATGTCGATGATCTGCGCGCCGTTTTCGACCTGCTGACGGGCGATCTCAAGGGCTGCATCGTAATCTTCCTCGACGATCAGCTTCTTGAATTTCAGCGATCCGGCGACGTTGGTCCGCTCACCAATATTGATAAATCTGGAAATGTCGGTCATGGGTCTTTTCGATCTCTTTTCAGCTATCAATATCAGATTTACGCAGCATCAAACGGCTCAAGGCCGGACAGACGCATTCTTGGCTCAAATTTGGGCACAACGCGCGGCTTGGCATTTGCCACCGCATCGGCAATCGCCTTGATGTGCGGCGGTGTCGTACCACAGCAGCCCCCCAGCAGATTGACCATGCCAGTATCAGCCCATTCCTTGACCAATTCTGCCATCTCGGCATCGGTCTGGTCATATTCACCAAATTCGTTCGGAAGGCCTGCATTGGGGTAAACGGAAACGCGGCATTCGGCAATGCGCGACAGTTCCTGAACATACGGGCGCAGCTGTGCGGCACCGAGTGCGCAGTTCAGACCAATCGAAAACGGCTTTGTATGGCGCACGGAATTATAAAACGCCTCTGTCGTCTGCCCCGAAAGCGTCCGACCGGATGCATCGGTGATCGTACCTGAAATCAGTACCGGAACATCTTCACCGCGTTCGTCGAGAACCTCGTCAATGGCAAACAAAGCTGCCTTGGCATTGAGCGTATCAAAGATGGTTTCCACCAGCAGCGTATCCGCCCCGCCATCCAGCAAACCGGTCGTGGCTTCCTTATATGCCTCTTTGAGCTGATCAAAGGTGATGGCGCGGAAGCCGGGATTGTTCACATCCGGCGAAATCGATGCCGTACGGTTAGTCGGGCCGATGGCACCATTTACAAAGCGCACATCCCCCGGATGGGCGGCTTCCCATTCATCACAGGCGGCACGCGCGATCTTGGCACTTTCGAAATTGATCTCATAGGCCAAGTCTTCCATGCCGTAATCGGCTTGGGCAATGGTCGTCGCGCTAAACGTGTTGGTCCCGTTCAGGTCCGCACCGGCCGCGATGTACTGCAGGTGGATGTCCTTGATGATGTCCGGCTGGGTCAGCGACAAAAGGTCGTTGTTACCTTTGACGTCCTGCTTCCAGTCAGCAAAGCGTTCGCCGCGATAGTCTTCCTCGGTCAGCTTGTGCTTCTGGATCATCGTGCCCATTGCGCCATCAAGGATCAGTATCTTTTCCTCGGCCCGTTTGCGCAGCAGGGCAATGCGTTCCTTGCGATCATTCATCTTTTTCATCCAATCAATTCTTCATGCGTCCGGGTTACAGGGCAAAACCAGTTTCAGGCTGCAACCTGTTCGGTTCCGCGAATGCCCAGCGCATGGCAGATGGCATATGTCAGTTCGGCACGGTTAAGCGTATAGAAGTGGAAGTCGGTCACACCTTCGCTGATCAGACCTTCCACCTGCGAAATGGCTTCGTGGAATGCGACCATGCGACGGGTATCGGGATCTTCATCAAGCCCTTCGAAACGCCAATGCAAACGCTGCGGCACAGAAGCACCACACATATCGGCAAATTTCAAGAGCGACGCAAAGTTTGTCACCGGCAAAATGCCCGGAACGATGGGCGCCTCGATGCCCGCAGCCACACATTTGTCACGGAACCGCAGATAGGTTTCGTTATCAAAGAAGAACTGGGTAATTGCCCGGTTGGCGCCCGCATCGATCTTGCGTTTGAGATAATCAATCTCGAAATCTGAACTCGGCGCATCCGGGTGCGTTTCCGGATAGGCAGAGACCGAAATATCAAAATCGGCAATTTCCTTAAGGCCGGCAACCAGATCAACCGCATAGGCGTAGCCACCCGGGGTCGGCTCATACTTGTCGCCCGCATCCGGCAGATCCCCGCGAAGGGCAACGATGGACCGGATACCCTCGTTCCAGTAGCTGCGCGCGATCTGATCGATCTCTTCCTTGGTATGACCGACACAGGTCAAATGGGCGGCGGCCGGAATACCGGTTTCACCCTGAATACGGGTGACACTGCCATGTGTGCGATCACGTGTGGTGCCGCCGGCCCCATAGGTCACCGAAACAAAAGACGGATTGAGCGGCGCAAGCCGATGGATCGACCGCCACATGGTTTCTTCCATCTTCTCGGTTTTCGGTGGGAAGAATTCGAACGAAACCTTGAGGTGTTTGCGTACTGCGTTGATTTCTGGAACCGTCATCATATCGATATCTCAATCCTGTCTTCGCTTTCCCGCAGGCTGAGCCCTTGGGTCGGTCTTTCTATCTGGTTATTTTCAATACATGCTGCGCGTTATTCCGCAGCCTTTTCTGAATTTCTTTGAACTTTGTCCGCTGCATGGGCCGACATCGGGCGAGCCATCCAGATCCGAACCGTCAGTGGCTTACCCGGCAAACTGACAACGCTGCCAGGCTCAAGACCGCTGGCGCGGAACCAGTCATTGATGGACCCATCATCAAAACCAAGACGTCGATGCGCATGTTCTTCGCGGAGCTCTTCCTGTTCGTGCTGGGCAAAGTCGACAATGACAAGCTTGCCCCCGGGGGCCAAAACGCGCGCTGCCTCGGCAAGGGCCGCCTCGGGCTTTTCAGCGAAATGCAGCACCTGATGCAGGGTCACCACGTCAAACATGCCGCCGGGATAAGGCAACTGGTACATGTCGGCTTGCCGAACAAGGCAGTTGGACAGGTCTGCGCGCTGCAGGCGTGCACGGGCAACAGCCAACATTTCGCGTGACATATCAACGCCAACGCCTTCTTCGGCGTTGCGCCCGAGAAGCTCAAGAATACGCCCGGTGCCTGTTCCAACATCAAGAATCCGGCCACCGGTCAGATCACCCACCGCCTCAAGCAATGCTTTTTCAACAACTGCCTCGTCGACATGCAGCGAACGAATCCGATCCCAGTCTTCGGCATTGGCGCGGAAATATTCAGTCGCGATCTTTTCACGTTCTGCCTTCACCTGATCGAGACGGGCACGGTCAAGTGCAAGCGTCTCGTCATCTTTTGGCAGCAGATCCAGCACAGGCTGCACAAGGTCGGCACCCGGCCCGGAATGCGGTGTACGATAAAAGACCCAAGTCCCTTCGCGGAACCGGACAAGCAGGCCTGCCTCGCACAATAATTTAAGGTGTCGGGAGACGCGCGGCTGGCTCTGACCAATGATCTGGGTGATTTCGCTGACGGTCAATTCGCACTCGGCACAGATCGCCAGCAAGCGAAGCCGCGTTGCTTCAGCAGCTGCGCGCAATCTTGCCAGAACCTGTTCCATACCAATGCCCTCCACGTTGACAAGAAAGATATAAAGATATGTTTATATTTGTTCAAGCGCTATTTTCGCGTGAAAACTTGTTGCCTAAATGCCACACCTGAAAACTGCTTGATCCTGATCAACTTTTTGTATGCTGGTGTTTAATTTCACCCTATGCTAACCAAATGGATATCTGAGGCGTGCGCGTTACATGATCGCCCTTCGAGCAGGGGATTGATCGGTAACGTTTTTTGGTGTTCTGCATCAAAAGCGTTTCGGGTCGGGGAAGTCTGTGTATCGAACATCGGTTGGCTAAAAATAATGAAGTTTCGAACTTTGCTTTCGCTTTGTGCCGCAGGATCGCTGTCTTTGCTGACCGCGTGCGCATCGACAGAACCCGCTCAGGACACGAGTGATTATGATCCGCTTGAACCGGTGAACCGCGTGGTTCACGGTGTTAACGGCGCGGTCGATTTCATGGTCCTGTATCCTGCTGCAATGTGGTACCGCGACATTGCCCCGGAACCTGTTAAAACCTCCGTCGCGAGCTTCGTGCGCAACATCAACGAACCGTTGAACTCGTTCAACGCGTTGCTGCAGGGTGACCCGGACCAGGCCGCTGCCTCGTTCCAGCGTTTCATCATGAACTCGACGCTTGGTTTCCTTGGTTTCAATGATGTCGCATCTGATTTCGGCATCCCGTACCGTCGCGAAGATTTTGGTCAGACCCTTGCCCATTACGGCATTGGCGGCGGCCCTTACATTGTGCTTCCGCTGCTTGGCCCGTCCAACCTGCGTGATACAGCCGGCATCGGTGTTGACTATGTCGCCAACCCGCTGACATGGGGCGCACAGAATAGCGATACCGCCGAAGCCCTTTATCTTGGCTCGGTCGGCCTTACAGCCCTGCATTATCGTTACGCGACGATCAATCAGCTGAACGAACTGCAAAAGTCGTCTATCGACTATTACGCAGCCCTGCGCAGCCTCTATCGTCAGCAACGCAATAAGATGATTCGCAACGGTGGCCCGTCACCAGAATTCGCTGTAGAAGACGAAAGTGCATCTTTTGACTTCGACGATGCTGTCGAAGCGGCAAGCAAGTAAGAGCCGGTCATGGTAAACAGCAAAATCGCCATATCAACCGCCGCGATGATCGCCATCGCAGCCGCTTGGTCTGGTCCGGCGTCGGCAACGGATTTGTCTTCAAACGTTGTTGCCGAAGTCGCTGTCGAAACCAGCGCAGCAAATGTCATCCAGAGCATGGCTGACCAGGCCATGAATGAACTGACCGATCAAAGCCTTGCTGACGACGTTCGCCGCAAAAAGTTCGTGTCCCTGATGGACCGCTATTTTGCAATGGATGTCGTTTCGCGCTTCGTTCTGGGGCGTTACTGGCGTTCGATTTCCGAAGCGGAGATCGAGGAGTTTTCTGTACTGCTTCAGAACTATCTGGCGCTCAACTACGCAAACCAGTTCAAGGAATTCAACGGCGAACAGTTTGTCGTCGGTGATGAGACCCAGAAGAACAAGGACACCTTTGTCGATTCGCAGTTCGTCCGCCCGGACGGCCCGCCGGTAAACATTGTTTGGCGAATGCGGGTATTTGATGACAGCTACAAGATCATTGATGTTTCCATCGAAGGTCTGAGCATGGGCATCACCCAACGCGATGAGTTCACATCGGTCATCCAACAGAACAATGACGATGTCGGCGCCCTGACCGCTGCACTCAAGGCAAAAACCGGCCTCTGATAGCCTGCCTTAATATCCGAATACAAAAGCCACCATCCTTGCGACGGTGGCTTTTTTGCATCTCGCATCCGGGCATAAAAAAAAGGCCACCCGAAGGTGGCCT
>NZ_DGMR01000020.1:141714-141945 GCF_002388495.1 Thalassospira sp. UBA4513
AAGGCCACCCGAAGGTGGCCTTTAATCTCAAAGCGCAAAACCGTCTTAGCGGGTCAGCGGCTTGTATTTAATGCGGTGCGGGCGGCTTGCCTCTTCACCATAGCGACGTTTGTAGTCGGCTTCATATTCCTGATAGTTTCCTTCGAACCACTCGACATGCGAGTTGCCCTCATAGGCCAGAATATGGGTCGCAATTCGGTCAAGAAAGAAACGATCGTGCGAGATGACCAC
>NZ_DGMR01000025.1:0-63214 GCF_002388495.1 Thalassospira sp. UBA4513
TATATGGATGTGATTGCCCTGCACCGTGCGGGCTTTCGCGGGGCAGTGGCCCCACTTGGCACCGCGGTGACCGAAGAACAGATTGGCGAACTTTGGAAAATGACCAACGAGCCGATCCTGTGTCTGGATGGCGATGTTGCCGGCAAGCGCGCAGCGGTGCGTGCCGCAGAACGCGCACTGCCGATTTTGCGCCCTGGCAAGTCATTGCTGTTTTCGATCCTGCCCGAGGGGGAAGACCCTGATAGCCTGATGGCGGCCCCGGACGGCTTTAACAGTTTCCGCAAAATCATCGAACATGCCGTGCCGTTGGCCGAGCTTGTCTGGCGCATGGATGCGGGTACGCACAAGATTGATACCCCGGAACGTCGTGCAGCCCTTGAGGCGACGATAAATCAACGCATTTCCGTGATTGCGGATGAAGCGGTGCGGTCGCAATACAATTCGTTTTTCCGCGACCGTATCTGGAAACTGTTCAAGGGTGACCGGGGCGGAAAGCCCGCAAACCGGTCGGGAAATTCGGGCAATTTCCAAAATAAAAAATCCGGATGGGGTGGCAAACGCGGAAAAAATGACCATTTCTGGGGTCCGGCCGGTAAAGCGGTTCCGGGCATGTCGCGACCGCCTATGCAAAAGAAGCGTGACCTGCAAGACTCCATTCTTTTGCTGACATTGATCAACCATCCTGCCTTGCATGATGAGATTGGTGAACAGCTGGGAATCTATAGTTGTGCAGACTCCGCGCTTGACAATCTTCGTCGGGCCGTCTTAAAGCTGCTTGACGATGATCCTGGACTTGATTGCGAAACGATCAAGGCCCAATTGGAGCGCGACGGGCTGTCAGAGACAGTTTTGCGGGTGGTTAGTGCCGATGTTATTGCGCACGCCGCTTTCGCCAAGCCCGAAACGCCGCTCGAACGGGCCCTGACGGGTTGGAAACAGGTTTTTTCCATGGCTGTAAGCTCCCTGGAGGACGAAGAGGCAAAATACGCCGTCCGACAGTTGGCAGCAGATACCAGCGAGGAGGAATGGGAAAGATTTTCTCACAGACGAGAGGATCTGGCCCGACGCCGGGAGAAAGTGTTTAAGCTCGACGACTGATCATTGATCACGTGTGTGGTCTGGATCAGCGATCGGGCTATTTGTGATTTGCGCTGAAAGACACGGCGCTTGGGACAACAACGGTACGAACGTACCCAGCGGGAAACGGGGAATAGATGTCGTCTAAGACTTCGAACGCTGAAGAGAAAAAGAACTCTTCTGAAAACGCAGACGGACCTCTTCTCGATACATATAAGTCGGCCATAAAAAAGCTCATTGCCAAGGGCAAGGAGAAGGGCCACATCTCGGTCGATGAGTTGAACGCGGCCCTGCCATCCGAGCATTTCTCCTCGGAGCAGATCGAAGACGTGATGAGCAATCTCAACGAGATGGGCATCAATGTCATCGATGGCGATGAAGCCGACGACAATGACGACAACGACGATTCCGATGCTGATCCGCGTGGCAACATCTCCGAAGATGATGTTGGCCGGACCGATGATCCGGTGCGCATGTATCTGCGCGAAATGGGCAGTGTTGAACTGCTGTCGCGCGAAGGCGAAATCGCCATTGCCAAACGTATCGAAGCCGGTCGCGACATGATGATTGGCGGGATTTGCGAAAGCCCGCTGACCATTCGTGCTATTGTGAACTGGCATGACCAGCTTCAGGCTGGCGAACTTTTGCTGCGTGACGTCATTGACCTTGAAACCACCTATGGCGGTGGCCCGGAAGCGGAAATTGCCGCGGCCGAAGGTGAAGACGAAGAAGATACCGACGTCGATGCAGAGGCAGATGTCGAAAGCTTCGAGTCGGCCAATGACGACGATGACGAAGAAGCCGAGACCGAAACCCCGGCCGGCCTCACCGATGAGGCCGAGGAAGACGAGGACGAAGAGGACGACGAGTCTGAAAAGTCCGAGGATGAAGAGGGTGAGGCCAGCGCTGACGGCGACGATGATGACGACGATGATGAGAACGAGCAGGTCAACGTTTCGCTTTCCAAAATGGAAGAGGAGCTGACCGAGCAGGTTCTCGAGAAGTTCGAACTGATCGCCAAGACCTATGAGAAATTGCACAAGGCGCAGGAACAGCGTCTGGTGGCAATGAACAAGGGTGAGGCCGTTCCGGCCGCGACCGAAAAGCGCTACAACAAGCTCAAGAACGAGATGGTTGACCTGATGGAAGATGTTCACCTGAACAACTTCCGTATTGAGGAACTTCTCGATCACCTGACCGGGTTGAACAACCGTCTGCTCGGCCTTGAAGGCAAGCTTCTGCGCTTTGCCGACCGTTGCAAGATCAAACGTCCCGACTTCATCAAACAGTATCAGGGCCATGAACTTGACCCGAACTGGATGGAACGTGTTGGCGGCTTGCCGGGCAAGGGCTGGAAAACCTTTGTTGAACGCTATTCCGAAGAAATCGCCAACCTGCGTGAAGGCATCGGTGGTGTTTCGGCCGAGGTCGGTTTGCCGGTTGGCGAATTCCGCCGCGTTTACGGCGTGGTCAACAAGGGTGAACGCGAAGCCGGTCGTGCGAAAAAGGAAATGATCGAGGCCAACCTGCGTCTCGTGATCTCGATCGCCAAGAAATACACCAACCGTGGTCTTCAGTTCCTTGACCTGATTCAGGAAGGCAACATTGGCCTGATGAAGGCGGTGGATAAATTCGAATACCGCCGTGGGTACAAATTTTCGACCTATGCGACCTGGTGGATCCGTCAGGCGATCACCCGTTCGATCGCCGATCAGGCGCGCACCATCCGTATTCCGGTTCATATGATAGAGACCATCAACAAGCTGGTCCGTACATCGCGCCAGATGTTGCATGAAATCGGCCGTGAACCGACCCCGGAAGAGCTGGCAGAAAAACTCCAGATGCCGCTTGAGAAGGTCCGCAAAGTTCTGAAAATTGCCAAGGAGCCGATCTCGCTCGAAACCCCGATCGGGGACGAGGAAGACAGCCATCTTGGCGATTTCATCGAAGACAAGAACGCCGTTCAGCCGCTTGATGCTGCGATCCAGGCCAACCTGCGTGAAACAACCACGCGCGTTCTGGCATCGCTCACCCCGCGTGAAGAACGTGTTCTGCGTATGCGTTTCGGGATTGGCATGAACACTGACCACACCCTCGAAGAGGTTGGTCAGCAGTTCTCCGTGACCCGCGAACGTATCCGTCAGATCGAAGCGAAAGCGCTGCGCAAGCTCAAGCATCCGTCGCGCTCGCGCAAACTGCGTTCGTTCCTCGATTATTAAGAAATTACGCGACGTTCGGGCTTGACCTTGGCCGGAAAATCGCTAGTTTTCGGGACCGCACCGGACCACCGGTGCGGTCTTTTCTTTACCCGGACTTTTGTCTTGGGGGCCCGTAGCTCAATTGGTTAGAGCCGACCGCTCATAACGGTCTGGTTGGGGGTTCAAGTCCCTCCGGGCCTACCATTTTTTCTGATGTCGAGTGCCACAAAAGTTGAAATTTTCGCCAGAGAAGATGAAATTCTCGCCGGAAATGATGAAATTGGCACTCGACAATGCCCCTGTTGGCAAAAAAGCTTCGAATAAATAAAGCTCCTTTCCCGTGATCATAATTCACTATCTTCGTTGGCTGAATTGCGTGGCCGATTTTAAATGATCGGTTCCCTTACCTCTGTGTGAACGAATATTCAGCTCCGGTCTGATGGGCATTCACGGACAATTTTTTGCATTTTAAGCGAAATGGTTTCTTCGAGTCCCTACCTATTCCCAAACCTCTGAAAATTTTGATGCCGAAATAATTGTCCTAGGCAAAATTTTTTTGATCTCAATATCGGAGCATCTGACAGAACGTTCTGGCTTTTTGTCGCGTTATATTCTGAATTTTGAATAGGAGGCTGATACGACTATTACAATGTATCAATCTCCCGAAATTGACGATGAACACCGCAATTTCCCATCCTGTCTTTTCGCAAAATGCAAAAAGACATTGTATCGCTACCTTCTCAAAAAAATACCAGTTCACGCATAAAAAACGCCCATCGCACCGGCTCAGAAAATTGTGAGCGGTGTGGGTAAGGTCGTATGGAAATGAGGGGGCCTTGACCTTTAGGTGATCAGTCGGAAACATTCTTTCCAACGAAAACAACCCATGAGGCCCAAAACGCAAAAACCGCCCCAGAATGTCTGAGACGGTTAGGTACGTCGCTAAAGCGAGATAAGTTGGTAGCTCCTCCTTTAGCACGTTCCTTCCTCTCAGGCAAGCATTGCGTGTCAAGCACGCCACAGGACCACTTTGCCTAAATTCAGCGATGAGGAGAATGATATGCACAAGCCAGGACGGAGGGTAGTAACCCCTAGTAAAGGCCGCGTCGTAGGCCGTTTCTTTAGCAGCAGGAACAGGCGTTCAATTCCATGGGAATCTCAGCTCGAACGGGATTGCATGAGAATTTTGGATGTCCTGCCCGAGGTGGAAGCGTACTGGTCGCAGCCGGGCGGGTTCATCTACGAGTTTGCCGGGAAACAGCGGATTTACTACCCGGATATCGAGGTCAAAACTCGCACGGGACGTAAATTCATCGAGGTCAAGCCGAACGATAAACTCTTAAAAGGTGACACATTCGATAGGTTTGAAGTCATCCGGCTTGTACTTCAGGGTGAGGGATATTCTTTCGAAGTGTGGACAGAAGACCAAATTCGCCCAGAGCCGCTGGTCTCAAACGTTGATCTCTTGCAACCTTATCGTCTGCTAGGTGGAACAATATATTCCACTATTTCGATCGCACGTGCCTTTGGCGGAAGAAAACGGATATCAATCGGTGAACTTGCGCGGCAAATAAGTGCGGATAACGCATTTGAGGCCGTATTGCCTTATATCGCGGAAGGCAAGCTTTGTGTCGATCTCAACAAGCCTATAACCGCGGATAGCCTCGTATGGTTTTACGACGGGGAGATCGAACAATGACAATGATCCATATTCCGGTGAACTCTCGAGTTCGTTTAGACGAGGCAGTTTATAAAGTCACCTGCCACACCGAAACCGGTGAGTTGAACCTCACATGTTGTCAAACGGGTAAGCCTCTTCTGATCTCCACGCGAGAACTGGTGGAAAAAATCATCGACGGTGAAGCGTCAATAGATCAGAAAGTTCCTGAAACGATGGTCAATTTAAAAGGTCAAATTGAAAAACGGTTTGATGCTTTTAATGAGAGGGATAAGGCAGTTGCGCGCGAACGGCTAAGTTATGTTGAAAAAGTCGATGAGCATCTTGCCGAAAGCAACTTAACAACAGCCATAAATGACGTGATCCAGAGAGCAGTGACGGGCGGGATTTCCATGCCGCCAAGTTTCACTGCAATTTGGAGGTGGTATGATGCCTGGATCAAAGGTGGGCGGAACATCACGGCTCTTCTTCCACGGCACCATGTGAAGGGGCGACGGCCGACATGTCTGTGCAACCGGTCGTTTGAAATACTTCAGGAAGTTATCGAGGATCACTACCTCATCCGAACCCCGAAGACGAAACTCGATGTTTTCAAGCTGTTTAAAGGCCGGTTGGTAAAAGAAAACAAACTTCACCCAGAAGCTGGGCGTATGCATGTACCCTCGGCGCGAAGCATCTACCGTTTTCTTGCAGGGCTCAATCCCTATGAAGTGATGGCAGCCCAAAAAGGACGAAAAGAAGCTGACAAGGTTTTTGCCTCTGTCGGAGCTGGCGTCGGGGCGAGATTTCCTTTGCACATTGTGCAAGTGGATCATCACTTGATGGACATCATCCTGAGGCTTCAGTCAGGGCACGTTATTGGAAGGCCTTGGTTAACAGTGGCTTTGGACCTTTACAGTCGAATGCCTGTTGGGTTCTACATTAGCTTTGAAGCACCGAGCTATGTTTCAGTCATGCATTGCTTGAAGCATGCAATCCTTCCAAAAGAGCAATATCTCGAACAAGTATTGTCGCAAGTCAAAGCCCAACCGGGTACCATGATGGACGCTAAGTTCTCATCAGAGTGGCCGTGTTTTGGTTTGATGGATACTTTGGTTCTCGACAATGGTCTGGAGTTCCACTCGCAAGATTTGCAGGACAGTTGCAGTCAGCTAGGTGTTTCACTGGAATATAATCCGGCTCGTACACCTCATTATAAGGGCGCAGTTGAACGCTTCTTCGGAACGTTAAACACGAAGCTGATCCATACCTTGCCCGGCACAACATTTTCCAATCCAGAACAAAGAGGTGACTATCCGTCTGAGGATGCCGCCTGTCTAACAATTGAGGACTTGGAGTTCCTGCTGACGAAATTCATCGTCGATGATTATGCGGTTACAGTTCATTCGACGCTGGATCAGTTTCCGCTGGAGAAATGGCAGGACGGAGTGCAGAAGCATCCGGTTCGTTTCATCTCCGATCAGCAAGACCTGTCTGTATTGCTGTTCAAGGTTAAGCTAAAAAAGCTGACCCGAGCCGGTATCAAGATCATGGGATTGCGCTATCAGTCGGATGCCGTGCAGTTGCTTCGGCAGCTTCTGATGAAAAATGGATCAGGGAAGAATGTAAACCCGAACGTTCGCGTCAAATTTGATCCCGAGGACTTGTCGACGATCTTTGTCGAGGACCCTCACGCGAAGGTTTTCCTCCCAGTCACATGCATTTACGAGACATATGCGTCGCAACTATCGATTTGGCGTCATCGCATTATCCGCAAAGCGATGCTCAAGCAAAAGCTGGACCTGAGAAAATCCTCGGAAGATGAATTTCTCGAAGTGCGGCAGTCATTGTTCGAAGTGGCTGAAGATCTCATTAAAAGTCGCCAAAAAAGAAAACGCAAGGCGGCCAATCGTGTCAGCAGCGAGGAAAGGAAAGCTGGCAACGATAATGGTCCGCTGCCTGCTTCGGACGGTGCTGCTGAAGATGATACTGACGATGTCATGCCAGCTACCGAATTCACTTCACCATTTCAGTCGCCTGAAGAACTTGACGAGGAATTGAAACGACGGGGATGGAGGTCTTCGCGTGCGGGAAGGGAAAACCGTGATGGGGGTGAAGCTGATGCATGAGTTCGAGAAACTCCTTACCGAAGAACAGGCTATTAAACTTGCTGCATTCCGGGATCGCAGGATTGCACATGATGCCTTTCAGGATGCGCTGACCAAAATTGCGAATTTCCATCAAACAGGACGTCATGCTGCCCGGCCGGGAATTCTGACAATGGTCGGTGAAACAGGAGCAGGTAAGACCTCCATCATTGAGGATTACTGCAATCTTCACAACGAGAGCGGCCAATTCAAGAAAGTACTGTTCGTTATTGTACCTGAGAGTTGTACGATCAAGAACCTTGCCGCGAGCATACTTATGGCTCTAGGAGACCTGTCGAGTGTGAAAGGCACCCGGCAGGACATGGAGCTCCGGATCAAAGACTATGTTGATCGCACGGGTGTCGAGATGCTGATCTTTGATGAGTTTCAGCATCTGACCAACCGCGGGAGTGCAAAACGACAGTACGATGCGGCAGACTGGTTAAAAACTCAGGTAGAGATATTGCGCAAACCGATCGTGTTTGCGGGGCTACCTGAGGTTCATAACATTTTCGCACTGAACCCACAGCTTGAGACGAGAAGAAACGGCAAGATAGGCATTGTGCCATTTGATCTTGATACGGACGAAAACCGCAGGTCCGTTTTCCTCTTCTTTCATATGCTGAACAAGCACTTGCCACTCCCAAGGCCTGAGTTTTCCGCTCTGAATGATCCGAACGCGATCAAATATGTGGTCGATGAGAATAAAGGACTTCTCGGTCACATGATGAAAGCTGTCTATCGTGCGACCGAGAAAGCAGTGATTGAGGGAGATGAGACACTCCGGTTTTGCCACCTGCAAGATGCTGTGCAGGAATTGGGACCTGTGACCTTCGAGGTTGGGCAAGCAACGATCCGTCCTGGGAAAAAGAAGAAATCAAGGGATAAAGATGGAGGAAAGGAAAATATCTATGACCTCCTCTAGATCCCTCCTTTTTAAATCGCCCCCTATCCAAAACGAGAGTTTGGTCGGCTATCTGATCAGAATAGCTGAACTGAACCGGTATCCACGCATGTCTTGGATCGGAAACTTGGCCGGGGTTAATCTCACGGAAGAAACCTTGTCCAAGATGAGCAGCCGTCTCGGGCGCTTAGCTAAAGTTGTTGGCGCTTCAGATGCGGAGATGAAGTCCCTCTGCTACTACGTAAGTGCGAAGGGAAACAATCTACACGTTATCCTGTCGATGGGAGAGATTATCCCCAAACAATACCTTTACTGGCCAAGTCAACGTGTCTGTTTTTCATGCTTGCGCGAAAAAGGCTTCGTTTCGGGTTTGTGGGATCTGAAAGCCGTTACGCACTGTCCGGAACATGGCGAATTGTTGCGTGATGCCTGTCCTGCTTGCAAGGAGCCCGTAACTTTCAACAGGGGGCGCATAGCCCCCTGTCTACTCGGGTGCCAGTATAGAGGTCACGGAAGTGAGTGCCCGGACTCAGTCAGAGCACTCATGCAACTCATCTCCAACAAGTTCCTTGATAGCAAATTCGATTTGACCGAGTTCGGTTTCCCGAAACAGATTGTGGATGGCGATCTTTATATGCTCCTGCAGACGATATCCTTCTTGGCGATGCGCTCCTGGCGTGGAGAAGGTGATATCGACCATGGATGGTTGGAAGCAAGACCTGAAACCATGATTGAAAAGATGGATCATGCTTCCGGTGCATTGGTTAACTGGCCTTCCGGGTATTTCAAATTCCTCGATGATATATGTGCGGGTAAAGGTGCGCCGAATGGTGCAATTGTGATGCACTGGATGTTCGGTGGTTTTTACAAAAGCCTGGTTTCACAGCAAAAGGAGTTGGGGTTCCTGTTTGATGGGCTTCAGGATTACATGAACCGTCGACTGAATGATCGCATTTTGACAGGTAGAGGGTGTCCTTCTGTACTGAAGAAGCGTGATCGACGGATTTATGTGCCGGGCTTTATTGCTCGAAAGCAATTGGGCGTTGGTCGCCAGGAATTCAAACGCCTTGTCGACCGGCATTACCTTCAGAGCAAACCCTTCGACACCAGCTATGGTAAGATGATCTGCGTGCATCGTGACAGTGTGCGGGAATATGGCGAAACCAGATCGCGTTTTGTCGGAAGAAAGGAGCTTGCAGAAGAACTCGGTCTGTCCCTTCACTCGCTCTACAGTCTGAGTACCGCGAGCATTCTTAATCCATTTCATTCGCCCGAAAAGGACGGCTGGCCAAAGTGGTGGTATGACAGGCAAACCGTCGATGAATGGTTGGATGATTTGCGAGAAAACGCTAAGCGACCGGCTACAGGTAAAAGAACAATCCAGTTGTCTAAAGCTGTCGCCAAATACAATCATATGGGCCTGACATATAGCAAATTGTTCAATGCCATAAACCACGGGGCTCTGAGATTATATCGTCGGCGATTGGATACTGAAAATCTGCTGGACTATTTTTCCTTGGACGAGGCTCAACTGAGTAAGTGGTACCTCGCTCGCGGCTAGATATGTGGCATCGATTTTCACATAGCAAGCATTCGCTAGTTGGAAATATCTGAGCTTTGAATGGCTTTTTTGACGATCCTTATTCGTCTATTTGTCAATAAATCCATATCTTATTGTTAAGTTTGTCCAAAAAGTGCTTGGGCTATTCATGCTTATTGGCGGAATTGTTGCATATGCAGTCGTTAAAAAATCTGCCTGAACTTTTCACGACCTCACCATCGTCGCGGCAGATAATTTCCTATGCACTGAAGACGAATAGAGTGAGACGGCTGGCGCGCGGGCTGTATACCAAAGATATAGATACACCGCTCAAGGACTATGTGCGCCGTCATCTTTGGGAAATCGTCTCAAAGCTATACTCAGAACCTGTTCTTGATGGGCGTACAGCCCTTCAGAATGGGCCAGCCAATGATGGGTGCATCTTTCTCGTTACCTCAACCGGCCAGAATACTGTTCTGCCTGGTTTGACCATTTATGTTCGCCGTGGGCATGCGCCGCTCTCAGACGACACCAGAACCAGAAACGGCGTACGTATCCCGAGCCCGGCACGTGCCCTGATCGAAAACATGGTTCCGTCCCGTGCCTCTTCACGGCGCGTCGCGCGAACATATAGCCAGGATGAAATCGAGGCGTATCTCGATACCTATCTGGAACGTTATGGGGAAGACGGCCTAAGCCGGTTGCGTGATCAGGTGCCTGCGGTCGGACAGCAGTTGGGAATGACAAAGGAAGCTGAAAAGCTTGATCAGGTCATTGGTGCCCTGCTCGGTGCAAATAATGTGCTCCCAGAAGTTGCCAGGCGAACAGACAAGGGCGAAACCCGGATTGATGCTGATCGTGTGGTTCTGTTTGAAAAGCTGTTTACGGCACTGCACGAGTTCATCCCCTCAGATCGCCCAGTCTCTGCCATAAACCCAGCCAAAAATGAGCTGAGTGCTTTCTATGAGGCTTACTTTTCCAATTTCATTGAGGGAATTAAATTCGACGTAGAGGAAGCGCGGGACATCATCCTTACAAACAAGGTTCCCCAGGGGCGCTTAGAGGATGCTAAGGACCTTTTCGGGACGTGGCAGGTGGTTTCTGGTGCGGCACACATGTCTTCGCCCCCAACGAGCTTTGACGCCTTTATTCGCCAATTAAGAACAGATCACGCTAGCGTCATGCAGGGGCATTCGAGCAAGAACCCTGGTGTGTTCAAGGCCAAAGCCAACATGGCAGGAGACTATGTATTTGTGTCTCCGGAAAAGGTGGCTGGCACCCTGGAAGAGGGATTTGCCATGCTTAATGAGCTTAAGGGTGGATTTAGGCGTGGTGTGTTTGCCATGTTCCTGATCAGTGAGGTGCATCCCTTCGATGATGGCAATGGACGGATGGCACGCATTGCCATGAACAGAGAAATGTCGGCTGATAATCAGTCGAGAGCTATAATCCCCCCAGTCTTTCGAGATACATATTTTGCTGGTTTGAGAAGTATGTCCCGAGTGGGAAATACAACGGCTCTGATCCGTATGCTTGATTTTGCTCAGCTTTGGACATCTGAGGTGCTGTGGCAGGATTGGGCTGAAACGCGCAGCATTCTTGAGGCATGTAATGCGTTTCTGGAGCCGGAAGAGGCGAATGAACATGATCGGCGTCTGATGCGCCCGCGATAGGTGTGCCGAAGGCCGGACGCGGGCTCAATTCAAGCCAGAGATTGTGGTAAAGTCACGTTTGGTAGACTAGATGATTTCTCGTCCTACTGCAGGAGATGCTTCCAGCCATTCACTGTGTGCGTTTGCTTGCACGAGTGCTTCCGAATCTGTAACGGCCAGAAGGTCGTCCAGCGAGTAACAAGGTGTGTTTCCCTGACGAAGTAGGAGTGCGCCATCCTGCACTGATGCAAAAAGGGTCTGCCCCTCTTTAAGGCTCAGTCTGGCAACCAGATCATCAGGCAATGTCAGGGCAAACTCACCATCTCGCTTTGAAATTTTACAGGGATACATTTTGGGGGCTCACTGCTCAAACGTTCACGCCAGAACGGGTCAGATAGTCGGAGATGCTTTTGGGTTTTAAGCGTTCCTTCATTAAAACCTCGTTGGCTGCAGGCTTCATTGGTTTGCCTTAAATTCACGCTGGATGAAAATGGCTGAAGCTCAAGCTTGTGAAGTGATTATAGCATTTCCGCTGCTTGATGGCCATTTTTCATGCGGAAAGAGATAGGAGCTTCGTGCGGCACGCAACCAGGGTTTTGTGGTAAAGTGGAGCCTGTCAGGAAAGCTTGCTGTTCCAAATTGAAGGATGGTCAGCGACGGAGAGTATGAGGATGATACCAACTTCTTCGGATAAGACGAAACTGCGCGATGCTATTGATGCAGCGAGAGAACGGGGACGAAAACTGTCCGCCGAGATCCTTGCTGGTGAGGAAATGAAAACCTCTGAGGAATTTGCTGCGCTGCTGGGAGTTTCTGTTGCAACTGTACACAACAGGCGACGTCGCGGGGAGCTATTAGGGCTCAAAGGTGCAGTGAAAGGATATCGTTTTCCTATCTGGCAACTCAACAAAGACGGAAAACCATACGCGACATTTGTCGAGCTACATGAAAGTTTGGGCGGTTCTTGGTCGGTCTATCGGTTGTTGACGCAACAGCATGGCGAACTTGATGGTTTGACGGGGCTGGAAGCGTTGCAAAGAGGTCAGGACTATCAAGTTGTTGATCTGGCCGACACTGTTGGTCGAGACTTTAGCTGAAATCACGTTTGCCCGATGAAGTTCCGGCATCCAGAAGAGTATGAAACTCATTGCATTTCTGGCCATATTGGCCAAGAAGAGAGAAATAACAGACCTTAAGTGAGACTTGGCCCCTTAGTGCGAAAGGTGTGAAACATTGTTTGGGAGCTGCAATCGACTAGGGTTTCTCGGAAATGTCGACGGTTGCTATATATGAGATACTATTTTTTTGGGGGGGTGCTGTGGCAGGATATGGGCTGTTGAGATTTTGGAGATAGGCTGTCGATCTGAACACAACTCCATCCCAAAAGACACAAGAATGGGACAGTCCTTTCACAATGGATTGTTTTTTTCATTCGAGGTGTTGGACTCAACCTCTCCAAATATTCATATCTCACGTCCGGAAGCTGTGTGCTTCTAGGCTAAATAAAAAAGAGTGATTTCCTATAATGGTGACGAATACCCCTGAACGCGATCTTGAAGAGGCCCTGATCACGAAACTCGGGACCCTCAAATACGAATATCGCCCAGACATTCGTGATCGAGCGGCTCTTGAAGCTAACTTCAGGAATAGATTCGAAGCCCTGAACCAGGTGAAGCTTACGGATGGTGAATTCAAGCGTCTTCTGGAAGAAATAGTCACGCCTGATGTCTTCACTGCTGCCCGGACCCTTCGTGAACGCAACAACTTTACTCGAGATGATGGAACGCCGCTCAACTACACTCTCGTAAATATCAGGGACTGGTGCAAAAACACCTTCGAGGTGATCAATCAGCTCCGCATCAATACTGACAACAGCCACCATCGATATGATGTCCTAATTCTGATCAACGGCGTTCCAGCTGTCCAAATTGAATTGAAGTCCCTTGGCATTAGCCCGCGTAGGGCGATGGAACAAATTGTCGATTACAAGAACGATTCTGGAAGCGGTTACTCCAAGACACTTCTATGCTTCCTTCAGCTCTTCATTGTCAGTAATCGCGATCGCACGTTCTATTTTGCAAATAACAACAACAGCCATTTCGTCTTCAATGCTGAGGAGCGGTTTCTGCCGGTCTATGAATTTGCCGATGCAAACAACGAAAAGATAGTCCATCTCGACAGTTTCGCTGACAGCTTTCTTGCCAAATGCACTCTCGACCAGACCATCAGCCGTTATATGGTCCTCGTTGCAAGCGAGCAAAAGCTTTTGATGATGCGACCGTATCAGATATACGCGGTGAAGGCGATTGTCGACACAATTGCCCAAGACAGTGGTAACGGTTATGTCTGGCATACTACCGGTAGCGGTAAGACGCTTACGTCCTTCAAAGCCTCAACGCTTCTGAAAGATAACCCTGATATCGAAAAGTGCCTCTTTGTTGTGGACCGCAAGGACCTGGATCGACAGACGCGCGAGGAGTTTAATAAGTTCCAGGAAGGTTGCGTCGAGGAGAATACCAGTACCGCGTCCCTCGTCCGCCGCCTACTCTCGGACGATTATGCAGACAAGGTGATCGTATGCACCATCCAGAAACTGGGCCTCGCGCTGGACGAAAACAGCAAGCGCAACAAGAAGCAAAGGAAAGACGGTAGGAAGAGCTTCAAGGAGCAGTTGGAACCCCTTCGTAACAAGCGCATTGTCTTTATCTTCGACGAGTGCCACCGTTCGCAGTTCGGTGAGAACCACAAAGCCATCAAAGAGTTCTTCCCTCGAGCCCAGCTCTTCGGCTTCACCGGAACGCCTATCTTTGGACCGAATGCGGCCCAGCAGAAGATCGAAGGCTCACAAGCCAGTATGATGACGACGGAAGATCTCTTCCCTGAGCGCCTTCACACGTACACAATTACGCATGCTATTGATGATGGAAACGTCCTTCGGTTTCATATCGACTACTTCAAGCCACAGGGAAAAACGCTGCCGAAGCCGGGCGAACCGCTCGCGAAGCGGGCAGTCATCGAGGCTATCTTGGCCAAACATGATGCGGCCACCGGTCAACGCCGGTTCAATGCCTTGCTCGCCACAGCTTCGATTAATGACGCGATTGAATATCATGCCCTCTTCAAAGCTATGCAGGCCGAGAAGCAAGCAGTTGATCCCAGCTTCCTGCCACTGAATATCGCCTGCGTCTTCTCGCCACCTGCCGAGGGCGATCCCGACGTGAAGCAAATTCAGGAAGACCTACCGCAGGAAAAGGAAGACAACACCGTTGAGCCGGAAAAGAAGAAGGAAGCCCTGAAAGCCATACTTGCGGACTACAACGCTCACTATGGTACCAACCACAAGATCGGTGAGTTCGATCTCTATTATCAAGACGTCCAGAAACGCATCAAAGACCAGCAGTGGCCCGATGCCGATCTTAAAAAGGCCTATCCCAATGTGCCACACCACAAGATCGACATTACTATCGTCGTTGACATGCTGCTCACCGGATTCGACTCCAAGTTCCTGAACACACTCTACGTAGATAAAAATTTAAAGCACCACGGGCTTATCCAAGCCTTCTCGCGCACCAACCGTGTACTGAACGCGACCAAACCCTACGGAAATATCCTCGACTTTAGGCAGCAGCAGGATTCGGTCGATGCTGCTATCGCCCTCTTCTCGGGCGAAGCAGCTGCCGAAAAGGCCCGTGAAATATGGCTGGTGGACAAGGCCCCTGTGGTCATCCAGAAATTGGAAGCCGCCGTCCAAACACTTGACGCCTTCATGACGTCGCAGGGCCTCGATTGTGCGCCAGATGCTGTGCCAAATCTTAAGGGTGATGTAGCGCGCGCGACCTTTATCGAGCGTTTTAAGGAAGTGCAGAGACTAAAGACCCAGCTCGACCAATATACCGACCTGACGCCAGAAAACGCCGCCACCATAGAGCAGATTTTGCCCCGTGAGGCGCTCTTAGGCTTTCGCGGCGCCTATCTGGAAACTGCTCAGCGGCTCAGGGCTCAGCAGGATAATAGCACGGATACGCCGACGCAGGAGGCCGACGAGCTGGATTTCGAGTTCGTCCTCTTCGCCTCTGCTGTCATCGATTATGACTATATCATGGGTCTGATCGCCCGCTATTCCGAAGCATCGCCTGGAAAACAGAAGATGAGCCGGGAGGAGCTGATTGGGTTGATCCAGTCCGATGCCAAGTTTATGGATGAGCGCGAGGATATCGCGGCGTATATCAATACTCTAACGGCGGGCGAGGGCCTCAGCGAAAAGGCCATCCGCGAGGGCTATAGTCGCTTCAAGGCGGAAAAGAATGCGGCGGAACTGGCAGGTGTCGCGGGCAAGCATGGCCTGAACACACTAGTGCTGGAGGCCTTCGTGGACACTATCCTACAACGTATGATCTTTGATGGTGAGGCGCTGACCGAGCTGATGGAGCCCCTTGGCCTGAACTGGAAAACGCGCCGGGTAAAGGAATTGGACCTGATGGAGGACCTCATTCCGCTTCTTCTCAAGCGCGCCGGTGGACGCGAGATTTCAGGGCTGAGCGCTTATGAGCAATAAAGTTAAATCCCAAGTCGCGACTGGCGGTAAGTCTGCTTTGGTACCCAAGCGGCGCTTTCCAGAGTTTCGAAACACGGCGGGATGGAGAGAAATCACGCTACAACAACTAGCCCAGCCAGTCACTGATAGGGCGACAGCCGAAGATGAAGACAACGTTCTGAGCCTTTCAGGGGAACATGGACTTGTACGCCAAAATGACTATTTCGGCAAAAAGATCGCAGGCGGAAGTGCAGAGCGTTATCTGAAGATTCGCAGAGACGATTTCGTCTACAATGATCGGACAACTAAGGCGTCGCGTTTTGGAACGATAAAGCGGCTTTCCCATTATCTGGATGGGATTGTCTCGCCCATTTACAAATGCTTCCGCTTCCAACCGAGGGAGAATCCGGTTTTCTGGGACTGGTACTTCGAGTCGGGAAGCCATGGCCTGGCATTGAGTGGGCTGGCCAACGAGGGGGCCAGAGCTGGCCGGTTTAATATTTCCGTTTCACAGTTCCTGTCAACGAAGGTATGGCGGCCAGACGAAGCCGAGCAACAAAAGGTCGCCGACTGTCTGGATTCTGCGAACGCGCTGATTGCCGCGCAGGGGCGGAAGGTGGAAGCGCTAAGAGCCCACAAGAAGGGCTTGATGCAGCAGCTTTTCCCCCAGGAAGGTGAAACCCAACCCCGCTTCCGCTTCCCGGAGTTTGAAGCGGCAAAGGATTGGGAGGAAATCCCGCTCAAAAAGCTAGTTGGTGGATTAGATGCTGGAGTCAGTGTGAAGTCCGGCGATAGACCTGCAATGAGTCGTGAAATTGGTGTGCTTAAGACAAGCGCTGTCACAAGTGGTTTCTTCGACCCGCTTGAGAACAAGGTTGTATTTGATGAATCGCAAATTTGCCGTGTGAAGGAGCCAGTTCAGGGCGATACAATAATAATTAGTAGAATGAACACACCAGCGCTCGTGGGGGCCAGTGCTTATGTAAAGGTCGGCTTGCCAAACTTATTTCTTCCTGATCGCCTCTGGGCTGCCAAGAAAAGGGGCGTAACATCCATGAGGTTCTTGGCCTTCTTGTTAGGGGCCGACAGAGGGCGATCAGCATTATCGAGCTTGGCAGGCGGGAGTTCTGGTTCCATGAAGAACATCTCGAAAAAAGATGTTTTGGCACTCTTGCTTGCAGTGCCGTCCCCGCCCGAACAGCAGCGCATCGCCGACTGCCTCACCTCCCTCGACGACCGTATTGCTGCCGAGACCCGGAAACTCGGGATGCTCAGGGCCCATAAACAGGGCCTAATGCAGCGGCTTTTCCCCCAGGTCGGGGAGGTTGACGAATGAGCACCTACAAGAGCCTGAGAACTCTGGTGGCCCGGCTTCGTGACGACTTGAATAATCCGACCGGCCCAGTCTCGCTTGTCTTGATTTATGCCTATAATCGCACCGGCAAGACACGCCTGTCGATGGAGTTCAAGGACGCCGGCAAGCGCAAAAACAGGAAGAACCCGACTGGGACGCCCGACACGCTCTATTTCAACGCTTTCACCGAAGACCTGTTCGTCTGGGAAAACGACCTGGACGGCGACAGCGTTCGTCGTCTGCAGCTGAACGAGCAGTCGTCCTTTTTCAACGCGATGACCGAGCTTGCGCTGGACGAAACCATCGCCCGCTACCTATCCCGTTACGCCGACTTCGATTTCGACTTCACCTACAAGGAGATCGAGCAGGGAGGCGAGACACTGTTCAAGCCGGACTATGTGAGCTTCAGCAAGGGCGGCGAGGCCAACATCAAGGTATCACGCGGCGAACAGAACATCTTCATCTGGTGCGTTTTTATGGCCATCTGCGAACGGATGCTGGATGGGCATGAATCCTATCAGGGGAAGAAGTACCTCTACATCGACGACCCGATCTCGTCGCTGGACGACAACAACGCGATTTCCGTCGCCTGTGATCTTGCCAAGCTCCTCCGCCGGGCGGCCACGCGAACGGATGCGGACGGGAATCCTACGCCCATCAAGGTGATCTTTTCTTCGCACCACGCGTTGTTCTTCAACGTGATGTGTAACGAGCTCGGCCGGAAGATTGATGACGCGCCTTCGGTTGCTCACCGGCGCTATTTCCTGCACCGACCAAACGGTGACGGCACCTACCTGCTTCAAGCGACAGAAGACACGCCCTTCTTCCACCATGTGGCGACGCTCGCCGAATTGCAGCGGGCTGCTGATCCGAAGAAAGGCAAGCTCTACACCTACCACTTCAACGCACTGCGCAGTGTCATGGAGAAAACAGCATCCTTCTTTGGTCACCCGAGTATCGCCTTTTGCCTGAGGGCTCTGGACAACGAGGAAGACAGGGCGCTGTTCAACCGTGCGCTGAACCTGCTGAGCCACGGCGCCTATGCCATCCATGAACCGACCGAGATGGGCGAGGACAACAAGGAGCTCTTCCGCCGTATCCTTCGAGAATTCATCATCCGGTTCGAGTTCGCTCTGCCGGGCAACGCACCCGCCCGGCCACCAGCCCCGGCACCCGCACCCCAGGAAGCACCCGCACAATGAACGACCAAATCCAAAAACAACTGGGCAAGACCCTCTGGAATATCGCCGACGCGCTTCGGGGCGCGATGAACGCGGACGACTTCCGCGACTACATGCTATCCTTCCTGTTCTTGCGCTACCTTTCGGACAATTACGAAGCGGCGGCGAAGCGAGAGCTTGGCTCCGACTACCCCGATCTGCCGGAAGATGTTCTCGCCCGCACGGGCGCGAGTACGCCCCTGCAAGCATGGTACGAAGACAATCCGGATGACGTGGCCGATTTCGAAAGGCAGATGCGCCGCAAAGTGCACTACGTGATCCAGCCGCCGTATTTGTGGAATAACATTGCCAATCTTGCTCGTACGCAGAGCGATGAGCTGTTGCTTACGCTTTCCGAGGGGTTCAAGTACATCGAAAATGAGTCCTTCCAGAGCACCTTCGGTGGGTTGTTTTCCGAGATCAATCTTTATTCGGAGAAGCTAGGCAAGACGCAGGCGGACAAGAACAAGAAACTCTGTTCCATCATCTCCGAGATCGCCAGAGGGCTGGCCGAGTTTTCGTCCAAGGTTGATGCTCTCGGCGACGCCTACGAATATCTGATCGGGCAGTTTGCCGCTGGTTCTGGCAAGAAAGCAGGTGAGTTTTACACTCCTCAGCAGATATCGGACATCCTTTCGGCAGTCGTGACGTTGGACAGCCAGGAGCCAGCTACGGGTAAGAAAGAGCGACTAGAGAGTGTTCTCGACTTTGCCTGCGGTTCGGGATCATTGCTGCTCAACGTTCGAAAGCGCATGGGGGCTCATGGCATAGGCAAGATTTTCGGGCAGGAAAGTAATATCACGACCTACAACCTTGCTCGCATGAACATGTTGCTGCATGGGATGAAGGATACCGAGTTCGAGATTTTTCACGGGGACACCCTAGCCAATGACTGGGATATCCTACGCGAACGGAATCCGGCCAAGAAGCATGCATTTGACGTTATCGTCGCCAATCCGCCCTTCAGCTTGCGTTGGGAGCCATCTGACGCAATGGGCGACGATGTTCGGTTCAAGAACTATGGGGTTGCGCCCAAATCTGCTGCGGATTTCGCCTTTCTGTTGCACGGCTTTCATTACCTGAAAGACGATGGCGTAATGGCCATTATTTTGCCCCATGGCGTGCTGTTCAGAGGTGGTGCCGAAGAGCGCATTCGCACCAAGCTGCTAAAAGACGGGCACATTGACACGGTTATTGGCCTTCCGGCAAACTTGTTCTATTCGACCGGTATCCCGGTTTGCATCCTTGTGCTTAAGAAGTGTAAGAAGCCGGACGACGTGCTCTTCATCAACGCTGCGGAGCACTTCGTGAAAGGCAAACGGCAGAACCAACTTGGAGATGGTGAGAACGGCACACCCGATCATATCGGAAAAATCATTTCGACATATCAATTCCGCAAGGAAGAGGAGCGTTACTCCAAGCGTGTGAGTATGGAGCGTATCGCCGAAGAAGGTTACAACCTCAATATCTCCCGCTACATCAGCACAGCCATGCCCGAGGAAGAGATTGATCTCGCTGCAACGCAAAAGGATATGGTTGAGATCGAAAAGCAGATTTGGGAAGCAACGGCAAGGCATAATGAGTTCCTTAAAGAACTTGGATTGCCTCCTTTGCCAACGCCCAAGAAGCAAAGTATCTAAATTTTAAAAGCGTACGTTCTTTTCCAATTGCAACACTTACTTGTCTTCAAAAGTCAGTGACCAGAGAAATGTCATCTTTTCTGGCAATTCCGCAGCTTTTTGTCAGCTTATGTGACAATCCGTGTCAACTTATCTGGCAATCGAAAATGCTAAGGGATTGATTTCGTTGCATGCTGAATGTCAGCTTTTGTGGCACGTGACATCTGAAAAATTTATGCTGCATAAGCCCGACGCATATATGCGTCGGTGCAGCTATTTGATTGTCATAGTTCGGGTTAATGCGCGTGCTAGGCAGGCTGGACCAACGCACAATTCTCCTCAAGCCAATCAAAAAGATCGTTTTCTTTTGGTGGCAAGGCGATTTCCAGGCCTCCGGCAAATTCCTTGAATGCTTCGAGGTTTAGTTGGTTCAGGCCGACCAGTACCGTGATGTCTTTTACCAAAGCATCGGCAATGACATCCCGAAAACCGCGCCCTTCGGCCTCGTGCTTGCCGAATTTGTTGATAACGAGAACATCGGCACCTTTTTGAAGCTCATGGGTGACGAAGCCAACAGCATCTTCCAGTGCACTTGTGTCGAGGCGGCAGCCGCGTGAATGTTTGCCTAGTGCCTGAGAAATGCGAATAACCGGACCATCCGGCAGTACCTTGACATCCATATCGCACGGATCGTCCATTTCCCGTTCTGAATTGATCTGGACTGTTCCGCAAACGCGCAAGCCCGTGTCCGAGAGGCGCCGGGCAACGCTCGACAAAAGCAGGTCTGTGTCGCCTCTACCCGCTGCCATCGTGTATGCGATTTTCATCTTGGTATTCCTTGTCTCGTTTCATCGGGGAATAGCTCACCTGAGTCAGGAAGCCCGTTCCTCGGAATTGGGAAAATCCGATCGACGGATCGTGCATCCAAGGTCACGTAAAAGGCCGTCTTTCAGGCTATAAATCAGGCCATGAATTTTGATTTCTGCGCCAGCGCGCCAGGCACGCCGCATGATCGGGGTTTCGGCCACCCGGCTGACACCCTCGATCACATTGAGCTCCGCGAGCCTGTCACGCCGAACCTCGATGTCACTGTGCTGGTCAAGTGCACGGGCATGATAGCGGGCCTGACGACGGATCGGTTCAAGCCAGTGATCGGCCAAGCCATGGGGAAGGTCCTCCGTCGCTGCTCTCACACCGCCACAACCGTAGTGACCGCAAACAATAATCTCGCGGACCTTCAGGGTATCGACGGCAAACTCAAGCGCAGAAAGCAGGTTCAGGTCCGATGAATGCACCACATTGGCAACATTGCGGTGAACAAAAACTTCTCCGGGATCAAGCCCGGCAACAACGTTGGCCGGTACCCGGCTGTCTGAACATCCGATCCAGAAAAACTCTGGCGCCTGATGGCTTGCCAGTCTGGAAAAATATCCGGGCTCTTCGTCTTGCCGTGATCGCGACCAGACTTTGTTTCGTTCCAAAAGGTTTTCAAGCATGCAAACCTCACACCTTTTGTGGGTTATATGCGCTAAAACCGCGCGCTTAATTGGGTTTCGTATTGTTGGTCCCGCGTCCAAGGTCGGCTCCGGTGATGGAGGAGGAGGCGATAAGGCCGTCGACAAACGCCTTTGCCTTGCGGGCCCACTGGGCTTTTTCCATCGCTTCGGAGATTTTTGGTTTCACGGTCTCGAACGGCAATGGATGCCCCTCTGCAAGTGCATCTAGCCGGAGGACGTGATAGCCATATCTGCTCAGTACAGGCTCGGGCGCGATTTCGCCCTCAGAAAGCTGGCGAAGTGCGGCTTCAAATTCCGGCACCGTATCGCCGGGACGCAACTGACCAAGCGATCCGCCTGCTGAACGCGATCCACAGTCGCTTTGCGTGCGTGCAATCTTTTCGAACGTCTTGCCGTCTTTGCGAAGGTCGCTGAGGATATCGTTTGCCCGTCTGAGGGCCAGTTCTCTCTCCACGGCGTCATTCGGATCGCATTTGCACAGAATGTGGGACACTTCCCACAACGGCATCGAGCGAAACCGCTCGGGATCCTTTTGCCATTCGGCACGAATGGCTTCTTCGCTTGGGGGAATGATATCGATCTCTGCTTCAAGCAATGCGCGGATCATGGCCTCTTCCCCGGTTTCAAACCGGTTTGGAGAGACTTCCAGCGGGACTGCTTCAATACCGTTTTTGCGCGCTTCCTGAAGCAACAGGGTACGGATGACCAGTGCATTTGCCGCGTTACGCAAAGCGTCGGCAAAATTGTCCTTTGACGCCGTGTGGTTTTGCAATTCCGCAGCAACCGCTGTTTGCGGAATGGTTTCGCCATTGATGACGAGATCGGGAAACATTTGCGTATTCATAGCGCTTTGTCCTTTGTTTTCAGGAGGTCGTCGGCGCATGAATGCGCCGACTGTCCATTATCGATGTGACAAAGGTCTGGTGCGGCGTGACCGGACAATCTGATACCCCGGACGCAAGAAATACCGCACTGGAACTGACAGCATGTGCACAAGGCGCGTGAACGGGAACACCAGGAAAATCGTCAGGCCCAGAACCAGATGCAGTTTGAAGATCCAGGCCACATTGGTAATGTGGCTGGCGGCATCAGACTGGAAGGTGAAAATTCCCTGTGCCCAAGCCATGAACTTGGTCATTTCATACCCGTCGAGATGTTCAAGCGACACAAAGATGGTGCCGATCCCAAGAACAAGCTGTGCCAGCAACAGGGCCAGAATGCCAATATCGGCAAAGCTTGACGTTTTGCGGATACGCGGATCGGTGATCCGGCGATGAAACAGCATCAGGCCACCAATCAGGGCCATGACACCGGCAATGCCACCGGCCACAACTGCCAGGGTCTGTTTGGCACCATGAGTGATCCCAAGGGCATCAAAAATCCAGATTGGCGTCAAAAGTCCGACCAGATGGCCAAAGAAAATGACCAGAACACCGACATGGAACAGAACGGAGCCCAGCATCAATTGCCTGCGACGCAGAAGCTGACTTGATGATGTTTTCCAGGTGAAGGGATCACGTTCATATCGGGCGATAGAGCCGATAATCAGGACCGATAGCGCGATATAGGGATAGATCCCGAAAAGGAAGTTATGCATTTGGGCCTCCTTTACTCTGCTGCTGCCGGCGGTACCGGTCCAGCGGGTTGATCAATACGCGACAGAATGTCACGCACCTGCGGGCAACCGGCATTCGGGTCCGGTCCAAACGTGACCTCGCTTTCTTCCCAGACCTCGTCGAGGGCCTCGAGGTCATTGGGGTCGTCTTCGGGTTGTTCAAGGAGTTCGGCAACAGCATTGGCGTCAGCCGTGACATTTGCCAGTTGCTGCAAGGCGGAAAACACCGCCTGATAGGGGCTTTCGCGATTTTCAAGACGGGCGCGGATTGCCTCAAAGATGTGTGCTGCGTCAGCCAATGTGTCCTGCACCTCTGCACGCGGTCGGGTCGACAGGAATTCCAGCAGCACAGGAAGATGGTCTGGAAGCTCCGTTGTTGCCGGTTCAAAGCCGCCAGCCCGATATGTTTCAAGCAGGCTGACCATGGCACCACCACGGTCGCGGCTTTCGCCGTGAACATGCTCGAACAGGTTAAGTGACAGGCTGCGCGAACGATCAAACAGCATGACGAAACGTTCCTGAAGATCGTAAATGTCATCGTTTGACAGCGCTTCGACCAGCGGTCGCAAACCGCGACGTGCCGCCGCCGTAAGGCGGGTGTCCGATGCCAGAACGCGGCCAATTTCGGGCATGGCTTCTTGCAGTTCTGTTGTCGGATAGCTCAGCAGAAGCGAGAACGATTTGAGTGTGCGGTCCATCAGCGTACCTCCTCTGGCATTTTCAGAGGCTTCTTGCTGCCACCAAACAGGGACCCCTGACTGATGCCCGAAGAACAACCGTTGCAGTTGGTGAACCCTTCGCCGCCACGCAGGTCATAGGCTTCCTCGACCTGTTCGCGATGGGTGGTCGGGATGACGAACCGGTCTTCGTAATCGGCAAGCGCCATGATTTTGTACATGTCCTCGATGGTTGCACCATCAAGACCGACGCGTTTGGCGACCGACTCATCAATGACACCATCGACGGTTTTCGACCGCATATAGGCCCGCATGGCCAACATCCGTTCGAGAGCATGTGCCACTGGCTCCTCGTCGCCAGCTGTCAGCATATTGGCAAGGTATTTCAAAGGAATGCGAAGGTTGCGGACATCGGGCATTGCCCCGTCCATGCCGATTGCACCGGCTTCGGCAGCATTCTGGATCGGGGAAAGTGGCGGGATATACCAAACCATCGGAAGGGTGCGGTATTCCGGATGCAGCGGGAAGGCAACTTTCCACTCCATCGCCATTTTCCAGATCGGGCTGTCCTGGGCTGCCTTGATCCAGTCTTCCGGAATGCCGTCGGCACGGGCCGCCGCGATAACTTCCGGATCTTTGGGATCCAGGAACACACCAAGCTGGGCATCATAAAGATCGGTGGTTTCTTCGGCATTGGCCGCGGCTTCGATCTTGTCAGCATCATAAAGCATGACACCGATATAGCGGATACGCCCGACACAGGTTTCCGAACAGACCGTCGGATTGCCTGATTCAATGCGCGGATAGCACAGGGTGCATTTTTCCGATTTGCCCGTTGACCAGTTGTAATAAACCTTCTTGTACGGGCAGCCAGATACGCACATGCGCCATCCCCGGCATTTTTCCTGATCGATCAGGACAATGCCGTCTTCTTCACGTTTATAAATCGCCCCAGACGGGCAACTTGCGGCACATGCCGGGTTGAGGCAGTGTTCGCACAGACGTGGCAAATACATCATGAATGTATTTTCGTATTCGCCGTAAATGTCTTTCTGGATGCCCTCGAAATTGTAGTCTTCCGAGCGTTTCGAAAACTCCCCGCCAAGGATTTCTTCCCAGTTCGGGCCTTTTTCGATTTTTTCCATCCGTTCGCCAGAGATGCGCGAGCGTGGACGTGCGGTCGGAAAGGCCTTCGTTTCCGGGGCCGATTTCAGGTGATCGTAATCGAAATCGAACGGTTCGTAATAGTCGTCGATTTCCGGCAGATCCGGGTTGGCAAAGATATTTGCCAGGATGCGCCATTTCGATCCCTGTTTGGGCTGCAGCTTGCCCGACTTGGTGCGTTCCCAGCCACCATTCCAGCGGTTCTGGTTTTCCCAGTCGGTCGGATAGCCAGTACCTGGCTTGGTTTCGACGTTGTTGAACCAGGCGTATTCAACGCCGTCGCGGCTGGTCCAGACGTTTTTGCAGGTGACAGAACAGGTATGGCACCCAATGCATTTGTCGAGGTTCAGCACCATGCCGATTTGTGCGCGGACTCTCATTTCCCGACCTCCTTGTCGTTTGCTTCTTCGTCGAGCCAGTCGACCTTCTGCATTTTGCGGACAATGACGAACTCATCACGGTTGGCACCCACGGTTCCGTAGTAGTTGAAACCGTATGATTGCTGGGCATAGCCCCCAATCATGTGTGTGGGTTTAAGTGTCGTGCGGGTGACAGAGTTATGAATGCCGCCGCGTTTGCCGGTCTTTTCGGAGCCGGGCGTATTCACGATCTTTTCCTGTGCATGGTACATGAAGGTCGTACCATCCTTGATGCGCTGGGAAACGACTGCGCGGGCGGTCAGGGCACCGTTGGTGTTGTACAGTTCCACCCAGTCATTATCGACGATCCCGGCGCGTTTTGCGTCGTTTTCGCTGATCCAGATCACCGGACCACCACGGTTAAGCGTCAGCATCAACAAGTTGTCGCTATAGGTCGAATGGATGCCCCATTTCTGGTGCGGTGTGATGAAGTTCAGCACCACATGGGGCATACCGTCGCGGGCTTCGTCGTTGATTTCCGTGGTAATGGTTTTGAGGTCAACCGGCGGACGATAGGAAACAAACCCCTCGCCAAAGGCCCGCATCCATAAGTGATCCTGATAAAGTTGCTGACGTCCGGTAAGGGTCCGCCACGGGATCAGTTCGTGAACGTTGGTATAGCCCGCGTTGTAACAGACATGCTCTGACTCAAGGCCCGACCAGGTCGGCGAAGAAATGATCTTGCGCGGTTGGGCGGCAATGTCGCGGAAGCGGATTTTTTCATCTTCCTTGGGAAGGGCGAGATGGGTGTGTTCCCGTCCTGTGATCTTGCCAAGTGCATCCCAGGCCTTGACCGCAACCTCACCATTGGTTTCCGGTGCCAGCATCAGAACCACTTCGGTGGCATCGATATCGGTCTCGATCTTCGCACAGCCCTTGGCAGATCCTTCCTGCCACACACCGTTCAAATCACGAAGATGCTGAACCTCGACCTCGGTCTTCCAGTTGATCCCCTTGCCGCCATTGCCCAGTTTGTCTAGCAACGGGCCAAGTGCGGTAAAGCGATCATGGATTGCGGTGTAATCGCGCTCGACGGCGATATAGTTCGGTGCAGTCTTGCCGGGAATAAGTTCGCATTCACCCTTCTTCCAGTCTCTGACCTGATCCTGGGCGAGTTCACCCGGGGTGTCATGAAGGATCGGCAGGGCGACAATGTCGGTTTCCTTGCCAAGATATCCCGGAACGATTTCCTGGAATTTCTTGGCAATGGCCTTGAAGATTTCCCAATCAGACTTGCTTTCATAGGCCGGGTTGACGGCCGCCTGAAGCGGGTGGATGAACGGGTGCATGTCTGACGTATTCAGATCGTTCTTTTCATACCAGCTTGCGGTTGGCAGAACGACATCGGAATAGACTGCGGTGGTGCTCATCCGGAAATCAATGCAGACCAGAAGATCAAGTTTTCCACGCGGGCCTTCTTCATGCCATTTGGCTTCCTTGGACAATTGATGGCCTTCTTCGCCCAAATCCTTGCCCATGACACCATGATCGGTGCCAAGAAGGTGTTTGAGGAAATATTCGTGACCCTTGCCCGAAGAACCCAGCAAGTTGGAACGCCAGACAAACAGGTTGCGTGGCCAGTTCTTTGGATCATCCGGATCTTCACAGGACATTTCCAGGTCGCCAGATGTCAGTTTTTCGGCAACATAGGCCGGGATTTCCTTACCGGCTTCTTTGGCTGCCTTTGCAACATCGAGCGGATTGGTCTTCAGTTGTGGCGCTGATGGCAACCACCCCATCCGTTCAGCACGGATGTTGTAGTCGATCATTGAAACGTCCCAGTCGCCATCCGGGGCGGTCGGAGACAGGATTTCTTTAGCCGTCAGCGTCTCATAACGCCACTGATCGGTATGGGCATACCAGGCACTGGTCGAATTCATGTGCCGAGGCGGGCGTCCCCAATCAAGAGCAAACGCCAGTGGTTGCCAGCCAGTTTGCGGACGGAGTTTTTCCTGCCCGACATAATGGGCCCAACCGCCACCCGATTGGCCAACACAGCCGCACATGACCAGCATGTTGATGACACCACGGTAGTTCATGTCCATGTGGTACCAGTGGTTCATCGCAGCTCCGATAATGACCATTGATTTGCCTTTGGTCTTTTCGGCATTTCCGGCAAATTCCCGGGCGACATGAATGATCTTGTCGGCTGGAACACCCGTAATCTTTTCCGCCCATGCCGGGGTTCCGGGCATGCCGTCGGCATAGTCACTGGTGACCCAGTCACCACCCAGCCCGCGATCAAGGCCATAGTTTGCACAGAACAGGTCAAATACGGTCGCGACCATGACCTCGCCATCGGCGGTCTGGATGCGTTTGACCGGAATGTTGCGGTTCAGGACATTGGGATGCTGTGCATCGGTTGCGAAATGCTCCGAGGTGTCGCCTCCGAAATACGGGAAGTCGACACCGACAATCTCATCATGATCTTCTTCAAGAATCAGCGACGTCTTGAGATTGGTATCTGCACCGGCGGCTCTTTCTTCCAGGTTCCATTCACCAGCTTCACCCCAGCGATAGCCAATCGACCCGTTCGGAGCAACAAGGCTGCCGGAGTTGTCGTCAATCGCAACGGTTTTCCAGTCGGGATTGTTGTCCTCACCCAGTTTGTCACTCAGGTCAGAGGCACGCAGGAACCGGCCCGGAATGAGCGAGCCATTCTTTTCATCGAGTTTTACCAGCATCGGGAAGTCCGAATATTTGCGGCAATACTCTTCGAAATATTCGGTCTGACGGTCGAGATGGAATTCCCGCAGGATCACATGGCCAAACGCCAATGCCAATGCGGCATCCGTACCCTGTTTAACATTGAGCCAGACATCGCCGAACTTTGCGGCTTCGGAATAATCCGGGCAAATAACCGCTGATTTGGTTCCGCGATACCGGGCCTCGGTATAGAAATGCGCATCCGGTGTTCTGGTTTGCGGTACGTTCGATCCCCAAAGGATGAGATATCCGGCATTGTACCAGTCTGCGGATTCCGGAACGTCGGTCTGTTCGCCCCAGGTCATCGGCGATGCCGGTGGCAAATCGCAATACCAGTCATAGAATGACATGCACACACCGCCAAGAAGGCTGAGATAGCGTGAACCCGCTGCATAACTGATCATCGACATCGCCGGAATGGGCGAGAAACCAAACACACGGTCAGGACCATATGTTTTCGCCGTAAAGGCGTTTGCAGCCGCAACCAGTTCGGTTGCCTCATCCCAGGTCGCACGAACAAACCCGCCTTTGCCGCGACTTGCAACATAACTTTCCCGAAGAACGGGATCGTTTTGAATGGCTGTCCATGCCTCGATCGGGTTCATTGTGGAACGCATCCGGCGCCAAAGCTTCAAAAGCTTGCCACGGATCAGCGGGTTTTTGAC
This sequence comes from Thalassospira sp. UBA4513, assembly GCF_002388495.1. Lineage (NCBI taxonomy): Bacteria > Pseudomonadati > Pseudomonadota > Alphaproteobacteria > Rhodospirillales > Thalassospiraceae > Thalassospira > Thalassospira sp. UBA4513. Next base: position 28,666 of record NZ_DGMR01000025.1, read on the forward strand.
GCGGTTGGCAGAATAGAGATACCAGCTATAGCTTGCCCCACGTGCACAGCCGCGCGGTTCATGGTTTGGCAGTCCGGCACGGGTGCGCGGGTAATCGGTCTGCTGGGTTTCCCAGGTGACGATCCCGGATTTCACATAGATTTTCCAACTGCAAGAACCGGTACAGTTCACACCGTGTGTCGAACGAACGATTTTGTCGTGGCGCCAGCGGTTGCGATAGGTATCTTCCCAGTCGCGATTTTCGCGGGTGACCTGACCGTGGTCGTTTGAGAACCTCTCCAGTTCCTTGTTCTGGAAGAAGTTCAGTCTGTCTAACAGGTGACTCATGGCGTTTCTCCTGAAGGCTGCGGACCCTGCCCAAACCGGTTAGGTCGGGCAGGGACAATTTTGGGTGATCAACACGAAACCGGTGCGTTCTTGCGGCTGTAGTAGAACCAGGTGATCGCAAGGCAGACCGCGTAGAAGACGGCAAAGCACCAAAGCGCACCTGCGGGACCACCGGTCAGCGCGATGGAGGTGCCATAGGCTTTGGGAATGAAGAATGCGCCGTAGGCTGCAATCGCACTGGTAAAGGCGATGATCGCGGAACTTTCGAGTTCCGACTGTTTGAGCTGGGTGGCCTGATCGGCATCGGGCATCAGGCGCGGGATTTCCTGACGCATGATCGACGGAATCATCTGGAAGGTTGATGCGTTGCCGACACCGGTCAGGAAGAACAGCGCCATAAAGCAGGCAAAGAAGCCCCAGAAATGACCGCTCGTTCCGCCAAGCGGCAGGAATTGAAGGACGCCGACAACGGCAATAATCATGCCGATAAAGGTCCAGAATGTTACCCGGCCGCCACCAAGCTTGTCAGAAATCCATCCTGTACCTGCACGGCTCAGCGCACCAACCAGCGGACCAAGAAATGCATATTGCAAGGCATCGACTTCCGGGAACTGGGTCTTCATCAGAAGCGGGAACCCGGCGGAATAGCCGATAAAACTGCCAAATGTCCCGGTATAGAGGATGCACATAATCCAGTTGTGTTTGCGGCTAAAGATGATCGACTGCTTTTTGAAGCTGGCTTTGGCATCCGCGATACTGTTCATGCCAAACCAGGCAGCAATGGTCGAAACCACGATGAACGGCACCCAGATGAAACCGGCATTCTGCAAGAAGATTTCGCCCCCACCAGCAACGCTTTGGGCTGCGCCACCAAAGGCGCCGAACACACCGGCCGTGATCACAAGCGGGACCACAAACTGCATGACCGAAACACCAAGGTTGCCAAGTCCGGCATTCAGGGCCAGGGCGTTGCCCTTTGTTCTTTTCGGATAGAAATAGGCGATGTTTGCCATCGAGGAGGCAAAGTTGCCGCCCCCGAACCCGCACAACAGTGCAAGAATAAGGAACCAGCTGTAGGACGTATTGGGATCCTGCACGGCAAAGCCGATCCCAAGGGCTGGCAGCAACAAGGATGCTGTGCTCAGCGTCGTCCAGACACGGCCACCAAAGATTGGCACCATAAAGCTATAGAAAATACGAAGCGTTGCCCCCGACAAACCGGGCAGTGCGGCCAGCCAGAAAAGTTGGCCGGTGGAGTAGGTGAAGCCAATGCCCGGCAGCTTTGCGACAACAACCGACCAAACCATCCAGACCGAAAACGCCAGCAAAAGGCAGGGAATGGAGATCCAGAGATTGCGGGTGGCGATTGCACTGCCTTTGCTTGACCAGAACTCTGTATCTTCTGGTCGCCAATCGGTCAGGACAGCGCCTTTTTGACCATTGTCTGCGTGCGTGATTTCCAAAGGAACCTCCCGATGAAACTGTTGGAGAGGCAGAGCGCAATCTGCGCTCTGCCGGTTTGTCTTACTGAGCAGGTTTGGTGGTAACGCCCGATGGTTTGCCAGTGGCAGGTGCCGGTTTCTCCAGCGGTTTGTCGGGCACATCTGAAAGGTATTTTTCGTCTGCCAGTGCCGGATGACGCGAACGTTCCATGCGGCGGATCACGACATGCATCCAGATCGTGGACACCGCGACCAGAACGAACAGCAGCATGAATGGCGCGGTCCAGACATTGGTCAGATCAAGAAGCACTCCGAAGGCGATTGGCAGGAAGAAACCGCCAAGGCCACCGATCATGCCAACCAGACCACCAACCGATCCGACGTGATGTGGGTAGTAAACCGGGATGTGTTTGTAGACGGCGGCTTTGCCCAGACTCATGACAAAGCCGAGAACGACTGTCAGGGCGACAAACATGCCAACCGAAACACCGAAATCAAACTCGATGGGTCCGTTGATGCCCGAAACCAGATAGGTCGTCTGCGGGTAACTCATGATGAACAGAACGACCAGGGAGACGATGAAGGTCAGATACATCACCGCACGTGCACCCCATTTGTCCGACATCCAGCCCCCCAGTGCCCGAAACACCGAGCCGGGGAGAGAATAAAGTCCGGCAAAGACGCCCGCCGTGGTTAGTTCCAGCCCATAGGCGCCGACATAGTAGCGCGGCAAAAAGCTTGCCAGCGCGACAAAGGCACCAAAGACAAAGAAGTAATAGGTGGCAAAACGCCAGACCTGCATGTTCTTAAGGGGCTCAAGCTGTGAGCTGGCCGACACCGGGCCTTCGCCAGATTCCTTGCGCGCTTGCTGGACCGGGTCGGTTTTTGCCAGCAAGAAAAACAGTACGGCTGTGATGACAAGGACGACGGCGTAAACGCGGGCCGTCCCCTCCCAACCAAGGGCGACTACCAGAAATGGGGCGGCAAAGTTCGTTACAGCCGCGCCAACGTTACCGGCGCCAAAAATCCCCAGCGCAGTGCCCTGACGTTCCTTTTCGAACCAGCGCGACGTATAGGCGACACCAACGATAAAGGACCCACCAGCAAGGCCAAGACCAAGGGCGGCAACAAGAAAGATTTCATAGCTGTGGACGGACGTCAGGAGCCAGACACAGACGGCTGTAATCAGCATCTGCAGTGGGAACATAACCCGACCGCCAAATTGCTCTGTCCATACGCCAAGGAAGATACGGCTGACCGAGCCGGTTAGAACCGGTGTCGCGACCAACAGCCCGAATTGTGTATCACTCAGGCCGAGTTCCTGTTTGATCTTCACCCCGATAATGGAAAAGATCGTCCAAACCGCAAAGCATACCGTGAAGGCGAAAGTACTCAGTCCCAGAGCACGGTATTGGTCTGTTTGTGAAACCCCTTTTAACGTATGCATGGCAATTCCCCTCGAGCATCTGTCGTTACATTGGAGCGTGTCCGAATGGCCTGATCATTGTTTGAGGGGACCCTCGTCAGGGTTGATCTAAATCAGAAAACGTGGAACGCTTCGGTGAAATAAACAGCCACGCCAAGTATGTGGTCCGACGGTTTGCCGAACCTCAATACACAGAGAGAGCAAGAGCAAATGCCCGCTTGATAAATATCAAGTAAGCAGCAGGCACGTTTCTGCGCAGGGTTATAAGTGAGGAAAAAATGTCCGATTCGACCTTCCCGGAGGTGCGCAGTCTGGATCTCTTCGCTGATATGAGCGACGAGAACTATGCCAAGCTCATGCGCGGCGCTTATTTGCAAACATTTCCACCGCATGTTGACCTGATAGGTGAAGGTGAAGGTGCTGATTTCCTTCATGTTTTGGTCTCAGGCGCGGTGGATCTGTTTTCGCGTTGGAATAACCGGGAAACGAGTGTCATGATCGTCAAGCCGGTTTCAACTTTCATTCTTGCCGCTACCATTCGCGATGCTCGCTATTTGATGTCGGCCAGAACAATGGAGAAAAGCCGGATTGTCATGATCCCCAGTCAGGATGTCCGGGCGATCTTTGACCTTGATGCAGGCTTTGCTCGTGCGGTTGTCGTCGAATTGGCCGCCTGTTATCGTTCAGTGATCAAGACCACCAAGAACCTGAAGTTGCGCACAGCCCTCGAACGTCTGGCGAACTATTTGCTGTCCCGACATCGGGCCTATGGTGCCCCGGCGAGTTTCGATCTTGATCTGGAAAAACGGCAACTTGCGTCGGTTTTAGGGATGACACCCGAAAATCTCAGCCGCGCGTTCAAGGCACTTCAGGCATATGGGGTCGCGGTTAACGGAGAAAAAATAGAGATAACTAACCCCGCCCTTCTTCAGAAATTTGCCAAGCCGACATCTCTGATTGACGATGATCAAACGTAAGGAGAGAGCCTATGGTTAAATCTATGCCCGGTGCTGCCGGAACACTGGCGGACCAGTATCCCGATATCTGGAAGGCTTATGCTGAACTTGGTAAGGCCGCTGCAGAGGCAGGACCTTTGACGGATCGGGAACGCCGCCTTGTAAAGCTTGCGCTTGCAATCGGTATTGGTTCTGAAGGAGCGGTACATTCACACACCCGGCGTGCCAAGGCCGAAGGTATCGCCCAAGAAGATCTGTTGCAGATTGCGATGTTGTCTATCGGACCCGTCGGTTTGCCGCGTGCGGTTGCCGCGAAAACCTGGATTGAGGACATCTAGGGCCCTTCCGACATGGTTCCATTCGGGCACTTTCAGTTGATCATTGTCAAGGGTTCCCACCATCGCAGTGTTATGCTGATTGGTGTTCACAATGTAATGTCATGCGAACTCCCCGACTTGTGAATGTATTGAAGGGCTGCAATCGGTAAGATTGCAGCCCTTTCTTTCATTGTGAGTTCTGCCGTGGTTCTTATTCTGCCTGCCGCGCGCGCGTCTGACGAAACTCGGCCCCCGGGGCTTCGTGCAAGAAGCCGTTGGCAAAGTTCATCGGGAAACGCATTTCCTTCAGGCGGTGCCTGAGTTCTTCCGGATCGGTTTTACGCGCGAGAACTTGACGATAGAGATCCGAAACCCTGGTCATGTCCAGACTATGTGGCGACAGGCGGAACGCTGTCACACCGGCGGTTTGCATCTGTGCGATATTGTCCGCCATTTCAACATAGTGGCTGGACAGGGTTTGCAACCCGTTGACCGCCAGAAACGGCGTATCGTCGAGTGTTTCGACATCCATGCCATCAAGGTGGTCCCCGCAAACGTACCGGCAGCCATCCTTGTGCAGGCCTTGCGCCCGTGCTGAATAGCAGCGGGCCGAAATGGCCAAAGGCATACGACCAAATACCTGTACCTCAATCTCGGCCGCGGTCTGCGCGCCACATAATGCTGCGATCGAGGACATCGGTAATTCCCATGGCAGGGCGATCCGTTTAGCGCCTTTTTCGGCAAAGTAGGACAGCGTCCCTTCATTATAGGTGTTGATGTAGGGACCAATCATGTGCGGCTGACCTGCGAGCAAACGCACAACGGAAATATCGTTGGCCTCAATCATAATGTCGGGCATCTGCGCGATGTCGCGTATTTGATTAACTTCGCGCTCATTCATCACCAGTGCGAGTGTAGAGAGAACAACTTCCTTGCCGCTGCGCTGAAGTCGTTCGATAACGCTTGGGAGGTGCTTGTCAAAGAAGGGCATCCGTTTCGCGCAGACAACTTCGCCAACATGGACGGTATCGACGTCGGTTTCATCTGCAATGCGGCTGTAGAAATCCTTTTTGCGGTCCTCGTCCCAGTGAAAAAGAACCGGGCCCATAACAAGTCGCGATCTTTTCATTGCCAGCTTCTCCGGTATGCACCTGTGGTATCGCTTTGACCTTCACTCAGCGTGCTGAGTTTTGATCGCGCGTCGCGTTGTCCCTCGGCGATCTTGTCCAGTGATGTTCGAAATGCGCCAACCACCTGCGATATATAGGCCTTCCCGCGTTGCCGCCCTTCGATCTTGAGCGCGGAAACGCCTGCATCTGCCAGTTCCGGCAGCATGGCGGTGACATCAAGGCTGGTGGGTTCTTCAAACAGATAGCCGGATTTGTCCATGGCACGAAACCGGCCCTTGCACAGCGTCGGATAGCCGACCTTTTCATCGCTGTCATAGATGTTGATGGTGAAATTCCCCAGTCGGGAAACTGTCGTGTCGCCGCGTTCTTCATAGTGAACATGTGCTGCCGGCGAACAGACGCCGTTCATATTCGGACTTTCGCCCGTCGCGTATGAAGACAGTGAACAACGGCCTTCGGCCATCACGCACATCCCGCCAAATGCGAATACTTCTGTTTCGACCTGTATGCGTTGATTAAGCGTGCGGATCTCATCAAGCGACAGAACACGGGGCAGTACAACACGGCGCACACCGAATTCCTGATGATAAAATCGAATGGCTTCTTCGTTCGAGGCCGACGCCTGTACGGATAAATGCAAACGTGCGTCAGGATGATGATCGCGCGCATATCGCAGCAAACCGATATCAGCAAGGATGATGGCATCGACACCAATTGCCACGGCATCATCAACTGCCTTATGCCAGATTTCTTCAGCCCCGGCTTGCGGATAGGTATTGCAGGCAAGATAGACATGAACTCCGTGCTTGTGCACATGTTTGACGGCATCGCGCAACTCGGCACGTGAAAAGTTCAATCCCGGAAAGTTTCGGGCATTCGTTGCGTCCCGAAAACCGCAATATACAACATCAGCACCCGCCGCAACGGCGGCATGCAGGCTGGCAGGTGTTCCTGCAGGACAAACGAGTTCCATATTGAACCTGTGAATAGTTGTGGATCAGGGATTGGCGGGCAGCGCGAAATCATCCTTGGCCGCACCGGATGGTTTGGGGCGCGTATGGCGGTTCCGCCTTTGTATTGTTTTCTCGATCTCAGCCAGTGTGACCGCTTGCGCGGATGCGCGTTTTTCCACGCCGAGCAAACGTTTGGCGGTGGGGGACGTCAATGCATTTGCCGTCCGGTTCATGTCGTGCTGAAGTTGTCGATAAATTTTTTCGGCAAGGCCAAGTGCTGCCCTAGCTGCTGGGCCCATCATGCCAAAGCTTTCCGCCACGGCGGATCGCAGATCAATGGACTCTCCATCCAGGGCATTGCGAAGTGCGACAACAAGTTCAGTGCGTCCCTCGATCCGCAATGTGCGCGAAAAGAACAGTGCGTCACCATCCGATGTCCCCTGAAGAAGCTCCAGCAGCGCGGGTAACGGTCCTGATATCTGTGCTGCGACAGTTTCTTCTTCTATATGTCTTGCGGGGCGGAGTTCAGGATGATCGGCATCTATTTTTAAATAGAATTGCAAATCCAGATCAGTCGGAGAAATCAGCAACGCGAATGCTTCTTGCTCTGCCACCCGTTCAAATACCGGTCTGTAGCGATGATGCATCGTCGCCATCGCGTGACGGCATATACGCTCTACCAAAAGGGCTGGCGCATTGCGTATGAACGGGTTTGCCAGCAAAAATGGCGTAAAGGATGGATAGCTTTCTGTCACGGCATACTCCCACGGCATACTCCGGCGTTTTGCATGGCGAAGTATCACTGGCCCGGGCGGGTTGGCGTTTGATGTTTGTCAAATCACCGTGAGATTGGAATTACGCTTAGTTGGAACAAGCCGACAGGATGTTACTTTGACGTGATAATCGAACAGAACCGACCGCAACATTTTTTGGCATAAATCCATTTGACCATCGTCAATCTGCCAAATTGTCGCTGGTTTAAACTCCCTTTCGTTTGCTGGATGCCGATCTTAGGGAGGACACCTTTATGCAAGATGCGTTGAACACGGCAACACAGGACGTTAAGCCCGCCGAACTGCTTGATCAGAGTCTGGGGGGCTTGATTTCATGTTTCCCCGGCGCAACGCTGGTTTTTCGCCGTCATCGCATCGGGTTTTGTTGTCATCCTGACCAGACACTTCAAGAAGCTGCAAAGCGCAAGGAACTTGATCCCCACGCGATTGCCGGGGAACTCTGCAAGCTTCCCAAGGGACCTTTGACCATGCCCGATGTGGGGGATGTTGATGGGTTTATCGATTTCATCCTTACGCGCTATCACGATGTTCACCGCGAAGAGTTGATCGAGCTGATTGCGCTGTCTCGCGAAATTGAAATTGTGCATGGTGACCATCCGGACGCGCCGGTAGGGCTGGCAGATGCATTGATGGAAATGGCAGAGCAACTTGATATGCACATGACCAAAGAGGAAAATATTCTTTTCCCGGCGATGCGTGAAATGAGCAGGAATACCTCGATTACGTCGGCACTTGCCATGCCTATCCATTGTATGCGCGAAGAGCATGACGATCACGGCCAAGCCATCCACAAACTGCAGAAATTGACAAACAATTGCACCTTGCCTGACGGGGTATGCGGTTCGTGGCGCAGGTTGTACAGCGCGATCGGTAAGCTGATCGAAGATCTTGTTGCACATATGTATCTGGAAAATTCGATCCTGTTCCCGCGTTTCGAATAGTCTGCTGCAAAATGTGACAGCGATGTCGTCGCGTGTTTTCTGTGACAAAGCCCTGCTGACTGGCAGGGCTTTTTTGCTGGACGGTGCACTTTGTTTTATGGGCCTGACGGACTTGTTTGACATGGAACAATCCACCCCGGCCGGTTGAATGTTAGATTTGTTCCAATGCTTAACTACAACCGCGTTTTTCCATGGAAACTTCACAATGAGAGATATTGATCGAATCTCGGGTGTTCTCCAGTCTGGGCGCTATTTCAAAAACTGGCCGAAAGACGACATTCTGGAACTGGCGTCATTGTGTACGTGGGTTCGGTATGATCCAGATACGGTAATCATCCATGCCGGAGACTCAGCATCGGCCCTTTTTCTGATTGTGAATGGGCATGTTGAGTTGTCCTACACGGACGGGGAGGGCAAGGACGGTGTTATTGATTTGCTGGGTGACGGACAGCTTGTAGGTGAGTGTGCGCTGGCACCGGAAGCCTGTTACGCCGTTTCAATCAAAACGCTGGACGCGACGACCGCCATCCGGATTGACGGCGCCGCCTTTGCCGATTTTCTCTCGGCGCACTTTGATCGGGCATTAACCATGATGTCGGTTGTAACAGAAAGACTATGTCAAATGTTACGCCAGACCGAGGAACTGAAATGCCGGTCAGCGGCCCAACGTTTGGGGATATATTTGCTTGCAGATGCCGTTCCTGTCGGGGATGCGCATGAAACGCCGCTTACCGTGGAAAAGTCTGCGTTGGCACGCAAGATTGGCATGACAAGCGAGACATTTTCCCGGGCGCTTAAAAAGTTGTCGGAACATGGCGTTTCCCAACACTCCAACGGGTACATCATCCGTATTGCAGATACCGAGATGCTGGCCGAGTGGTGTGGTTTATCAAGCAGTGAAGCCAGGGAGGAACAGTCTGATGGTTTCAAGGTCGCTGTCTAGCGCAGATCATGATGTAATCTTTCAGGTGCCGCTGTTGGCAGCACTTGGGGAAGAACGGCTAAAGACACTGCTGGGAACATGCAAGGTCGAAAGCCATGCGCGGGGGGAACATCTTTTTCGGGCCGGTGATGTGGCCGAATATTTCTACATTCTTTTGTCCGGTCATTTGCGGCTTGTGAAAACCTCCTCGCAGGGGGATGAAACAGTGATGCATTTCCTGACCGAGGCCGGTTCCTTTGCGGAGGCAGTTTCCTTTGCGGGCCGGTCCTATCCGGTTGAATGTCAGGTCGTCGAGAATTGTGAAATCGTGGCCATTCCGCGCACTGCCTATCTTGGCATCCTCAAAAGCGCGCCTGACGTTGTCGGAGATGTGCTGGCAAGCCTGTTGCGGTGGGAACGGTTCTTCCTTGAGGAAATCTATAAACTGCGCCATACGCGTCCGATCCAACGGATTGCTGCGTTTCTGATCGATTTTGAAGACCGAAATGGCGCGGCCATCGACGGCACAAGTGGCAAAAACTTTCCCGATAAGCGCCAGATTGCCAGCCGGATCGGTATTACACCAGAAACGTTTTCCCGGTCCTTGCGCAAACTTGAAGCATCTGGCGCCATATCGGCGGGGCCGAAACTGCAGATACTTGATCGTGAGGCACTTCTGGAACTGGCCCACTAGCTCAGCGGCGTTCCAAACGTTTGCCAGAAATGTCATCCAGTATGGGAGGCAAAGCTAGACCAGTTTTGCGCTCGGGAACTGTGCGAGCAATTTGTCTGCCTCGCCTTTATTCATAAGGCAAATTGCCGTGCTGAGCCCATCGGCCACAGCTGCCTTTGTTGCAGTTACACTAACCGCTGTTGGGCGTGCTTGTGCGGGACGGCCGGTGCGCGGATCAAGAATGTGACCAACAAGGCCCGCCTGATCAAAGAAGGTGCCGTTCGGCAGTGATGTTGCCAAGGCGTTGTCGCGCAACATTACCCTTTCTTTTCGAATTTCTGATCCGGTATTGATTGAAACAGGCCAGTCTTCACCTTCAGGGTGGCCGCCCAGAGCCGCGAACTCGCCGGTATTGATCAGGACGTTGTTCAATCCGTCATCGCGAAGCAACTTGGCGATACGGTCTGCAACGTAGCCCTGGGCAATTCCATTCAGGGTCATTGCCATGTTCGGTCTTCTGAAGCTGACCTGGCTCTGATTGATAACAACCTTGTCCCAGCCTGTTCTTGAAAGTGTTTTACGGATAAAAACATTCTCGGGCGCCCGGCCTTCTGAATAGCTTTGCGCATAGAGTTGCCAAAGCGGCTGAACCGTTGGATCAAAAAGGCCACCACTTGCCTGGTTTATGGTCCCGCACAGTCCCAGGCATTCCAAAAGTTCGAAAGGCGGAGTGTTAACCACACCATCGCGGTTCAATTGTGCGAGCGTGGAATTTTCCCGATAGAGACTGAAGATATTTTCCAGTCGTTCAAGTTCGCGGGTTGCACGCAAAAGGATGTCGTCAGCGTTGGGGTGCGACAGGCTGATCGATGCAGCAGACCCCATTGCAACGCCCTTCCAAGTGCGGACCGGATGCTGTGCCTTTAATGCAAACGGTGCAGCCGAGAGTGCGCCAGCGGTGGCAAATATGGTCAGAAACCGGCGTCGTGAAAAGTCGGACATGGCGGACCTCATTCTTTGCGAAGTTTTTCAAGACGCGCGCGATAATCGTCGTCATCTGGCATGATCGCCGTTTCGTGTGTCTCGGCGGATGGTGTTACGGGCACACTGTTTAGAACCAGCACGTCATCAATGTCTTCAAGGCGCATTATCTGGCCGCCATGGCGACTGACGAAATTCTTGGCATCGTCCTGATCAGAGAAGGGAACAAGTTCCGGTGCCCCCATACCCCCGGTCTTGGCAGAAGCGACGACATAATGCGCACTGGTTGCCGGTATCCAGTTTTCTCGTCCCACATTTTCCCAGTCATGGGCCCTGGACATGTCGGTGACGTAAATCGCACGGATTTTATAGTTTTGTTCGGGCATGCGTTCATAGGCAATGCCATCGCGAACCTGACTGAAAAACAGGGGGTAGGGCAAACCTTCAAGATGAATTTGTGCCTTCGGGCCTGCATGCTCAAGAATGTTCATCTGGCAGAAATGTCCGACAGCTTCTTCAGTCATGGCGACCGGTGGCGGCATGGTATCTTTCGTCTGCTGCTGACATCCGGCAAGAATAAGCAGGCCGATTGTGACTGAAGATAGCGCAAGTCGGGAAATCATGGCGTCACCCTCCTGAAAATCTGCCAGGCGAGGATCGTGGCAATCACCGGCCAGATCAGAATGGATATCAGGGCATGAACAGCGGGGATGCTATTGGCAGCCCCCGTCAGGCCGGCTGCAGCAGCGGTCGCATCCGAAACGGCAAGGTTATATATCCGAAAGGCATCTGCCGGATTGCCGATTAGCAACCACGGAAAATAATGCGTTGTGAAGGTTCCGCCATCATCGGCGACAATGGCCGCCAAGAGGCCAAGATCATATAAAACGATCAGAACCAGCCAGAGCCCGATCACCAATCCTGCTGCTGCGCCGGGTCTGCGTGCGAATGCCGATATGCCATAACCGATCCCAAGGAACGTCGCGCCAAGAAGAAGCGACGACCAGAATAGGCGAAACAGTGCAGGGATGCCAACAAGCGCATTGGGGTCTGTTGCAATCGCAGCAACGGCGGCAATTCCGTAGCCGGCCAAGACGGCGATACTCAGGATCGCCAGATGGGCGATGAATTTCCCAAGGACCAGTTCCCCGCGGGCGACGGGATAGGTCAGAACAAGGGACAAGGTGCCGCGTTCGATTTCGCCTGCGATTGCGTCAAAGGACATCAACAGTGCAACCAACGGCACAAGATACACCGCAAGGGATGTCAGGCTTGCGACGGTGACGGACAGTTTATCCACACCAACTGCGCCGGTCGGGGCACTGCCCGCAGCAGATAATACAAGTGAAAACAACACCATCATCGCGACAGAAATCGCCACCCAGCGGTTACGAAGCGCAATGATGAATTCGCTATGGGCTGTTGCCAGAACCTTGTTCATGCGTTCCCCCGTTTGCTGAAATGGCTATAGATATCTTCCAGGCTTGGCGGAATGACATCGACATCATCGACCAATGGCCCCAGTGCCGAGATATCGCCAAGACGTGCGAGCTTTTGCTCGGAATTGCACACCAGATCGACAATCACGCCGTTGCTGCGTTCCCCGGAAAGCTTTTGGGCGACCTCGTCTGCCTTGCCGCGTTGGGCAGATACCTGAAGGCGGATGGGTAGCGATGCCTGTTGACGCAGGTTTGCCAGGGTATCGTTTGCGACCATTACGCCTGACGACAGAATGACAATCCGGTCAGTTCTGGCCTCAACCTCGGTAAGGGCATGAGAAGACAAAAGAATTGCGGTGCCTTGTGCTGCCAGTTCATCAAGAATGACATAGAACTCGCGTCGTGATACCGGGTCGAGACCGCTTGTCGGTTCATCAAGGATCAGGAATTTCGGTTCACCAATAAGCGCCTGAGCCATGCCGACACGTTGGCGCATTCCCTTGGAATAGGTGCCAATGCGGCGGTTTGCTGCTGCCCCCAATCCGACGCGTTCAAGAAGCGATGCGGCCTTTCGGGGATCTTCGCCGCGAAGTCGAAGATAATATCGAAGCTGTTCTTGTCCGGTCAGCGACGGATGAAAGGACGCGTTTTCCGCGAGATAGGCTGTTTGCATGCGGGCCCGGTAACTTCCGGGTGCAAGACCATGGACAGAAACCGTTCCCCCTTCTGCAGTGACAAGGCCGAGAATGATCTTCATCAGTGTCGATTTTCCGGCACCATTATGGCCGAGCAAGGCAACGCGTTCACCTGCGGCAACATCAAAGCCAACCGCATCAAGAACGGTATGATCATCATAGCGTTTAGTGACTTGTGAGAGGGTCAGACACATTTTCAGTCCTTTCACGCAGCCAGACAGGATTGGCGCGAGCAGCCATTTCAAGAGAGACGATTTCTTCGGGAACCGGAATTTCGATCGGTTTCATGAGCGGGAAGCTGTCGACGACCCCGCCCGGCAACGTTGCGGGGAAGTGTGCCTGGCTCCAGCGGATCAATTGAACGGCGGGTGATCCCAAAAGCATACCGGCTGCGGGTTGGGACCATAAAATATGATCGACAAGATCGTTTGGCCGGAACCGGCTGTCAGCAATGCCGTTGCCATCAAGATCGAATACCGGATGATCGGACCAGAAATTTCCCCGGCCATCGAAACTCCATTCGACGTCACGGGTCCCGACATACTTGACCTGGGTTTTGTTGGCGATGAAGGCATTGCCTGTCAGGGCATTGCTTTCGGAACCAGCGGTGAAATGTATGCCGGTCTGGCAGCCCTCGAACCGGTTGTCCCCGATCAGATTGTGATGCGCGTTATAGATAAACAGGCATTTCCCTCCTGCGCCGCGTACCAGATTTCCGACCAGATCAGACTTGTTGGTATAGTTCAGCATCAAGCCCTGGTCACGATCAGCAAGAGACAGATTATCGCGCACCGTGATGCGGTTCGAATACATCAGGGCAAAACCAAGGTGATTGCCAATCGACACATTGCCCGAGATTTCTGAATCATGGGCATACATGTAATGCACCGCAAATCGCAGATCGCGCATCAGATTGCCACGGAAGACGCCGCGATTGGAGGTGTTCACGAAAATGCCGTCGCGTCCGAATTGGATCTCGTTGTTTTCGACCAGTGTTCCCGGCGCGTTCCAGACATATATGCCGTTGCCACGCGAATTCAGTCTGTGATCGCGGCGTCCGATAATGACATTTTCGCGCACCGTGGCTTGTTTGGCGCCGTGAATATCAACCCCATAGAGGTTTCCGAGGATGCGGTTATCCTCGACCAGAATACGTGCGGCTGTCCGATGGAGCTGGATGCCGGAATCAATTGTTTCATGTGCTGAACCCGAACCCACGATCTCAAGCCCACGGATGGTGATATCCGTTCCGGTTACAGAAATGACGCTTCCGGTCTTGTTTCCATAAATTTTTGCTTTGCCCTGACCATCAATGGTGACGGGCCTATCGAGTTCTATGGGACCCTGATGGAGCCCCGGATCAAGCAGCAGCACATCGCCGGGGGCAGCCCCGGCGATGGCAGAGATCAGCGCCCCGTCAGTTGACGGCACAGATTGCGTTGCCGCAAGAACCTGCAGCGGCAAGACAGCCATGGCCAAGATCATCATGACGGGGCGCAACATCACAGGTTAACTCCGCGGTTCAACGAACATACGGCCACGCATTTCCATGTGCAGGGCATGACAGAACCACTGGCAATAGTACCAGTAGACACCCGGTTTGGAGGCGACAAAGGTTGCCGATGCAGTTGCTTGTGGGCCGACCTCGAATGCAACGCCATGGTCCCCCATGGTGAAACCGTGTGTCAGGTCATCGATGTCGTCCATGTTGGTGATGATGACGGTTACTTCATCGCCTTCCTTGACCTTGAAGGACTCAAGGCTGAAGGTTGGCGCTGAAGAACTCATATAGACACGGACCTTGTTGCCATCGCGGACAACGGTTTCGGTCCAGTCGTCAATGTCGACGCCATCTGCCTCGGCTTGTTCGCGGGTTTTGGCCCACATCGGATCCTGACGATTCCAGACACTGGCCGGGGTGACCACCGAACGGTGAACAATGATCGAATCATGGGGTTCGGCGAATGTCGGACCATCATGCATAAGAACCAGATCATCGCCCTGCATCGAGAACAGCTGTTCGTTTTCTGGCTTAAGCGGGCCGACATTCAGGAAGCGGTCCTTGGAGAACTTGTTCATTGAAATGAACCATTTCCCGTCAGCTTCCAGAGTTTCCCCCATCGAGGTGGAGTTGTGGCCCGGCTGGTAATGGACATCGACCTTTTTGATGATCGGATCGACATTTTCACCAGCATAGGCACGCACGGCTTTTTCAATGTTCCATTTGACCACCTGACTGTCGAGGAACAGGGTGGTCAGTGCGTTACCCTTGCCGTCAAATGCGGTATGTAGCGGACCAAGACCCAGTTCCGGTTCGGCAACAACGGCGGAACGCGGTTCTGCGCCGTTATAGAACACGGCATCCAGCTTGGTGACATCAATCACCGATACAGTCGGGGAAAGCTTGCCGGCGATGCAAAGGTGCTTCTTGTCCGGTGCCATGTTACAGCCATGCGGACTGTTGGGGATCGGGATGTATCGGGTGTAGTTCTTGTTCTTGCCTTTGCGGCCATCGATAACTTTTACACCATTGAGTTCGATGTAATCGCCTGCTGCGATGCCTTTTTCGATTTCCTTGATGTTAAAGACAACAACGTGATCAAGCTCGGACGCGGTCATCTCCGCAAGGTTCATCCCCATTTCCGAGTTGTAGCTGGTTGAAAAGGCATATTTGCCGTCATAGTCGGCGTCGGTGTTATCAAGGTTGCCCGATACCATGACCTGCCATGCGACCTGCATCTCGTCTGCGTCGATTGCAGTGTAGAAGTTTACGTATTGCGACGGATCATCAAGCACCTTGCCGTCATTGACCATCGGCGTCTCGTCCTCGCCATTGGCAAAGACATAGTTGGTACGCGGCCATTTTTGCGGACGCAGGCCGTGAATGGCCTTTGCGTTCGGGATTTCCAGGACCTTGTCAGCCTTCATGACATCGCAACGCACACGCGCCACGCGCGTATTCGCCTTGTCATTCATGAACAGGAAACGGCCGTCATACTTGCCTTCGGTGAAGGACATATGGACGTGGTGCAAGTCGCCGTTATCATGGATCTTCTTGCCGTTGGCAGCGAGAAATTCCTTGGTTTTGGGCAACATGTTCTCGGTAAGAACATTCAGGCTTTCATTGGTCTGCCCCCAACCCGTTGCCGAGCAACGGTTGAAAACAGGAACGCGCATAAGTTCACGCATGGACGGGATACCCAGAATGCGCATTTCGCCCGTCTGGCCCGACGACCAGAAACCGTAATACTCATCAAGCTGACCGGGGGCGAGGCTTGCTTCAGCGCCGGTTGAAGCCTGGGCGCTGCCAATCGAAAGGGCTGTTGCAGCACCGGTTGCGCCACCGACTGCTGCCAAGCGTGCAGCACCTGCCGCACCGGCAAAGGCAGCACCGCCAGCGGCTACGCCAAATAGATCACGTCGGCTGATTCCGGGTTTGGATGTTTTGTCAGACATCATGACTTCTCCTTGAGATTTTGCTTGGTCGTCCGGGTCCGGTTCAGCGCTTTTTGTGCGCCTTCCGTGCTTGCCAAGAGGCTTTCCTGCCGCTTGAGTTTCTTGATCACGACCGGACAGATTTTTTCGCTTTGATACAGCACCTGACAGTGAAGGCAGTTGTGACACTCGTTGGGGTTGATTTCTCCAGTGGGGTGGATGGCTTGAACCATGCATTCATGCGCGCAGCTCTGGCAGGGGCTGCCGCATTCCTTGTAGCGTTTGAGCCAGTCAAACATGCGCATACGCGCCGGGATCGCGAGGGCTGCGCCCAATGGGCACAGATACCGGCAATAGAACCGTTCGACGAAAAGCCCGGCGCCAAGAAGGACAAGCGCGTAAAGAACAAACGGCCATGCCCGATCAAATTTGAGGATGATGGCGGTCTTGAAAGGTTCGACCTCGGCCAGCTTCTCCGCCTGATCAATGGAGGCCAGCATGGTGCCAAACAGGCCAAGGAAGATGATGTATTTCACCGCCCAGAGCCGTTCATGCAGCCCCCACGGAAGCGTCCATTGCGGGACATGGAAGAATTTGGCAATCCGGTTGGTCAGTTCCTGAAGCGCGCCAAACGGGCACAACCAGCCGCAATAGGCACCGCGCCCCCAGAAGATCAGCGCCGCAGCAACCGAGAACCACAGAATAAAGGTCAGTGGATCAAGCAGGAACGCTTCCCAGGTAAATCCCGTCACAAGCGAGTTGGTCAGCGCCATAAGATTGACGACGGAAAGCTGTGCGTTGGCATACCAGCCAAGGAACACCAGCGTGACAGTCAGGAAGCAGATGCGGAACCAGAAGGTAAATTTTGCAGAACGTGTCAGGAAGCCCTGGAAGAAGAATGCGGCGGTCAGAACAATCAGCATGATGCTGAGCACGACGATTTCGACCGTCTTGTCACGCCAGATCCGCTGCCAAAGGGCGGTTTTGGCAGTCTGTTCGTCCGTTGCGAAACTGGCCCCGGTTGAGTTGTTAGCCTCTGGCGTCGGCGAAACTATCTTGGTGAGGTAGTTGACTGGCGGCTGCCAGCCGATGTCAAAGGTGGTGTAGAGACGTTCAATTGCGCCGACATCACGATGGACAAGAAGTTCCAGACGCCAGGGTTGTGTCGGGTCAAAGTTGCTGCTTGCCGGGATCTTGAACAGATCCATCTCTTTGAATTGCGGTGCGCCATCGGCCATGATGTCACCAACACGGCGATGGTTGCGGTCGCGGAAACGTACCGACATATCGCCCTGAATAAGCTGGATACGGTCAAACAAGCCGCCGCGGACATATCCCGAACCCTTGAAGGAGTATTGTCCCCGGGCGGTAACAAGAATGGCTTCTTCGCCATCCTTGAGCCAGGTTTTCAGATTGTTGTAGCCGCGCTCGCCAAGTGTGGCCTTGCCAATGGCCGGGATGCTGACAAGCGAGACATACATGTCGATGAAGGTTTCTTCGGCCGGGGCTTCGATTGGCCGCTCAAGCGCCCTTGGATCATCCATCGTGGCAAATGCATCGTTTACCTGACCGACATCAAGTGACATGCGACGAATAGTCCCGTCACCAACCAGTGTGAACCAGTCTTCCGGGGCGGTCGCATCCGATCTGATTTTGAATTGTGCTGCATTGGATTGCTCCGGGGCACTCAATCCACCCAATTCGAGCATGCGCGCAACCTTGATGCCCGAGCGCAGGATCGAGTCATCGATGACCATAATGGTCACCGTTGCACCGGAAATAATATTCAGCTCGTGGTCTGCATCTTTTGTTGCGGCAACTAGGTCAAAGCCGACATATCCCTCGGTGAGTGACGCGATCCGCTCTTCTGGAATGCCAATCAGGACAATCGGTTCGGAATGCTTGACCAGTTTGACACCGATGATCCGGGCCTGTGAGTCAACAGCGACCATCACATGGATCGGTTTGCCGGAATAGCCGGTGGTGCCAACAAAATCAGAGGTAATAAAAGCCCAGCCGATCTGCTCACCGTTCTTGAGAACCGGTGCGACCGGCACGTCTTTTTGAACCGGACCATAATCATCAGCACCCTCGACCAGGGATGCTGCGGGAACTTTTTCAATGAACTGCGCCAGAACAGGTTTGTTTTGCGCGTTTGCCTGGGAAACCCACAGCACTGAAGAAAGAAGACAAACAACAGCAATGACCAGAAGACATTGCAGGAGCATCAATGCGCCGGGTGCCTGGTATTTGGTCTGAAGATGACGTGGGGCAAATGGGATGTTCATGAATTCAAACCTTGTACGGAGGCGCGCGCGCGGTTGCCGGTGCAGTGGGTGTCGCGCCGGCGTGGTCAAATGACATGGGGAAGATCGTCAGAACGACTTTGCGGTCATGTTCGGGCACGCCAATTGGGTCTGAAAGCTGGAATGCAGATCCGCTCAGGCAGTTCATGCAATTTGGGTAATCGCATTCGACAGGTGCGGGTGCTTTGTTGCCGTTCCGGTCGATCAATATTGTCACGGGAGTCTGGTCTGTGCTGCAGATCGTGATTTGAACAAGGTCAGCAGCTGCAGTTTGCTTCGTCACCTGAGCAATAGCCTGAGCAACACCGGTTCCGGTCAGGGAAAGTGCGATCAGAAACAACAGAAATGTGCGAAGCATTTTTTCCATAATGCTTCTCATATTCCATCGCAGATTCCTGATTATTGACAGTGGTCAAGTGACTAGGAGCTTGAGCTTCAATTGATTGCACTGAGACAGTTAACGTTGACGTTGACTAAGTTTATTGGGGGACGATATCCGAAGAACTGTGCAAAGAAGTCATGTTCAACCCTCAAACTGTAAACGTGTCCGGTAAACGAAGCGCGTCAGTTTTCCGTTGGCAAAAGTACTTTGAGAAAAATGTCAGCTTTTCTGTCAATTTAGCAGCTTTTTGTCAGCTTTTGTGACAATCGATGACAACTTATTTGGCAAACGAAAATGCTAAGACTTTGATTTCGCGGGAAGTCGAATGTCAGCTTTTGTGGCACCTGACAATTACAGAACGTACTCACTGCTCCATCGCTCTCAATCGTCCCGCAAAAAGCAGTCTGATCTAGCAGTTGCCTGAATTGTCATAATTCGGGGTTATCGGACTTGCGGTCGAGCATGCATAAGCAGCGCAGAAGTCGCACTTGTCCCCTGAATTAAATCAGTTGCCAAACGTCTTTCTACTAAGAGTTCCAATCAAGAGGAAAGACGTAAGATGTTTCTGCAACGTGAGTCATCAATTGACGCCCTTCGCGCGTTCGCCTTGTTCGGGATACTTGTGGTCAATTTGCCCTTCTTTGCGATTACTTTTGGTTTTGCTGGCGGGGCATGGCAGGACGGGGAGCCGCTTTGGCTGAATGTGCTTGCCGCGAGCGTGATCCAGGGATTGTTTGAAAGCAAATTCATTCTGATTTTCTCGGCCCTGTTCGGGTTTGCCGCGTTACAGCAATTCAAACGATATGGGGCCGGTTTTTATGTTCGGCGGCTTTGTGTGCTGGCACTGTTCGGCGTTGTGAATCTGGTATTCCTTTTCGAAGCAGACATTTTGTTGCCCTATGCCGTGATCGGGCTGCTTTTGTTGATCGGTCGGAAAATTTCTGTTCGCGGACTTATGGTTTGTGGTGTTGCTCTTTGGGCGATGGCTGTAGTTGGGAATGCGCTTTTTGGGGTGAGCCTGACAGTGAACCCATCGCCTTATGTCGTGCCAGAGATACCGGTTTCGGTGGTTCTGGCGACCGGCAGTTTTGCAGATGTAATGGCGGTGCGTCTTGAGAGTTGGGCCGGTTTCCAGCTTTATTGTCTTTGGAGTAACTATCTGCTTGTTGCTGCTGCCATGGTTTCGGGGCTTGCCGCCGCGCGGTTTTGTGAGGAATATGGCTTTGATGCTCTTGTTGCCAAATTACGCACCATTGCGGCGTTTGCCGCATTTCCGGGAATTGCAGGAAGCCTTCTTTACGGGGCGCTTGCATCGTTGCCCGCAGCATTTGAGCCAGAGCGCTTCTTTATGATGACATTGGTTTTGCGCCCGCTGTTTGCGGTACCATTGTCCATTGTTCTTGTCGCATATGGTCTTGTCGCCTTTCGCGCAACGGTTTGTAGCAATTTGGTTGCATTCATTGCGCCTGCTGGCCGCATGTCGTTGACGATCTATTTGGGAATGTCATTGGCTATGGGATTGGTGTTCTTTGGTTACGGTGCCGGTATGCACAATCAGGTTCGTTTGGCTGATTGTTTGTGGATTTCAGTTGTGATGTATCTGGGGTGGATCGTTTTTGCCAAGCTTTGGTTCCGCTTCGCATCACGCGGACCGCTTGAATTGATTTTGGCGGTTCTCACAAGGCCGAACTCCCGGCAAGGAGTTGTGTCGGTTAGCAGTTAAGCTACAAAAGTCGGAAATGCAAAAGGGCGCCATTTTGGCGCCCTTTACCTTTTCTGTTCAGAGGATTGGCCTAAGCCGTGGCTTAACTGGTTGTCCCAGCATCGATTGCCTGTTCCAAATCTGCCAGAAGGTCAGACGGGTTTTCCAGCCCGCAGTAGATGCGCACAAGTTGCCGGTCCAACTGGAAATGACGAAACGCACTGATTTCATATTTCTGGTGGAGTACCGCAGCAGCGGGAACGATCAGGCTTTCGGGACCACCCCAACTTACGCCTAACCTGAATGTTCGAAGGGCGTTGCTGAAATTTCGAATGTCGACCGTCTCATCGAGAATGATGGAAAACAGGCTCGAATGGCCATGTAATGTGCGTTTCCCAGCATGGTTGCTGAACCCGGTATAGAGCACCTGGGAGACTTTTGGGTGCTTGAACAGGCTTGTGGCCAAATACTCACCGGTTTGGGCGTGTCGTTGCATGCGCAGCTCAAGTGTGTCGAGGCCGCGTAGCAAAAGCCATGCTTCAAACGGACCAAGTTTCCCACCGAGATAAGGGAAGGTTGAACCATTGATTTTGTTGATCAGGTCCTTTCGCCCGGTGACGACGCCGGCAACAGTGTCGCTGTGACCAGACAGGAATTTCGACGCTGCATGGATGACAAGATCGATACCGTGATCGGCCGGGCGCTGAAAAACCGGTGTTGCCCAAGAGTTGTCGATAACGGTGATAACATTTTGCTCTTTCGCTGTTTGGCCCAGTTTTTCCAGGTCCTGGAGTTCAAATGTCAGAGATGTCGGACTCTCAAGGAACAAAAGTTTTGCACCTGAAATGGCGTCAATTACAGCATCTGTCTTGGTGCCATCGACATAGTCGATGGCCACGCCCATTGGTCTGAGCATGGTTTCAAAAAGCCGATATGCATCGGAATAAACATTGTGAACGGTAACGATCCGGTCGCCCGGTTCGACAAGTGCCATGACGGTTGCACTGATTGCCCCCATCCCGCTTGCAAAGGCACGGGATGCTTCGGTGTTCTCCAATCTTGCAATTTCCCGTTCGAATGCCATTACGGTGGGATTGTCACCACGAGCATAGATGGGACCGCCAGGATTTCCGGCATAGGCATTTGCCATGTCGTCAAAGTCACGGAATGCAAATAGCGACGTTTGATAAATTGGTTGGGAAACCGCCCGGAAGTGGCGCTCGTAGTTGGGATCAAATGCACCGTGATGCCGGGATCCGTGGTCCTGCAGCGAGAGTGGCTTTGAAGGTAGCTCGTTCATGATGAAAGCTCCTTGATCAAGAGTGTTTTGCGATCAGAAAACGTCAAAGCAACGGCAATGAGTGCAGTCAGTCCTGCCGCAAGCGCAGGTGCTATGACAATTCCGTCCAAGCCAAATGCCATGGGTAAAAATAGCGCCAGTGGTAATTGAATGTAGCCCTGTGGCGCCATGCTGACGATGGCAGCGCGCCGCGCATTATGAGCAGCCTGAAAGCGCGATACCATCGGTTGATAGATGCCAACGAACGCGACTTGTATGGCAAGGATATCGAGCAAATGCGCCCCAAAGGTGATCAATTCCGCTTTGCTCACAAAGGCGGCAATCAACCAATCCCCGAACAGGAAGGCAATAACTGCGCAGGTAATCGAGAAGGCCGCGCAATAGAGAAGGATGCCCGTAAACACGGCCTCAAACCGTGCCTGATTACCTGCACCTGCTGCGTAGCTCAGGATGGGTTGTGCACCCAGACAAAAGCCGATGATCGGAAGAATGGCAAGAAGCACGATACGCAACGAGATGGCCAATCCAGCCAGTTCTTCTTCGTTGCCATGTCTGGTGGCTGCCTGCATCAGAGCGGCAAAGCATATTGATGCCAGAATAGTGGTTGTACTGGCTGGAATGCCGAGCTTGCCAAACGGTACTAGAGCTTTGCGCCAAGAAAGTGCGTGAAGAGCCCCGACATCGGGATGTATTCGTCCAAGGCGCTTTTTGAAGTAATAGACATACGCACAAAGGGCCGCGATCTGTGAGATGATCGTTGCCCACGCCGCCCCTGCAACCCCCAATTCGAATCCAAAGATAAGTATCGGGTCAAGTACCATGTTCAGACCAAACGACCCGAGCAAGGTGTACATCGAAAATCGGCTGTTACCTTCACCGATTGCAATGAAATCGCAAACGATCTGCAACAGTACCAGCACAGAGCAGGCCCCAAGAATTCGCATGTATATGGAAGCTTCGGTGAAAACCTCGTTGCGCGCACCGAGCAGATGCAGAATTGGTCCGTGGAATAATGTGATCAGGATGGCAACGCTAACGCCAAAGCCAATGGCCAAAGCCAAGGCAAGGGATGCGCTTCTTGCGGCATCTTGGACATTGTCCCTGCCAAGTGCACGACCGATTTCGGTTGAGGCTGTTAGGCCCAATCCGTGCCCGATTGCACCGACCAGCATGAAGCAGGGAATGGATAAAGTTACCCCCGCCATGGCACTAAGCGCATATTGGGAAACAAAAAAGGCATCGACGACCTGATTGATGGCATTGATCGAAAGCCCTGCCACAGATGGCAGGGCCAGTCGCAGGATCAATCGCATGATCGCCGGATCATTCAGGTCCGGAAGAGCACGCTTTCGCATCAGGAAGCATCCTCATCGTGGACAAAGTCCGGAACAAACAGTCGATCATCAAAAAAGCGTTCGCGCAGCAACATAACAAGAAGTGACGTCTTGTGGGGGAAACGAACCTGTTTAATGCCGGCAAAGCCTGAACGCAGAAGATTGCGGATTTGCTGATTGTGGCCTGCATCAGGTTCACCGACAATGCGTTGCGTTCTTGGGTCATCAAGGAACATGTAATGCATCAGAGACGGAAGCCATGCGGTCAAATATTCCTTTCCGCGAAATGCATCTTCGCCAATGGCAACGTGCCAGCCGCGGTCAAAGTCACCTGCATCATAATGCTCGCCAAGACGATCTTCTTGTGCCCAGTAGAGCTCGAAATACCCGAATGGGGTGTCGTTGAAATACCCGATCAGCGGCTCGGTTCTGGGATCATCCAGTCGGCTTTGGATGAAGGCTTTATGCTTTTCCTCTGAGCCGGACTCTTCCCAGAAGACGTCGACGCGCGGGTCGTTCATCCATTTATGGAAGCACCCGAGATGACGACGAATATCCGCGCGTTCAAACCGGATAGTTTTGTAGATCCAGGGGATGTAACGCGCATAAAGTGTGTGCGAGGCACTTGGGCGACGGACTGGATGACGGCGTCCGTTGGTTGACGTGTAACTCAAAGGGAATGGGTCGCGTTCGGGATGTGCCAACCAGTTCAGCGTTAGTTGATAGAGATTGCGGGAACTGACAACAATGCTATCACCTGAATGAGAAATCAGACCGTTGCGAATCATGTTCGCTGTCCATTCCGGATCCAACTGCGGGGGAAGTTTGATTTCAGACCGAGAAGGATGCGCAATCAGAAGTGCTTCGCCCAGCGCAGCCAAACCTTTGGCATCTAGAACGTTAAGCGTCAGGCTTGCAACATCATCAAGGACGATCTGGTCCGGTGAGAGGGTGAAATAGAAGTCATGATTTTCACTTTCCCCACAAAGCTGAATATGTCCGTCCTCGATGGACGAGTGCCAGTTTCCGGCGTTCTGAAAGTGAGGAACTTCCAGTTTCTGGGATGAGTTTTGAGTTGGTGCTTCTAATGCAATGACATTCATATTCAGATCTCCTGATGTCTAAGTTTCCAACCCGGTTGGGTTCGTTAAGTCTCTGTAGTCCGGACGGATGAGAGGATTGGAAGTTCAGGTGCATTTTTTCGATTCGAGATGCAGAAACTTCTGAACTTGGCAGGTGACGGTTCGTCTTTGGTGCAAATGCTTGAAACTTGCTTTGCCAATGTGGAGACGACCATGAATGGTTCTCAGGCGGTAAATGCCGCGTCCTTAAACCCATCAAACGAACCGAGTTCGCAACCCGGTTTTCATTCAATTTCAGAAGATGTTGTTGGTTTGCCATGGGCGGTGGAACCCTGGCGGATGAGAGGATATCCGCACCAAGTCATTGACCGTTTTTGCGACGATGATCCCGACCGCCCGGCCATCCTGACAACAGATGAGGTTTGGTCGCGAAAGCGCCTGAAACAAACGTCAGATGCGATTGCCTGCGCTCTGATTGCCAATGGGGTCGAGCGTGGTGATGTTGTTGTTGTTGCGCTTCCGAAATCTGCGATGGCGATTGCAGCCATTCTTGGTGTCTGGAAAGCTGGTGGGGCTTTTGTTCCCGTGGACCCGCAGCACCCCGAGACCAGAAATCAGCACGTATTGACTGATTGTTATGCACGTTACGCTGTTACCACCGGCAGGGATTTGACGGTTCTTGGTCAGCAGGAGCTTGAGGTTGTTCTTGTCGATGAGCTCGACACGTCGGAAGCCGACTTCCTCGCCGTCGCCCCGCTTGCCGATCAGCTTGCCTATATTATCTACACGTCCGGTTCGACTGGTCAACCTAAAGGGGTCATGGTGGATCAAGGCCCGTTGATTGACCATTTGAATGCTACCGGGCCAATCTATCTGATGGATGAAGATTCGCGAGAATTACCGTTTCTTCCATTTTCATCTGATGGTGGTCATGAACGCTGGATCGTGCCGTTGATGGCAGGTGGCAGTATTTTATTGCCTGACCAATTACTCTGGACGCCGGAAGACACAGTTAACGCCATTCGCAAACATGGCGTGACCCATGCTTCATTTCCGACCAGCTATGTACATGAGTTGGCAGGGTGGCTTCGCGAGAAGGGCCAGACTCTTGATCTGATACTTTGTTCCTTCGGCGGTGAGGCAATGCCAAAGGAAACTTTCAACCGGATCGCGCGGGCCATCAATTCTCGTTATCTGATCAACGGTTATGGTCCGACGGAAACCGTGATGACACCCATGTTGTGGCGTGTCGCTCAGGACCGGCTTTGTGAGACCGTTACAGCCCCGATCGGAAGACCGGTCGGAGATCGTTGGGCCTATATCCTTGATGCGGATGGCAACGCGGTCGCACCCGGCGAAATCGGTGAGATACATCTTGGCGGCTATTGTGTTGCCCGTGGATATAACAACTTGCCTGAAAAGACCGCCGATCTGTTCATTCACGATAATTTTGCGCTGAATGATCATGCACGAATGTATCGCACCGGTGATTTGGGCCGATTCCTTCCGGATGGCATGATCCAGTTTGCTGGACGGGTCGATGATCAGGTTAAAATTCGTGGGCACCGTATCGAGCCGGCAGAAATTGAAACAGTTTTGCGTGGGTTTGATGATGTTGCCAACTGTGTCGTCGTCGCAGCTGAAGTTGCCTCACGGTTGGAACTGATTGCCTATGTCGTACCGCGTTCCGGAGCATCGGTTGATACCCGTTCAGTTCGTGTGCGGTTGCAGGACCTGCTGCCAAGCGCAATGGTGCCTGGCTACATCATTGAAATGACGATGTTGCCACTTAATGCCAATCACAAGGTCGATAAATCACAGTTGCCGCTACCGCGTCGCGAGGGGGTCATAATCAAGCCAGCTAATGACGACGAGGCCGCTCTGTTGACCATTTGGAAATCCGCACTGGGTCTCGATGAAGTCGGAGTGACCGATAATTTCTTCGAGATCGGCGGGAATTCGATAACAGCCCTGCGTGTACTGGCAAAAGTTCGCGATCAGTTTCCTGAACGCAATGCGGAAATTACGGATCTTTTCAACTTTCCGACCATCCGAAGCTTGTTGTTGGCGCTGTCTGAACCCGAATGCAAGCCGGGGGCGGATATCGTGCATTTGCAGCAAGGCAAGCCCGATCAGCCTGTCCTTTATTGCTTTCCGGGGCTGCTTGTCAGCACGCGCGAATATATGAAGCTGGTGAAAAGTCTGGGCGAGGATCAATCCGCCGTGGGCTTCATGTGCCACTCGCTTACAGAAAATCAGGAACTTGATGTTTCGGTCACCGATATCAGTTCGCGATATGCAGAGCTGGTTTATCGGGAAGCGAAGGGACGTACCTGCGCCTTTCTGGGCTGGTCCTGGGGTGGTTTGCTTGCATACGAAGCTGCGCGAATGCTGGGGAATGACATCGATTTGCGAGTTGTCGGAATGGTTGATGTCTGTGACATGGACGAGGATTTTGATCTGAACGCACGGCCAAAATTCCAGCAGGGGCAGTGGGCCGAGATTGAAGCACGCATTCGGGTCTGGCTGCAGAAAACCAAGATGCGTGAAGAATGGGAACGCCTTTTGGCGCTGATGGATGACCTTGCTTATGCGCAGTTTGTCCATTTTGTGGGAAAAAGCGAATTCGGGCTGCCCACAGACGGGCCGGGGATCGGTACGCGCGAACATACGTTCTGGGTGCTAATCGACAATGCCCTTGTTTTCCGCCGTCATGAACTTCTGCCCTATGACGTGCCGATTGCTTCATGGCTTGCAGGCGATACGGTCAGTCGAAAACTTGATCTGATTGATTGGCAGTCACTTTCACGCCTTGCCGAGGCCCCTGAGCATATTCCAGGAACGGATCATTTGACGATCATCGGTGATCCGGCATTCCACACGCGGTTTGGCAAACGTTTGACGAACGCTTTCGAACAACCAGCCGATATGAAATTTTCAAGCAAATAGAAGGACTTGAACGATGGATAAATTGGATCTTGTCGGGATTGGAATTGGTCCTTTCAATCTTAGTCTTGCTGCGCAGCTGGACGGGGTTGCTGATGTGTTTTCAATCTTTCTTGAGCAACGTTCTGAATTTGCCTGGCATCCGGACATGATGCTGCCCGGTGTTGAGCTTCAGACTTCGTTTCTGAAAGATTTGGTGACCCTAACCAATCCGACGAGCAAATGGTCTTTCCTGTCTTACATGGTCGGCCAGAAACGCATGCTTGATTTCATGAACGCGGATTTTGCCGCGGTGCCAAGACGGGAATTCGCCGCTTATCTGAAATGGGTTGCAGACCATTTGGAAGGCTTGGCATTTGACAATGTGGTGCGCGAAGTCGCATTCGATGGTCAAGACTTTAAGGTTCGTACGGATCATACAAGTTATGTCACGAGCAATCTTGCCATTGGTGTCGGCAAGCCTGCATTTATTCCGGCCTGGGCGCGCCAGTTGCCCAAGCATAAATGCTTTCACACAAGCCAAGCGAAGTCGAATTTGCCAAAGCTGCGCGGCAAGAGAATTGCCGTTATTGGCGGGGGACAGAGTGGTGCTGAACTTGTTGAGTATCTGCTTGGTGGAAACGTCAAAGGTGTTGAAGAAGTTCTCTGGTTATCGCGGCGCGACAATTTCGAACCCCTTGATGATACTCCATTTGTGAATGAGTATTTCACGCCCGGATATGCAGATGTCTTCGCAGGTCTGCCGGATGCCTATAAACAGGATTTGATGTCTCGACAAAAGCTTGCCAGTGATGGTGCATCGCTTTCAACGCTCAAGTCGATTTATCAGCTGCTATACCGGCAGCGTTACCTGCAGGAGGGCCATGTTGCCGGTCGGCTCCTGCCGCAACGTGAAGTCTTTCAGGTTCAGCAAGATGGTGAAACAATGAGGATTGCTGCCAGAAACGGGCTTAATCAGGATGTCGAGTTCTTCGATGCGGATGCGCTGATTCTGGCAACCGGTTATGAAACGACATTGCCGGAATTCATGGCGCCACTGCGTTCACTTCTGGAAGTGGGGGCATCAGGTGCCTACCGCTTGGATGCGGAATTCCGTGCCCAATGGGATGGACCATCTGACCGAAACATCTTTGTTCAAAATGCCGGCAGGATCGATTTGGGGATCTTTGAGCCTCAACTAAGCCTGATGGCTTGGCGAAGTGCTAAGATTGTAAATGCTCTGACAGGCAAGAATGTCTTCAATCTTGATCAAAATCCACCGATTGTTGACTGGGTTGCCGGTACTGGGGACCGGGCAGGTGGTGCTGTCGTGCAGGCCTGGGGCTAGGGACGGCAAACTGAAATCTGCAGCCTGTTCGACTTAGTGAACAGGCTGCAGATCCGGAAGCCTTATGCTGGACGAGTCAGTTCTACATTATGGAGTGCCTGACGGCATCGCTGATCGGCCTGATGGATGTATGCGCAAACAGATGCTTTGGAGACACCGATATCCTTTGCAATGACGTTTTGCGCGAACCCGTCCACGCGATGCCGGTAAAAAGCGGTGCGCACGTGTGGTGGCAGCTCTTTTAATGCATTCTCAATGACCCGAAGGGCCTGGCAACCACTGAGACGCGCTTCGGGGCAGTCTGCGTTTCCCGCAGGACAAAGATCAGTTGGATCGCTGTCCGCGAAAAGAGTGCGTTCGAACGTAATTTGGCGGACCTTGTCGATTGCCATGTTTCTAGCAATGCGCGTTATGAAGGCACTTGGTGTGGTGACTTCTGTGTCTATTTGTGCGGTGAGCAGTTTGGCATAGGTATCCTGAACAATGTCATCCGCCAGATGGGGACATTTTACGATAGACTGGGCAACGCGTCGCAATTTCCCCTCTTGGCTTTTGGCGATAGTTAGCAAAGCTTGTCGCTGAAATTGGTCTTTTGGAATTGGGGCAGTTTGGCTTGCTTGGTGCATTTCCGAATGTCTCCGTTAGTTTGCTCATTAGTGAAAATAATAGTCACTTGCAAATTTGGGACGCGGTTTGCACTCTCCACTGGGTCGATCATCTTTTGTCATTCGGACAGATCTGATGGCAAATCAGATCCGTCCGTTGTTCATAAGACGGGATTTTCAATGAGCTTCAGTAAGGAATTCTGCAGAGCGGATTTCATGCCGCAGGAAAGCAGACTACCTGCGTGAAATCTAAAGTTTCGCCAGCGGACAGGTTGGGCAAATGTCGACGGACGTCAGTAAATAGCGAAGGCAACAGACACGTCTTGAGGGGTTGCCATCGTCGGATTGTTTGGTGCTGTACGGGTTTACCATCGGGTTTCGATTGCCGTCGGGACGCTTGACGTCGTTGATCAGTGGTGCAAGCGATACCCTGGTGTTTTTCAGGACGTGTTTCTCAACGTAAGCAACGACAACGCCAATATTGGACCAAAACACCTTTGGCGAAACTTTTGACGATGCAGCCAGTGAAGCAACCATAGGTTCGAGATGTCCGTCAATCAGGCATTCCAGATGAGCCCAAGGATCAGGCGGGATCGATTTTTCTTTCAACTCATGCACCTGCCGGTCATGAATATCGAACCCGGCCGGACATTGATTATCGTCCGTTGTCAGACTGATAAAGTTGGGCTGAAACGTAAGGACTGCTTCGCCTGCTGCGGCCAAAACCAGCACAGGGGATAACAGAATTCCGAAATACCATTGTGACCACATCGAGATGGCGGCACGCCGATCATCTTGCGGATATTTTGCCTGGCAATAGTGATCAAGAAGAGGTGCCAAACAATCAGGATCGTGGAGCGCAAAGCAATCTATTCCGCCACTGTGCGTCGTCAGGATCTGATGCCGGTCACCAAGCCCTTGATAGGGTCCTTGAAAGAGATCGGTTTTGATCTCAGACAGTGATCGGGTGGTAGGGGAATTGCCGATGGCGGGAGAAGCGTTCTTTTCAGAGCCGTTTTGAAGGGCATTCATCATGAGGCACCCCGCCCGACGCGCATAAGCAGCCAGACCATGATAGGCCCGGCAATGATAGCGGCCATCAGTCCGGCCGGAATTTCCCAAGGAAAGAATAACATTCTCCCAAGCCAGTCAGCGGCAACCATTAAAGCA
This sequence comes from Thalassospira sp. UBA4513, assembly GCF_002388495.1. Lineage (NCBI taxonomy): Bacteria > Pseudomonadati > Pseudomonadota > Alphaproteobacteria > Rhodospirillales > Thalassospiraceae > Thalassospira > Thalassospira sp. UBA4513. The sequence goes on from NZ_DGMR01000025.1 coordinate 59,251, forward strand.
GCTCCGATCAGCGCGGCCCCGACCGTATGCGGTAATGCATGTCGCAATCCGGCCAGTTTTGCCAGATGCGGTGAAATCAGACCGGCGAAGCTTAGTGGGCCAACCAACAAAGTAGCTGCCGCTGTCAGGATAGAAGCAAACATCAGCATAACCCCGCGCGAGATCGACAGATCGACACCGAGCGACTTGGTTGTCACAGGCCCCAGCGGAAACAGATTAAGCCATCGGGCAAATGCTGGAAGAATGGGTAAGGCGCTCACAGCAATGATTGCCAGAACACTCGCGCGGTCGAAGCCAAGGCCGTATGTTGATCCCGAACTCCAGGCCAACAAGCGTGTTGCGCGGGGATCACCACCGGCCATCAGAAATGCGATGAAGCCATCAAACAAAGCACCAATCGCAATACCGGCAATCAAAATACGTTCCGGTGCGTATCCAGATTTTCGGGTAAGCGCAAAGATCGCCCCCAGGGTAATGAATGCACCAATTGCTGCGCCAGAAATCTGCAACCATGCCGTTGGTGCATCGATCAGGAAGACAATCGCAATCATACCGATTGCAGCACCTGCACTGACACCCAGACTTTCGGGACTTGCCATCGGGTTTGCCGTCATGCGTTGCAATATGGTGCCTGCAATTGCCAGCATGGTTCCAGCAGCCATTGCACCGAGAATACGCGGACCGCGCCACGGCCAGACGGTATTCAGTGCATTACCCAATTGAAGTTGCCAGTCACCGTGAATATCTCGACCGACCAAAATCGCCCCTATAATCACCAGAAGCACACCAGCCAGAACGCGCAAGTGATTTCTAATGTTGCGCTGATCAGGTTCTGGGGCGGGCGACGTGTTTTGCGATGGTTGAGAATTGCTGCGCAGTTGCCGGATCATAATGATTAAAAGCGGTCCACCGAGAATCCCGGTCAGCGCGCCAGCAGGCACTAATGTCCCAATATATCCCGATAAAACCTGAACACCTTGATCCGCAGCACACAATAGTACGGCGCCGAAAACAGCAGACATCAGAAGTTTTGATCGCAACCGTCTGAAGCCCAGCATTCGCGTAATGGCTGGTCCAGCCAGTCCGACAAACCCGATAATACCTACCGCTGCAACAATGGTTGCCGTAAGCCAACAGCCGATCAAAAGGCAAAGTAGTCGCATTCGTGCTGGCGATGCGCCAAGGACGGTCGCCTGATGATCGCTGAGATTAAGCATTTCAAGCGGTCGAGCCAAGGCGACAGCCAGTGCCGCACCCATGCATACTTTCGCTGCCAATGGTTCAAGGATATACCAACCGTCTTGGGTAAGGTCGCCGCTTCCCCAGATAAACAGGCTTTTTAGCCATTCATGGTGAATTATTGCCAAGGCAGTTGTTACTGCCCCACAATAGAGCGCGATTATCATACCTGTCAGGATGACGATCAGTGGCGAGAAGCCACTGCGGCGCGCCAAGGCAAATACCAGAAAACCGACAACAAGTGCACCCAACAGTGCAATCGTTTCCTGACCGATGGCAAGCGCACCCGGCACATAGAGCGTCACCAGTGTCAGCGCCAGTTTAGCGCCGCCTGCAAGGCCAAGTGTGGACGGCGATGCCAACGGGTTTTTTAACGTGTGTTGAAACAAAGCACCGGCAACGGCAAGACCCGCACCAGCGACAAGTGCAATCAAAAACCTTGGTATCCAGCCTTGGGTGAGCAACAACGACCGCGTGTCCGATCCAGCCGCAAGGTCGAATATTGCCGCCGGGGACAGGCTACCGGCCTCAATGTCCAGAGACAGCAGGCTTAGCAAAACGGCAAGGATGCAAAGCGAAACGGGAACCGCATGGAATTGGATCGCATGTCTGCGCATGGCTTGACTTGTCATGACGCGAATTCCCCATGAGCAGCACCTTGCGATGTCAGGGCATTGGCAAGCAGATCAGAAAAGCGACCGGCGGCAAAAAGCCCGCCAAATGTTGCTACTGGTGGCATCGTGATCAGCCCAAAGCGTTTGATGGACGGTAGTTCCGAAAGGATCGGGCTATGTACAATTGCGCGGTCGACATTGTCTGGAACGGGTTTGATCGCGATGAGGGCTGCGTTTGAGTATTGCGCGATCTGATCGATCGTCACGGTCGCAAACCCCCAATGATTGGTGGGGCCTGTCCAGGCGTTTTTGACGGGAAGGCGATCAATCACATCCTGCATCAGACTGTTTTGCCCATAGACCCGCATGTGGCGCGGCGAGAGCATGCTGGTGACAAGTACCGAACTGGCCTGCGATGAAGTAAGTTCGCGAGAGGCTTGATCTATGCGGCTTAGGGTGTCCGAGATCAGTATCTCGGCAGTGCCCCGATGCCCGGTAACTTCGGCAATCTTTTGTGCCGCGGCCATCGCATTCAGGAAGGGCGTCTTGCTACTGCTATAAATGTCGATTTTTTCAATCGGGGCCAGGTCGGAAAGGCGGGAATACTGGTTTGCATAGAAACTGCTGGTCAGTATCAGATCGGGATCAAGTTGCGCCAATCTTTCCAGACTTGGTTGAAAACGTGCGCCAAGATTGATGACCTGTTCAGGAACTTTTGGTTCCTGAACCCAGACGCGGTATCCTGGCACATCCGCCATGGCAAGCGGAACGATCCCCATCGCAAGTGCTGTTTCAGCAAGTGCGCCATCTGCGATGACTACACGCTTGGGAACATCAGCCTTAGCGGAGCGTGTAAAGCTTTCTGGCAGCACAGGTGTGAGCGTTGCAATGGCAGATAGACCAGCAAGACCCTTAAGAAAATGTCGTCTGGAACATGTCTGATGTTGTTGATGCATTGAATCGCCCCCAATCACACATTGGCAAGGGCAAAAGGATGCCCATTGGTGGGGTGAGGCTGCACCAGCATATCCATGCCAAAAATATCGCGAAGCATGTCTGACTGCATGATGGTCGCCGGTGGCGCATCCGCGATCAGTTTGCCGCCCTTAAGCGCGACAATATGATCGGCAAAGCGCGCGGCCAGATTGATGTCATGCAAGACGGCAACAATGCATAGACCGTCCTGTTTGCAGAGCTGTTCGAGTAAAAGCAGGATTTCGTATTGATGTGATAGATCCAGCGCAGAAATCGGCTCATCAAGCAATAGGCAGGAGGCTTGTTGCGCAAGTGTAACTGCGATCCAGGCTCTTTGGCGTTCACCACCTGAAAGCGTACTGACTGCGCGTTTGCGAAGGGCTTCGAGGCCCGTCAAAAGGATCGCACGTTCAATCGATTGTTTGTCGCGCTCGCGCAGGCGACCAAATGGCCCGTGCCATGGATAACGACCAAGCGCAATCAGTTCTTCGACGGTATAGTCCGCCCCGTGCCCCGGGTCCTGTGCAAGATAGGCAACGCTTTTGGCAAACTCACGTGCGCTAAACCGCCCCACGTCATTCCCGTCAAGTGTGACAGCTCCACTGGTTGGCTTGTTCAGTCCGGCCAGCATTTTAAGCGCAGTGGATTTCCCAGACCCATTATGGCCGACAATTGCTGTCAGGCAGCCAGCGCGGAAAGTAACGGATATGTTGTCAAGGAGTGTCACGCCTCTAGCCGTTTCAAAGCGGGCTTTTTGCATTCCAAGGACAGCAGGACGATCAGATAAATCCATGGCCATAATTCGCTCTCGATAAACGCAGAAAATCCGCGGTGAACGCGGATTGCGAGAATGGGTCCGGGGCGCAACCGTGCGCCCCGGATTAATCGATTACCAGTCGTATTTCAGAGTTGCAGCTATGGTCTGTCCTTCGATCTGGTAGCAGTAACCGTTGTTACAGATAGCGGCATCGTTATCGGCAAGGTTAGTGCCATTAATCGCAAGGGTCAGACCATCCAGCTTGTTATTAAGTGCTGCGAAGTCATAGCGGATCGCAGCATCAAGCACCGTATAGGGCTTGTTCTTGCTCGTATTGGTGTAATTGGCATAGCTTGAGTCGGTGTAGCGAACACCAACC
>NZ_DGMR01000025.1:63290-120177 GCF_002388495.1 Thalassospira sp. UBA4513
GTGTAGCGAACACCAACGCCAAATCCCCATCCATCAAGAGGGCCTTGATTGAAGTTGTAGTTTGCCCAAGAGGATGCAGCCTTTTCCGGTGTCACAAGTGGGGTATTACCGCGATAGGAACCTTTGACGATTTTGGCATTGTTGTAGGCAAGGTTGCCAACCAGGCTAAGATTTTCAGTTACATTGGCACTGCCTTCAATCTCAAGTCCGCGCGATTCAACTTTGCCAATTGAGTCATAATACGAACCGATAGAGCCACTGTAGCCAGCATAGCGTGCGACGTTGTCCTCGGTCAGGCGATAGGCGGAAACCGTGAAGAAGCCATCAAACCCGACCGGTTCGAACTTGATGCCGGCTTCATACTGCTCACCCTCGGTCGGGTTGAGCATTTTGCCTTCAGAGTCCTGACTAGTGCTAGGCAAGAAGGATGTGCCCCAACTGACATAAGGCGAGATGCCATTGTCAAAGGCATAAAGGGCGCTAACGTTAAAGGTCGTTGCGGTATTGTAGTCGGTTGAACCCGTATTGGTTAGTCGGCTGATACGTTTGCGTTCTGCATAATCAAAGCGCACACCGCCATTAAGATGCCAGTTGCCAAGTTCAATCTGGTCCTGAACATAGATACCGGACTGATTGTAGGTTACGTCATCAAATGTTGTGTAAGCTGGTGTCGTGCCCGAAATCGACCGATTTGGGTCATTGAGATAGAAGATGTAATCACTGAGTACACCGCTTGAGCCAAAACGGTAATCCGACTTTGAATACATCAGATCAAGACCGGTCATTACTTCGTGTTTGGCGTCAGCGGTCTCGAAAGTCGTGATGACTTGGTTGTCGACCTGCGCGCTCCAGAGGGTTTCCTCAACAGCTTGTGCTGCGCGGTGATATTCCGTGTTTGAGTTCTTCCAGCCGCCGCCGGTCACGCCGCCAGTCAGGTACCGCGCTTCAAGATCGAAGTATCCAAACCGCGCCTTCTGGGCCAAGGTAACAGGCAGGTTGCTTAGATCATGGGTCAGATCATAGCCGACCTGAAACTGATCCTGTTTCTGATAGTCGTAATCCGCGTCGCTGGTGCGGTAATCAAGGATTTCGCCATTCAGGTTCAGAAGGGTTGCCGAGGCATCCGTTTCGTCATGCTGGAACAAGGTATAGATAGTCAGATCTGTATCTGCATTGGGTTGCCAACGAATTGTTGGCGCGAACATTTGCCGATCATCCTGAATTTCGTTGCTGGTTTCGCCAAAGCGGGTCATGCCAACAATGCGTGATGCCCAGGTCCCGTTTTCTGTCAGGCCGAGATTGTAATCAAACCCGCCTTCGTATGAGTCCGTGTTGGTGAAACGGCCATAGACATTGTTCTTTGCACCAAGATGAGGGCGTTTGGTAACGCTGTTGAGTAAGCCGCCTGGTGTTGATTGCCCGTAAAGTGCCGCTGTGGGGCCCTTTACGATTTCAAGCTGTTCAAGGCTGTAGGGTTCGGTGCGAAACGTTGCATAGACGCCTGTCATCTGGCGTAAGCCATCTCGGTAGTCGCCGTAGATATGTACCGGATAGCCCCGCACATAAACCTGATCAAAGCGCGGATCATATCCGTAATTGTTGGTTGCTACCCCTGCGGTATAAGCAACTGCATCTTCGATGCTCGCAACGGCGCGGTCCTCGATTTCCTGGCCGGATACGACGGAAATGCTTTTGGCCGTTTCAATCAGAGCTTTGCTGGTTTTTGTACCAGCACTGCTTCGCGTAGCGACATAGCCATGTGCGAGATCCTCTGAGTCCTGGGCGTTTGCCTCGACATAGAGCGGGTCAATGACGGTTGCTCCACTGCTGTCTGATATTTCTAGTTTGGTGAGGGAAACCGTGTTCTTGCCTGTAAAGCGATAGCTGACGCCACTGCCGGAAAGCAGGATACTCAATGCCTCAGCAGGGGAATGCGTGCCGATAAGGGCAGTGCTCTGCAATCCGGCAACCCGATCGACATCATAAAAGAGTTGCAGATTGGTTTGATTGGCAAAGGTCAAAAGCGCCTGGTTAAGGTCCTGTGCCGGGATGGAAAAATCGATTGCGGATGCTGCGTCACTTTGTGTTTCTGTATTTTGCTGTGCGGCTGCAGGCGTGGATACTCCAGCAACAACAATACCCGCAGCCAATGCGACCAAGCTGACACTATGTGCCAGACGATGGCCAAACACGTTTACCAATCCAGCTTTGCCGGTTTTTATTACCTGCATTACGCAGACCCCCATTCTCGAAAGTTTTTTCCAAAACGCAAATGATTGTCATTTGCTTGTGTTGGGTGAGACGGGATTTGCGGTCAGACTCAGTAAGATTAATTTCAGTTTTTTTGATTTTTGTGTCGGTAAGGACCGGAAACCGGAGAAATCCGGGCTTTTCAGATCGCTGCTATGCTCAGTAAATAACGGTCATTAGGGGGGTAATCGAGATATTTTGGACACCAAGTTCCCGTGAAATCAGTTCAAGTCCAGCCTGAGGATCGGTCATATCAAAGACACCACTGACAAGCTTGCGTGCCGCAGTCTCGTTCGCAATCATGATTTTGCCGCGCTGATACCGTGAGAACTCCGAGACAACTTCGCGCAGAGTAACGCGATCAAATATCAGCTTGCCTTTTTGCCAACTAAGCGCCCTTTCAGGATTGATTGTCGAAATTGGGCTGATTGAATGGCGGTTATAACGAGCGGCCTGATTTTCCGCCAAAATCGCTATTTGTTTTGATGTTGCCGAGTTCGGTTTGACTTCAACCTGATGTTCCAGCACGGCCACATTGGTGTGGCCATCAAAACTGTTAACGATAAACCGCGTGCCCAAAGCCTGCACCTGGCCATGCGGCGAGGTGACGGTGAAAACACGCTTGTCCGCATGTTCCATCGGGGCCGCTTGAAAGTCTGCAAGTCCGCTAATCAATGCGATATTTCGGGTTTGATCGGTAAACTGAACCGCTATTGCACTATCGGGTCCCAGGGTGACGATGCTACCATCCTCAAGTGTAATGGCCCGAACTTCCCCAACAGCAGTGTGGTAATCAGCACTTAGGAAAACGATCGGATCACCAACCATAACGCGGGTTGAAGCAATCGCCAGCAGAAAGCTTGCGGCAAGTGCGACATAGCCCCAGCGACGTTTCTTTGCCAGCGAGGCTTTGGATGGCGGTTTTGCCAGATGCTTAAGCTCAACAACCTCTGATGAAGGACTCTCGGTTGTGCGATCTGTCGATTTGATCGCATCATCCATTACAGCAAGCGCGTTATTGGCCTCTATGAAAGCTTGCTGGTTTTCCGGCGCTGCATCCAACCAAACATTGAGCTCTTCATGCTCAAATGCGCTGAGGTCACCATTGACCATTTTCGCAACCCAATTGGCCGCGGTCAGATCAATGTTTTTCTGTGTTTTTCGCATTTGGCTCACGTTACCAACCTGCACTTGCCGACAATTCGGACAAAGCGTCCTTATCTGTTGGACGATAAAACTGCAAGAAATGCGTAAAAACTTTGTGCAGTTTCATGACCGGCTTTCCCGCATGCGCTTCATCACATGGGCAATTGCGCGCGCGACATGTTTCTGAACAGAACTGTCAGAAATACCTAGTTGTTCGGCCGCTTCGCGATAGGTCAGCCCTTCAATGCGTACAAGAGTAAAAATTTCGCGCGTTTTGTCAGGTAGCTCATCAAGCGCGCGACGTACATATTCAAGTTCCGATTGCCCCCCAACGATCTGTTCTGGTGAGGGTGAATTATTGGGAATGACATCAAGGGGAATGTCTTTGGCGCCTGCGATTGGGTTTCGCTTTTGCGCCCGGACATGATCAATCGCAAGATTATGGGCAACGCGGTACAGGTAGGAACGGGCATAGGTGACTTTGTTTGCCTTATCGGGGCTGGCATGTTCCGACATACGCAAAAATGTCTCCTGTGTCAGATCCATTGCTGTATCCGCATCACGCAAAAGACGCGTCAGATAAATCTGCAATTCCCTTTGGTGAGACTGGAAGAGTTTTTTGAGGTCAGTTATTGCCAAGTCACATACCTGACTAAGGTGATGGGTTTTTAAGGGGTTATCAAAAATAATACTCATTCGCAATTAATTAGTTGTGCTGGGTATATGAAGTTTGCATCCTGCACCTGTGTACAGAGAATGTGTGTGGTTCCCTGAATGAAGCTTGGGAAAGCAACCGTTTGCGTCGGGCCATACAGAAGCAGTCTGAAAAGTATGAGGTTAAACACCATGTTTCCGGAAAGTTGCGTCGTGCGAAAACTGGTATTAACCCGGGATGGATCTTTCGGAAGCTTTGCAGCCACGGACATTTTGAAAGCAACCATTGCGATAATATACAGGCAACGCCTTGGTCAGGAGGAAACCGAAAGTCTGGCGAACAGATATCTGCACACACAGGAACAGAAAGTACGGCTGGGCTTCGAGTTTCCTCAACGACGCGACAGTTTCACGATAGGACGGTTGGCTGCGAAGCTTGCTTTGGAATGTCATCTGGATGATGTGTTACCAAATGATGTCGCCATAGGCAGTGGTGTCTTTCACCAGCCTATTATTATGGGCGCATCTGTCAGATGTTGTGAACTTGGTGTTTCGATTTCTCATTCGGACCAGATTTGTGTTGCCGTTATTCACCATAAAGGCCACCCGATCGGCGTTGATGTTGAAAACCTGGCTGAGGCCGATGTTGTGTCCGTGTTGAGTGATGTTAACGCGCGCTTAAGGCAGCAGTTCTTCAAACTGTCTCTGAATGAGTATGAGGCTGCATCCATACTTTGGGTCGGACGGGAAAGCTTGGGAAAGGTACTAACAACGGGTATGACTGTGCCGCTAAAACTGTATGAGCCGACGTCAGTATCGGAAGTGGAGGCAGGGTTCAAATTGAGCTACAAGACCTTCACGCAATACCAGACCCAAGTTATGGCAATTGACAAAGCATGGTTGGCGATGACGTTTCCGGCACAGACAAAAATTGATTTCGGTTGGCTGCGGGGCACTTAGTCATTGGCGTAAGCCTAATATCTCTTCCCGAAGCGCGAAACGGCTCCAGGCTGGAGGAAAGGTGCCAGACTTTATGGTACGTGACAGCAGTGTTTACAGAATGTCATCACTGCTCCATCGTTCTTCATCTTCCCCTCCAAAATCAGTCAGAAGTACTTACTCGCCTGAATTGTCATAATTCGGGGTATTCAAGCATTTTCTTCGGATTTCTCGACAGAATCGCGTTCTACCATAACGCATTCGACCTTGATCTGGTTTGGCGTTGCCAAAAGGCCGCCAACGCTGTCGATTAGCAGTTCGGCACTGATTTCGCCCATTTCGTAGTGAGGTAGAATAAGCGTCGTGAGGGCAGGGTGTGTGTGTTGGGCGATTTCGCGGTCGTCAAAGCCGATCACAGCCACATCGTCCGGTATACTTCTCCCCAGTTCGCGCAGCGCGTCAAAACAACCAAGCGCCATCAGGTCATTGGCACAGAAAATCGCGTCCGGTGGATTATCGAGTGCCATGAGCTCATGGGTCATCGAATAACCGGTTGAGGGCTCCCAGTTGCCTGGCCTGACAAGCGCCGGATCAAACGGTATATCGTTGCTTGAAAGTGCCTGACGGTATCCCTTGAGACGGTCGCGCGAGGCGTCGACACCTTTTTGCCCGTTAATGATCGCAATGCGCTTGCGACCGGCTTGTATCAGGCGTTCAGTTGCCGCCCGTCCCCCCAAAAGGTCGCCTGGCAAAACAGACGGGAGGGTGCGGGTGCTGTCGTAGCAATTGACAAGCACAGTGGGCTTTTTTGAAAGGATCGGAGGCAATTCCACCAGTCGGGTAAGAATTGTACCGTAAATGATCCCGATGACGTTCGAGTCTGCCAGCTGATTGACGATGCTGGCTTCGATGTTCGCATTGCCGTGGCTGACTGCGAGGCAAACATTGATCCCGTATTCGAGGGCCTTGTTGTGCGCCCCTTCAAAGGCCAGTGCCATCCATGGATCGGTGCTGATTTCATCTGCGATGAAGATAATGACGGATCGTGACTTGTTGCTTGGCGCAACCTGGTTTTCACGTCGAACAAGCTGATAGCCAAGTTTGTTCGCAGAATCGATCACGCGCTGACGCGTTGATTCAGTCAGTTTGGCCGGGCTCCCGTTCAGGACCAGTGACACTGTTGCCTGCGATACGCCCGCCATCGAGGCAACATCCATCATCGTCGGGCGATTTTTGCCACCGTAATGTTTCTTTTGCGACATTGAACTCGTTTTGCCTCTGGTCTTTTAGCCAACCGATATTTCGCAGTGATTGCGTCAGATGGTGCAAAAACGACCGATAGACAGCGTTTTCGCCCTTGGAGTTGAACAGGTTGGCGCACGTCTGAACCACCAAGCCGATATTGGTAATACCTTATTCAAGACGATCAAGACAAGCCGTCTGCCGCGCCTGCGGCATAATTAGTAATCATTCTTCCAGTTGAATTTATATCGGCATTCTATCCTGAGGTCACTTGACTCCATATTATTAATTAATATTATTAATTCAATAGGGAGGATAATTAATGAAAATTTTGATTACCGGTGCAACCGGTAAGGTCGGTAAGGCATTTTTGGCGGCATTTCTTGATAACCCTAGGTATGCACCGGCCAAGGTCGTGGCGCTGTGTCATAACCGCAAGATCGAAGCTGGTGAACGGGTAGAGGTCATTACGGGGTCTCTGTCGGACCCTGAAGCTGTTGCGTACGCGATGGAGGGGGTCACCCACGTTCTTCATATGGCGGCGGTGAAAGAAAGCCCCGATCTGGTCATTGATGTTGCAATCAAGGGGATGTTCCTGCTTCTGGAAGCCGCGCGCCAGTCATCGACGCTTAAGCAGTTCATTCTGATAGGTGGCGATTGCTCTGTTGGGCACATTTTCAAGGATTATCCGGCACCAATCACAGAAACCTCCCCGCGGCAGGCTTATAGCGGCTGTTATGCGCTGACCAAGGTGCTTGAAGAGGTGATGATCGAACAATATCAGATCCAGTATGGCCTGAATGGTACCGTTTTGCGTGCGCCCTGGATCATGGAAAAAGATGATTTCAAATATGCGCTTTCGTTTGGTCCGGACCAGTTTGGTGGTCCGGTCTGGGGCGACTTGATAAGCGCGGAAAAGGCTGCGCGCCTTGCCGAGGGCAGTTTTGTGCCGTTGATGCGTGATAAAAAGGGCGCAGCTCTTAAGCGTAACTTTGTGCATGTCGATGATCTGGTCGCTGCGTTGATGGCGGCCCTCGATCACCCTGCTGCGCTGCAGGAGCTTTTCAATATCTCTATGGATGAGCCGGTCGATTACGCGCAGGTCGCAGATTACCTGGTGCGAACGCGCGATATGGAACCCGTGGAAATCCCCACACCGTTTCACAGCAACTGGCTTGATAACACCAAGGCACGGCACGCACTAGGTTGGCGGCCGCAAGTAGATTTCGAGGAGATGATCGAGCGGGCCTGGGCATATGAAAGAAGCCCGAGCGATCCTCGGAAAATCTGGTATCCGGGGTAATCAATTCCGGGCCAGACCAACTAGGGAGAGCTAAACGTGAAACATAAAATGTTACTAACTCTCACATCTGCGCTCATTCTTGCGACAGGTGTTGGCGCTGCAAATGCCGATGGGAAAAAGACATTGGCCATTGTGGTGAAAGGCTTGGATAACCCGTTCTTCGAGCAAATCAATCTGGGTTGTCAGAAGTGGATGTCGGAGAACATGGACTCTGAATATGAGTGTTTGTACACTGGGCCTGCATCCAGTGCTGATGAGGCTGGTGAAGTTCAGATCGTCGATGATCTGTTGACCCGCGGTGTTGCCGCAATCGCAATTTCGCCGTCAAATGCGCCGGCGATGGCAAACCGAATTCGTCAGATCAACCCGAATGTTCCGGTGATGACGATTGATGCCGATTTCCTTGAAAAAGATCGCGACTTGCGTGCGACCTATCTGGGGACTGACAACTATCTGATGGGTGTCAAAATGGCCGAAGAAGCCATGATGCTTAAGCCGGATGGGGGAGCGGTATGTTTGCAGTTGGGGAACGTTGCGGCGGACAATATCAACGCGCGTGCTTCTGGCTTCCGCGACACGATTTCAGGGGCTAAGGGCACGGAGCGCCTTGCGAACAGCAATGGCTGGACGGAAATTGAAGGGTGTCCACTCTTTACCAATGATCAGGTCGATCTTGCCAACCAGCAGATGGCCGACACCTTCACGGCAAATCCCGATCTTGATGCCTTTATTCTGATTGGCGGCTGGGCACAGTTCGCACCGCAAGCCTATGCCCAGGTTACAGATCAGGTCATGGACCGGCTGAAATCCAAGGAGCTGATCCTGATTGCGGGCGATACACTTCCTCCGCAAACCCAGGCATTCCGCGACGGACGTAGTCATGCGCAGGTCGGTCAGCGTCCGTTTGAAATGGGGTATCGGGCACCTGATGTGATGATCGAACTTATCAATGGCAAAAAGGTAGATGATCCACTCTATACGGGGCTGGATGTTTGCAATCAATCGGATCCGGGTTTTTGCGCGGATAACTAATACCAATCCTTGATGAACTGGGCCGGATTTGTTGATCAGATCCGGCTCGATTTTTATCCGGACTTACACAGGGCGGAAGACAACGTGACAAAAACAAAAATCAACTGGGGCATTCTTTCGACGGCCAATATCGGCGTGGAGAAAGTTATTCCGGCAATCAAAAAATCACCCTCGTCGAATGTGCTGGGGATTGCATCGCGCAATGCAGGGCGATCGGCGAGGGTGGCCAATGACCTTGGAATTCAGAAGTCTTACGCGTCCTACGAGGCGTTGATTGCTGATCCGGAAATCGACGCGATTTACAACCCGTTGCCAAACCACATGCATGTCGACTGGACGCTGGCTGCGGCACAGGCGGGTAAGCATGTGCTGTGTGAAAAGCCTATCGGGTTGAATGCGCGCGATGCAGAACGGCTACGTGCGTGTCCGAAAAATGTGTCGGTCGCAGAGGCCTTTATGGTGCGCTACCACCCGCAATGGATACGTGTGCGCGAGATGGTCAGAAGCGGCGAGCTTGGTGAGGTCAGGGCGATCCAGGCGGCATTCAGTTACTTTAACGATGATGGCCAGAATATCCGCAACAGGCCAGAGGCCGGCGGTGGTGCCATCATGGATATCGGATGCTACCCGATCACGGCGGGCCGGTTTTTGTTCGAAGACGAGCCGGTGCGCGTCATGGCCCTGATCGATCGAGATCCCGCATTCAAAACCGATCGGATGGCGAGTGTGGTTGCGGACTTTGGCGGCGGCCGGCAATTGTCATTCATGGTTTCGACGCAACTGTGCCCGTATCAGACCTTGAATGTGTTTGGCACGAAGGCACGGGCCGAAATCATGATCCCCTACAATGCGCCGGCAGATAAAGAAACCGCCCTGATTGTCGATGCAGGCGAGAGCCTGGATGGCAGTCTGGCTGGCTGCGAGATCGTGCCTGCGTGTGATCAGTATACCGAACAGGCGGAAATGTTTGCGCAGGCCATTCTGACACGAAGAGGTTTGCCATACGGCATCGAGGATTCGATTGCCTCCATGCGTGTTCTTGACGCGGTTTTTGCGAGCGAAGAGCAAAAAACGTGGGCCAATCTGTGATTAAAACCATCAACTTACACAGCCGTGGGTGAAAAACGCTTGATCCAAAATTATTAATGATATTATTAATTATGAGCCGCACAGATAATTTATAAATACAGTCGTGCGGATTGTTAATCGGGAGGATTAAACGCATGAAATTTGCAACAACATTCGCAACCCTCGGCCTGTCAATGGTTCTGGCTGGCGGGGCGTTCGCACAAGAAAAGCAGCAGCTTGCATTCGTGGTGAATGCTGCTTCGGACTTTTGGAAACTGGCAGAAGCAGGGGTCGAGGCCGCACAGGCAGAACTCCCCGAATATGAGCTGCAGTTCCGGTATCCTGCACAGGGAACCGCAGCACTTCAGAATGCGCTGATGGATGATTTGGTCGCCGGGGGAACGGATGCGATAATGATTTCGTCGGCCGATCCAAAGAACTCTATTGATGCGTTCAATCGCATTGCGGCCCAGGTGCCGCTCTTTACCACCGACAGTGATGCCCCGCAAAGTGATCGCATCGCCTATCTTGGGTCATCCAACGTTGCTGCTGGCGTTCAGGCTGGTGAGATTGCCGTGAAAGCACTGCCAAACGGTGGAAAATGCATGGGCTTTGTCGGGTTCCTTGGTGCCGACAACGCGATCGAGCGTATCGCCGGTTTCCGTCAGGCGGTTGAAGGCAGCGGTATCGAGCTTGTCGATGTGCGTGGTGATGATGTCGACTTTGCACGTGCGCGGTCAAACGTCGATGACGTGCTTGCGGCAAATCCCGACATTGATTGCATGGTCGGGTTCTATTCCTACAACCCGCCCAAAATTTACGAAGCATTGCAGGCTGCTGGCAAATTGGGGCAGGTGACGGTTGTTGCCTTTGATGAAGACCCTGTAACGCTTGGCGCGGTTCGCGAGGGCAGCTTTGCTGGCACGGTTGTTCAGGACCCGTACCAGTGGGGTTATCAGGGCATGCACCTGATGGCGGATTATCTTGAGGGCGATATGTCGAAGGTGCCCGCAGATGGTTTGATCATCGTGCCGACCCAGGTGATCGACAAATCCAATGTCGATGAGTTCGAGGCTGTCGTTAAGGAAAGAATAGGCGGGTAATTTTCTTCCCCCTGCCTAGCGAGCGGGCGTGTGAAATCTGCGAGTGCGCCTGCTCGCACCTTTCCAACGATGTCGAATGGACATTGGGGAGCCGAGTATATGAGTGCAGTGCATGGGCTTGATCTGCGACTTGAAGGCGTCACCAAGGTTTATCCCGGTGTGGTGGCCCTTAATGATGTTTCATTGCAGATCAAAGCTGGCGAAGTTGTTGGACTTCTGGGTGAAAACGGGGCCGGAAAATCGACCCTGATGAAGATTCTCGGCGGGTTGATCGCGCCGACATCCGGGAAAATTATTCTTGATGGACAGCAGTATGACGCCTTTGACGTCAAACAGTCCCAACAAGCAGGGATCGCGTTCGTCCATCAGGAACTGAATGTTTTCGATAACATGGATGTTTCCGCAAACATCTTCCTTGGCCGGGAACTGGTGCGCGGGCCTTTGCGGCTGACGGATCGCAAAGCCATGAATAAAATGGCGGAGCCGCTGATAGAGCGTGTTGGCGCGCCGTTCAGGCCAGAAACACCGGTTTCCACATTGTCCTTGGCGGAGTGCCAGTTACTGGAAATCGCCAAGGCGTTGTCGATGAATGCGCGGTTGGTCATCATGGATGAGCCGACATCAAGTCTCACACTTTCTGAGACCAACATGTTGCTTAAGGTCATTGCCGACCTTAAGGCGCAAGGGATTGCCGTCATCTATATTTCACATCGCCTGAGCGAAGTGGAGGAATGCGTCGACCGTGCGGTTGTCCTGCGCGATGGCCATAATGTCGGGGTGCTTGAGCGTCAGGCAGTTACGCATGACGCGATGATCCGCATGATGATCGGACGAGAGCTCAAGGCTCTTTACACGCCACCTTCGGTGCCTGCGACCAAACCCGTTCTTTCCGTCAAAAATTTTGCGATCAAAGGCAAACCTGATCGCACGGCAAGCTTTGATGTGATGGCGGGCGAGATCCTTGGCGTTGCGGGCTTGATCGGGGCAGGACGTACAGACTTGGCCGAGGCAATCTTTGGTGTCGGTGACAAGCTTGGTGGCGAAATTCTGATTGATGGCAGAAAGACCGAGATCCATAGCCCGGCCGATGCCATCGCAGCAGGGCTTTATCTTGTGCCCGAAGACCGCAAGCGGGCCGGGTTGATCCTTGAATTTCCGACATTGGAAAATGTCACGATGGCCAACTTGCCGGCATACACATCACGCGGGCTTGTTTCCCAGAAGCGTCAGATCGCTGTGGCGGAATCCCAGCGCAGTGCGTTGGCGATCAAGACACATGATGTTCGCCGGGCAGCAAATGAAATGTCTGGTGGAAACCAGCAAAAGGTCGTTCTGGCAAAGTGGCTGTCCATGGATCCCAAAGTCATCATTTTCGATGAGCCGACCCGGGGGATCGATGTCGGTGCAAAAGCCGAGATTTATGGATTGATGCGATCGCTGGCCGATCGCGGAGTAGGGGTGATGATGATATCGAGCGATATGGAAGAGGTAATCGGGGTTTCAGACAGGATTGTCGTGATGAAAGACGGGCTGATTACTGGGGAATTGCCGCGCTTTCGCTTTTCCGAGAGCAATGTGCTCAATCTTGCCGTCGGTAAAGTGCTGGAAGAGGCCTGAGAAATGCAAAAAAAAGATATCGGTCTTGGCATTCTGATTATCGTGGTTGGCGCAATTGTTTATATGCGCAACCCGCTGTTTCTATCGCCCATCAACCTCGGCAATACCGCAAATCTTATCGGCCTGTTTGGGTTGTTTGCCATTGGACAAGGGTTTGTCATTATGACTGGCGGTATTGATCTTTCCGTTGGATCGGTGATCGCGCTGCTTGGTGTGTTGTTTGTCGACATGGTCGGTAAGTTCGGTGTTCCCTGGCCATTGGCCGTAGCGATCATCATAGGCCTTGGTGTTCTGATCGGACTGGCGCACGGTATCCTGATTACACGATTTAGGCTGCAGCCATTTGTCGTTACCTTGTGCGGGCTTTTGATTTATCGCGGCATCGCACGTGGATACACAGCGGAATCAACGGCTGGCTTTCCTTTTGGTTCCAGTTATCCTCAGCTTGAATGGCTTACAATCGGGCGGAGTTTCGGCGTCCCGCACTCGTTCGTCGCGATGCTGATTGTAGCGGCGGTGATGTGGGTTGTTTTGCATCACACAGTTTTTGGTCGTCATCTTTGCGCGGTCGGCAAGAACGAGGAAGCCGCACGCTTTTCGGGGATAAACACCCGTTTCGTCACGGTGATGGCATATGTGATCTGTGCCGTGCTCGCATCGATTGCGGCGATATATTTCGCAATGTTCACCAAGTCCGTCCAGCCGTCTTCGCACGGCAATTTTTACGAGCTTTATGCAATTGCGGCGGCTGTTTTGGGTGGATGTTCTTTGCGCGGCGGCGAAGGTTCAGTGATCGGGATCGTTCTTGGGGCCGTGTTGCTACAAGAACTGCAGAACCTGGTGAATTTGCTGGGTATTCCATCTTCGCTGAATTTCGCAGTGATGGGCGCTGTGATTTTGCTGGGTGTTCTGGCAGATCAACAATTTGCAGCCTATCGCACCAGAAAAAATACCGAAAGGGCGCTGGGCTTGCTGCAAAAACCATAAATCACAAAAGAAAACCGTCTGCTTGTTACCGCATTAGGTGGATCGGCAGATATGGGGGGTGTTCATGAATGTGCTTGAACTTAAAAACATATCCAAACGTTATGGTGCCATACAGGCGCTTGATAGCGTGTCACTTGCCATTGCGCCGGGCGAAGTTGTCGGACTTATGGGCGATAACGGTGCGGGGAAATCCACCTTGGTCAAGGTGATTGCGGGGAACTTTGCCCCGACGTCGGGCGATATCCTTATTTCCGATAAGAAAGTGGCATTTAACAAACCATTGGATGCACAGAAAGCCGGTATAGAGGTCGTTTATCAAGACTTGGCGATTTGCAACAATCTGAGTGCAGCGTCTAACGTATTTCTGGGACGTGAACCAACCCGCAGGATAGGGCCGATCAAGGTTGTGGATTATGCCTTCATGCGCAGCAAATCCGCCGAACTGTTTGCGCGATTGAAATCGGAAACCCGTCCCCGTGATCTGGTGCACAAAATGTCCGGCGGGCAGCGCCAGGCTGTTGCGATCGCACGGACCCTTTTGAGTGATGCCAAGATCGTTTTGATGGACGAGCCAACGGCTGCGATCTCTGTTCGGCAGGTGGCGGAAGTCCTCAACCTTATCCGGCAGCTTAGTGATCAGGGTATCGCCGTTGTTCTGATCAGCCACCGAATGCCCGATGTCTTTGAGGTCGCCGACAAGGTTGTTGTCCTGAGGCGCGGCGAACTTGTTGCAGACAAAAAAGCATCGCAGTCTTCGCCAGAAGAAATTACGGGCCTGATTACCGGCGCGATTGAGCACGCATGAGTGGACCTAAAAAAGGAAACAATGAACATGGCAACGCCGACTCTTGCTGAAGTCATCAATCGTTCTCAGCATCATGGGCTGATTGCACGGATCACAAGCCAGCAGATTTTTTGGGTGTTTATGGCGGCTGTCTTTGCCTGCTTGGCATTGACGATCCTGACCGACAGTTTCGCAACAGAGCGCAACCTGTTTAATGTCACCCGCAATTTTGCGTTTGTCGGGATCATTGCGCTTGGCATGACGGCGGTTATTGCATCCGGCGGGATAGACCTTTCTGTTGGCTCCACGCTGGTGATCTCCGCGATGACGGTCAGCGTCATCATGTCTGCGGGAATGCCATTTTGGCTCGGTTGTATTGCCGCACTTGGTGTCTCGCTGCTTGTGGGGGCGGTGAATGGCGTGCTGATTGCCTATGCGAAAATGCCGCCATTTGTTGTGACGCTTGGCATGCTGTCGGTCGCGCGCAGTCTAGCAATGGTGCTTTCTGATAACAAAATGATCTATGAGTTCGGGCCGGATCACGACTTTTTGCTTTGGCTTGGTGGCGGTTCAACCCTCGGTCTTCCGCATCCGTTGATCATCATGGTGATTCTGGCCTGCCTGACGGCGTTCGCGTTCAGACATTTGCGTTGGGGCCAGCACTTGTTCGCGATTGGCGGTAACGAAAATGCAGCGGTTCTGACCGGTATTCCCGTCGCGCGGATCAAAGTCAGCGTTTATATGTTTTCAGCCCTGATGGCAGGTATTACCGGGATCCTGGAAGTTGGCTGGCTCGGTGGGGTTACGACCAATCTTGGTCAGGCCATGGAGTTGACCGTCATTGCAGCTGCTGTCATCGGCGGTGCCAATCTTGCGGGTGGTGGTGGCACTGCGTTTGGTGCCGTGGTCGGTGCATTGTTGATTGAAGTGATCCGCAACAGCCTTATTTTGCTTGGTATAAGCACATTTTGGCAGGGAACTTTTGTTGGATCGTTCATAGTAATTGCCGTAGCGTTTGACCGTTTCAGGCAGAGAAAGTCATAGACCTGCAAAAGTACTTTGAGAGAAATGGCAGCTTTTTGAGGCAATCGGAAATGCCAAGTAATTGATTCTGCTGTATCTCGAATGTCACCTTTTGCGGCACGTGACAGCTATACCTCAGACAGCGAGACCCTTGTCCCGTCAGTCGCGGATTTCGCGATTGCATGAATGACCTTTTCGAATTCGTAAGCGTGTTCGAAATCGGGGTAGGCCGGACTGTCATCGCGGATCGCACAAAGCAGTGCGGCGGCTTCGATGACCTTGAGATCGTTAAAGCCAAGCTGATGTCCCGGTGCCGGGCAGAATTCGCCGTAGGGCGGATGTGCCGGGCCGGTCAGGATGGTGGTGAAACCCTGCTGCGCCTTGTCTCCTGAATTGCGATAAAGCTGCAACTCGTTCATGCGCTCCTGATCAAAGCAGATCATGCCCTTGGTGCCATGAACCTCCCAAGCCAGCCGGTTTTTTCGCCCCCATGCCGAGCGCGATGTCGAAAGGCTGCCCTGAGCGCCATTGGCGAACCGGACCAAGGCGGATGCCGTATCCTCGTTTTCGACCTTGGCCCGCCCGGTTCCATCAGGGAGAGGGCGCGTGGTGTGAACGGTTTGCATATCGGCAATCAAACTGTCGATTGGTCCGGCAAGGCCATATGCCATTGATACCAGATGGCATCCCATATCCCCCAATGCCCCAAGACCAGCATCGGCAATCTTGGCCCGCCATGTCCAGGGCAGTGCCGGGTCAGCCTGATAATCCTCGTCCACCCAGCCACGGAAATGGACGATCTCACCTATTTCACCGCCCTGGATCAGCCGACAGGCATGTGTGAATGCTGGGTTTTTGATGTAGTTGTACCCGACCATGGTTTTGACACCCGCTATGCGCGCGGCATCGCGCATTTCACGCGCCTGATCCAGCGTGAGAGCCAAGGGTTTCTCGCAATAAACATGTTTGCCTGCCTTGATGGCGGCAATAGCCATTTCGAAGTGAAGCGCATTCGGCGTGGTGATCGAGACGATATCGACATCCGGATCTGAAATCAGCGATGTCCAGTCGGCAGTACTTTTGGCAAAGCCAAACTGGTCGGCCATCTGTTTGGCTTTTTCGACAGGCGTATCACATAAAACCGCAAGATGAGACTCCGGCACATCGCCCATAACAGCCCGTGCTGCACCAAATGCAAGCGCATGCGCCTTTCCCATGAAACCTGTGCCAATCAGGCCAATGCCAAGAGATTTCATTTGCCGGAACTCCTCACCTAGTCAAAATAGAATTTTTGTTCTATTTAATGGATGATCATGGAACGCGCCGTGCGTCAAGCAGAAACAAAACAAGGAAGAATAAACGCCATGAGTGATCAGACCGCACCTGTTTCGCTTGAGGAATTCAATCACCGTCTGGCTGAAATATCGGAAACCATGCCCAAAAGACTGCGCCAATGTGCGGAGTTTGTTGCGCAAAATACGGACCGCATCGCTGTTTCCACAGTTGCCGAACTATCGGTCGGTGCAGGTGTGCAACCCTCGGCCTTCATGCGGTTCTGTCAGTTGATGGGATTTTCCGGATTTTCTGAAATGCAGAAAATGTTTCGGGAAACCTATGCGCAAAAATGGCCGGACTACGCCACACGGCTTGAGAACCTGCGCGCAACAGGGGATGACAGCCCCAGTGCCCTGCTGGCCGAGTTTGTCGAAGCCGGGCGGCTGTCCCTGGAAAATCTGGCGTCAACGGTTGATCTGGAAACGCTGGAAAAGGCGGTCGATGTCTTGGCTGAAGCCCCGATGATCCATGTGGTTGGTTTCAGACGTGCCTTTCCGGTCGCGAGTTATCTTTCCTATGCCTTTGAAAAGATGAACATTGCCGCCGTTCTACATGACGGTGTGGGTAACCTCAATCCACGCCACGCGATCCGCGAGGGTGATGTGGTGATTGCGATCACCTTTGCGCCCTATTCACAGGAAACGATTGATCTTGCAGCCTATGCGCATGACCTTGGAAACAAGGTTGTGGCGATCAGTGATTCGCTGAGCGGGCCGATGCGCAAAACAGAAGCCTTGATGTTATCGGTTTCCGAAGTCGATGTCGGGGCGTTCAGGGCACTTTCGGCGACAATCTCGTTGGCGATTGCCTTGGCCGTCTCTGTCGGGGCAAAGCGCGAGAAACTGATCGATGGAAAATAATTATTGAAAAACAAAAATAATGGAATAAAAATTCCATAGCGTATTCCAAGCAGAATATGCGTATCAGCATAAACGGGTGCGAGAGACATCCGCGTGATCATCCCGAAATCATCGATCTGCCAATTGGTCTGCCAGATTTTTGCTGGCGTGTTGCAGGCAATTCGGGCGGTCATCGTAAGTCAAGGCGGGAACGCCGAAGGGAAGGAACATCGGAATGCTTAAAATAGGTTTGCTGGGCGCTGGACGCATTGGGCAGGTCCATGCGGTGAATATTGTCGCGCACCCGCAAAGTGAACTGGTCGCGGTGTCGGACAAATTTGACGAGCCTGCCGAGAAGCTCGCCCAGATGCATGGCGCTGCTGTGCGTAGCAGCGAGGACATCATTGCCGATCCGGCGATTGATGCCGTGTTGGTCGCAACACCGACCGATACCCACGCGGATCTGCTGGAGGCAGCCACAGCAGCAGGGAAGGCGGTTCTGTGTGAGAAGCCGGTTGATCTTGATCTTAAGCGTGCCCTGGATTGTCTTGCGCGATGCGAGCCGCACGGCAAACCCATCATGGTTGGATTTAACCGCCGCTTTGATCCGAACTTTGCCCATCTCAAAGCGGCCTTTGATCAAGGCGAAATAGGCAAGGGGGAGCTGCTTTCGATCACTTCCTTTGATCCGGCACCACCGCCGGTAAGCTATGTGAAGGTATCTGGCGGGATTTTCCGCGATATGGCGATCCATGATTTTGATATGGCCTGCTGGATGTATGGGGCGCTGCCCGACAAAGTCACCGCCATCGGATCAAGCATTGTCGATCCGGAGATCGGAAAGGCAGGTGACTTTGATACTGCCGTTACCACGCTTGAGTTTTCTGGCGGGCGTATCGCCGTGATAAAAAACAGCCGTCGTGCGGCATATGGCTATGACCAGCGCATCGAGTTTCTGGGCTCGGACGGGTTGCTTGCCGCACATAACGTTCTGGAAAACACAATTGAGAAAATCACCGCGCAAGGTGCAACCAAAGCCAAGCCGGAGCATTTCTTCCTCGAACGCTATGCCAAGGCCTATCAAATTGAATGGAACTGTTTCATTGAGGGTGTGCAGGGGGCATCGCCCCTTCCGGTGACCCTGAAGGACGGGATCAATGCCCTGGTCGTCGCCGAGGCAGCCGCGCTTTCCGCGCGCGAGGGACGAAGCGTTGATGTCGCAAAAGAAATTCTGCCCTGATTAAACGCGTCCAGATCAGGGCTTGGACATTAACCGGCGTGGCCCATCAGCTGCGCCGGTTTTCTTTTGGCGATCAGGGATCTGTGCCATGCGAGTCGTCCCGAAAACTTAAAACGACCGATGGCGACTACCTTTATTTGCAAGGACGTTGTTGCCCATCGCATTTGGTTCGGGGTGGGGTGAGCGGCGGTTTCAGGTGGTTTGGCAAGGCCTTGTGGCAGCGACAGAGGGTTATCTTGCAGTGCAATAGAAAAAAAATGTTGATTTTGGTACAAAATAGAACAAAAATTCTATTCAACGGTTTCAACGGGTCATATCAACCCACGCCGCCAGAAGCAGAAAGGTTGCACAAAGACGACTGACTGCCAGAAGAACACATAAATTCAATGGGAAAATCCCAATATTTCAGCCGACTAGGGAGGCAACAGATGAAAAAGGCGCTTACTGCCATCGCGGCAGCAGCATTTGCATTTGCCGGTTTGTCCGCAACCGCATCCGCAGAAAATGAAAAATTCGTTCTCATCAGCCACGCACCGGATTCTGATAGCTGGTGGAACGTGATCAAAAACGCGATCAAGGTCGCGGGTGATCAGATGGGTGCAGAAGTCGAATACCGTAACCCGCCGACCGGTGACCTTGCCGATATGGCGCGTATTGTCGAACAGGCTGCTGCCACCAATCCGGATGGCATCATCGTGACCATCGCGGACTTCAACGTCCTTAAGGGGCCGATCACCGATGCCGTGGATAAGGGCATTCCGGTCATCACGATCAACTCCGGCACGCAGGAACAATCCGAAGAACTTGGCGCGCTGATGCATGTCGGCCAGCCGGAATATGATGCCGGATTTGGTGCCGGTAAACGCGCCGCCGCAGCGGGTGCGAAAAGCTTTGTCTGTGTGAACCACTACATCACCAACCCGGCGTCTGTTGAGCGTTGCCGTGGCTTTGCCGACGCACTTGGTGTCGAGCTTGGCAGCCAGATGATCGATAGCGGTCAGGACCCGTCGGAAGTAAAGAACAAGGTTAGCGCGTATCTCAATACCAATCAGGATGTTGATGCGGTGCTGACACTGGGTCCGAACTCTGCCCATCCGACCCTTGCAGCCCTGCGTGACGCCGGTCTTGCTGGCGAAATTATGTTTGGCACGTTCGATCTGTCATCCGAGATTGCCGAGGCCATCAAGGCTGGTGAAATCAACTTTGCCATCGATCAGCAGCCTTACCTTCAGGGTTACCTTCCGGTCGTCATTCTGACCAACTATGCGCGCTATAGCGTCCTGCCGTCCGGGCATATCAACTCGGGGCCCGGTTTCATTACCAAGGACAACATCGCGCAGGTCGAAAAATACGCCGGCGAATATCGTTAAGATTTCCTCCCGCCAAGGGCGCGCCTCAGGCCGCCCTTGGTACCCACCTGATAGTTAAAAGAGTGATGCCATGTCGGACGAGCGGCTCAAGCAAGTCTCAGCCATTCGCCGTGCCATGATCAGGCCCGAACTCGGTGCGATCTGCGGTACGATCCTGGTCTTTGTTTTCTTCTTTATGATTGCCGGTGATAGCGGCATGTTTTCCCCGGAAGGCATTCAGAACTGGGGTGTCGTTTCGGCCCAGTTTGCCATCATCGCAGTCGGTGCCTGCCTGTTGATGATTGCCGGTGAATTCGATCTTTCGGTCGGCTCAATGATCGGCTTTGCAGGCGTGGTGATTGCCATTCTGTCTGTTCAATGGGGCCTGCCGGTTTGGCTGTCTATTATTGCGGCCTTCATCGTATGTACGGCACTGGGCGCACTGAACGGTTTTCTGGTGATCAAAACCGGCCTGCCAAGCTTCATTGTTACCCTGGCATTCTTATATATTCTGCGTGGTCTGACCATCTGGCTTTCCATCCTGACAACCCGACAGACCATTATTGGCGGGGTTAAGGAAGTTGCCGAAGGAGACCCGCTTGCCTGGCTGTTTGGCGGCGTGATCTTCAAGGGCTTTTTCCAGTGGCTTGGCGATATCGGTGTCATTGATACTTTTACCCGTGGCTCACGCATCGGGCAGCCGGTCGTTGAAGGTCTGCCGATGCTGGTCATCTGGGCACTGGCATTGATCATTTTCGGTCATTGGCTTTTGACCAAAACACGTTTCGGCAACTGGATTTTCGCATCCGGCGGGGATGCGCAGGCCGCACGTTATGTTGGTGTTCCGGTCAATCGCGTTAAAATCCTGATGTTCATGTTTACCGCATTCTGCGCCACCGTATTTGCGACCTGCCAGGTCATGGAATTTGGTTCGGCTGCAGCCGACCGTGGTTTGCTCAAGGAATTTGAAGCCATCATCTGTGTGGTGATTGGCGGCGCACTTCTGACAGGTGGTTATGGTTCGGTCATTGGTGCTGCGCTGGGAGCTTTGATCTTTGGTGTGGTTCAGCAAGGCTTGTTCTTTGCTGGTGCGGAAAGTTCGCTTTTCCGGGTGTTCCTGGGCGGCATCCTGATCTTTGCTGTGATCATGAATACCTATATCCGCCGCATGATTACGGGAGAACGGTAATGAGCACGCCATTGATTGAAATGGACAATATTGAAAAGCATTTCGGACCGGTAATCGCGTTGGGCGGTGTTTCCTTCAATGTGATGGAAGGCGAGTGCCACTGTCTTCTGGGTGATAACGGTGCGGGCAAGTCGACCTTCATCAAGACCATGTCAGGCGTACACAAGCCAACCAAGGGTATCATGCGGGTCAGTGGTCAGGAGACGGTTTTCGACAGTCCGCGTGACGCGATGGAAGCCGGGATCGCCACCGTTTATCAGGATTTGGCGATGATTCCGCTGATGTCTGTGACGCGCAATTTTTGGATGGGGCGTGAGCCACGCAAAAGCTTTGGTCCGTTCAAATGGATCGACTTCAAGCATGCCAACAAGGTTACCTTGGATGAAATGGCATCCATGGGCATCAATCTGCGCGAACCTGAACAGGCGGTTGGCACGTTGTCGGGCGGGGAGCGGCAAACAGTTGCGATTGCGCGTGCCGTGTATTTTGGCGCCAAGGTCCTGATCCTTGATGAACCGACATCGGCACTTGGTGTGCGCCAGACGTCAAACGTCCTGGCGACCATCGATCGGGTGCGCAAAGCCGGAATTGGCGTCATCTTCATTACCCACAACGTCCGCCACGCCATGGCAGTGGGCGACAGGTTTACGGTTTTGAACCGCGGCCAAACCCACGGCACGGCGAAGCGGGGTGAAATCAAATCCGAAGAGCTTCAAGACCTTATGGCGGGCGGTCAGGAACTGGCCGAACTCGAAGGGTCCCTTGGAGGGACGATTTAATGAAGCGGCTTGATGTCATTACGATTGGACGATCATCCGTTGACCTTTATGGCACCCAGATTGGCGGGCGCCTTGAGGACATGGCATCGTTCAAAAAATATATCGGGGGTTCCCCGACCAATATGGCGTGCGGGACTGCGCGACTGGGATTGAAATCTGCGCTTATTACGCGGGTTGGCGACGAGCATATGGGGCGGTTCATCCGCGAAAAGCTGGTTGCCGAAGGCGTTGATGTTCAGGGTGTTATAACCGACCCTGAACGCCTGACGGCACTTGTGCTTTTGGGCGTGCGCAATAAGGAACAGTTTCCGTTGATTTTCTATCGCGAAAACTGTGCCGATATGGCGCTGTGTGAGGATGATATCGATCCCGATTTCATTGCCACTGCCCGCTGCGTCACGGTCACGGGAACGCATCTTTCCCATCCCAAAACCCGTGCGGCCGTTTTAAAGGCCGTCCGGCTTGCGCGCGAAGCCGGCTCCAAGACGGCACTCGATATTGATTACCGGCCGAACCTTTGGGGACTTTCCGGGCATGGGGATGGTGAGAACCGTTTTATTGCCTCGGACGCGGTCACCAAAGAATTGCAGGCGACCCTGCATCTGTTCGATCTGATCGTCGGGACCGAAGAAGAATTCCATATTGCCGGTGGCGTGACCGATACGCTTGAAGCGCTTGAAAATGTTCGGGTGATTTCGAATGCGACGCTGGTTTGCAAGCGCGGACCCATGGGGGCCGTGGCGTTTGCGGACAAAATTGGCAAAAGCCTTGATGACGGTATTTCCGGGCCGGGGTTTGCGGTTGATGTGTTTAACGTTCTGGGGGCGGGTGACGGGTTCATGTCAGGCCTGTTGAAAGGCTGGCTGTCTGATGCGGATTGGGAAACATCCCTGAAATACGCCAATGCCTGTGGTGCATTCGCGGTGTCGCGCCATGGCTGTACACCGGCCTATCCGAGTTGGGAAGAACTGCAATTCTTCTTTGATCGTGGCATTAAAACCCCGGAACTGCGCAACGATGCAGAGTTGGAGCAAATCCACTGGTCAACCAACCGTACCGGCAGTTGGCCTGAAATGCGGGTTTTTGCATTTGACCACCGGATGCAGCTTGAAGATCTTGCCGATGATGTTGGCGTTTCGCATGACCGCATTGGTCCGTTCAAGGAGCTGTGCCTGCGCGCGGTCCAGAATGTTTCCGGCGGCAGGGATGGATACGGCATCCTTTGCGACCGCCGACTGGGGCGTGATGCCCTTTATGCGGCGGCGGGAACCGGGCTTTGGATCGGGCGACCGGTTGAACTTCCGGGATCGCGTCCGCTTGAACTGGAAATTGGTCCCGATCTTGGCACGCAACTGGCCGAATGGCCGGTGGAGCATGTGGTCAAGGTTTTGTGCTTCTATCATCCCGATGATGATGATGTGACCAAGGCCGATCAGGAAGCCACCATCATTCGGCTTGCCAATGCAGCGCGCGGCAACGGCTTGGAATTCCTTCTGGAAGTTATTCCGTCAAAGGTTCGCGATTGTGATGATGAAACAACGGCCAAGGTGATCAAGCGTTTCTATGAAATCGGTGTTTATCCCGATTGGTGGAAACTTGAACCGATGAAATCGGATGCGGCCTGGCGCAATGCCTGCGATGCGATTGCCCAAAATGATCCCTATTGCCGGGGTATCGTCGTGCTTGGTCTTGATGCACCAGAAGCGGAGCTCGTGGAAAGCTTCGAGGTCGCAGCGCGCTTTAACATGGTCAAAGGCTTTGCTGTTGGGCGCACGATCTTTATCGATGTTGCGCGTGACTGGTTGCAAGGTACGATTGCCGATGATCAGGCCGTTACAGCAATGGCCCAAAAATATCGCGCCCTTTGTGATACCTGGGACGCGGCACGCAAAAAATCGGGAGGAGCGGCATGAAAACCGTTCGATTAACCGCTGCCCAAGCAATGGTGCGGTATCTCAGCGTACAGCGCAACCACGACGGCGAGAGCTTTTTCGGCGGCTGCTGGGCCATTTTCGGTCATGGCAATGTCGCCGGAATGGGCGAGGCGCTTCATGGTGCTGGCGACAGTTTTCCGACATGGCGTGGTCATAACGAACAAAGCATGGCACACGCGGCAATCGCCTATGCCAAGGCATCCAATCGCAAACGGGCCATGGCGGTAACAACGTCGATCGGGCCAGGTGCGACCAATATGGTGACGGCCGCGGCTCTGGCGCATGTGAACCGGTTGCCGGTTCTTATTATACCCGGCGATGTGTTCGCCAATCGCGCACCGGACCCGGTTTTGCAACAGATTGAAGATTTCGGGGACGGTACGATTTCGGCCAATGACTGCTTCAAACCGGTCAGTCGGTACTTTGATCGTATTACCCGCCCGGAACAGCTTCTGACAGCATTGCCGCGCGCAATGGCGGTTCTGACAGACCCGGCCGATTGTGGCCCGGTGACCCTGGGATTTTGTCAGGATGTGCAGGCAGAAGCCTATGATTGGCCGGAAAGTTTCTTTGCGCCAAAGACGTGGAAAAACCTGCGTCCCCGTGCGGACCTTCAACAGATTGAAGACGCGATTGGCGCGATCAGATCGGCAAAAAAACCGCTGATCATTGCCGGTGGTGGCGTGCATTACGCCCAAGCTTGCGGTGATCTGCGTAATTTTGCCCATCGTCACATCATCCCGGTGGCCGAAACACAGGCAGGGAAATCTGCCTTGCCGTGGGATGATGATCTCAATATGGGCTCGATTGGTGTTACCGGGGCAAGCAGTGCCAATGCCATTGCCGAGGACGCCGATCTGATCATTGCGGTTGGAACGCGTCTTCAGGATTTCACGACGGGCAGCTGGTCGCTGTTTAAGAACCCTGATCGTCGTATTCTTTCGATCAATGTCGCGGCCTATGATGCGCGTAAACATGATGCGATTTCGGTCGTCGGCGATGCGAAGGCCACATTGGCGGAGCTCACCAAGGAACTGGGCGACTATCGTGCAGGTGCGGTGGACCCGGCACTTAAGAAAAGCTGGATGGATGCGGTTGAGGGTGTCACCGCGGCGCCAACAGGAAACGCGTTGCCAACGGACGCACAGGTGATTGGTGCGGTTCAGCGCAGCACAGATGAAAATGCGATTGTTGTTTGTGCAGCAGGTGGGCTTCCTGGCGAACTTCACAAGCTTTGGAAAACTGCCCGACCCAATGGCTATCACGTTGAGTATGGTTTCTCGTGCATGGGATACGAGATTGCCGGTGGGCTTGGTGTCAAGATGGCCTGCCCGGATCGCGAGGTTGTCGTTATGGTGGGCGATGGGTCCTACATGATGATGAATTCCGAGCTCGCGACCAGTGTGATGCTGGGGCACAAGATCATCACTGTGATCCTTGATAACCGGGGATTTGGCTGTATCAACCGTTTGCAGATGGCAACCGGCGGGGAAAGCTTTAACAACCTTCTTGATACAGCGCGTCACGCGGTGCCCTCGGCAATTGATTTTGCTGCGCATGCCGGTGCGATGGGGGCGATTGCCGAAAAGGTATCCTCGATCACCGAGCTTGAAGACGCCATGGTGCGCGCCAAAGAGGCTGATCGATCCTACGTCATTGTGATTGATACCGATCCGTTGCCAAGCACGGAAGTCGGTGGTCATTGGTGGGATGTCGCCGTGCCGGAAGTATCGGTTCGCCCAAGCGTTAACGAAGCCAGAAAAAATTACGAAGCCGCGCTGAAAAAGCAGCGCCCGGGAGATTAAAATAATGATCCTTTACGGTACCAATCCGATCGCCTGGTCCAATGATGATGATCAGACCCTTGGCGCAGACATCAGCCTTGAAACCTGTTTGTCCGAGGCGGGAAAGATTGGCTTTGACGGCATTGAAAAAGGTCACAAGATGCCGACCGAGCCAGCGGCACTGAAAGCTGCCCTTGCGCCACATGGTCTTAAATTCGTTTCAGGTTGGCATTCGCTTAATCTTCTGACTCATTCGGTCGAGGACGAGAAAAAGGCCATTCAACCGCATCTGGATCTTCTGAAGGCGATGGGATGCAAGGTTTGCATTGTCTGTGAAACGTCCAACGCCATTCACGGCAATGATAAGGCAGCCCTTAATACCAGCCCGGTTCTCCATGCCGATCATTGGGCCAAGTTCGGTGCAGATGTCGAAAAAATCGCCGCCTATTGTGCCGATCAGGGCATTGATCTGGTTTATCACCATCACATGGGCACGATTGTCGAAACGGCTGATGAAATTCATGCCTTCATGAAAAATACCGGGCCGAAAACCAAGCTTCTGCTTGATACCGGTCATGCCTGGTTCGGGGGTGCTGACCCCGAAGAATTGGCGGCGCGTTACATGGATCGTGTTGGCCATATCCATTGCAAAAACGTGCGCCCGACTATTAGCAAACAGGTCCGTGAAGAAGGGCTTAGCTTCCTTGAAGGTGTGCGGCGCGGGGTCTTTACTGTTCCGGGTGATGTCGAAGGCGGCGTTGCGTTTGAACCGGTCCTGAAAATCGCAGCCGACCATGGATATTCCGGCTGGCTGGTGATCGAGGCCGAACAGGACCCGAACGTTCGCAACCCGTTTGAATATCAGTCCTTGGGGCTGAAATCGCTGCGCGACATGGCACGGAAAACCGGACTGGATAAAGGAGACGCCTGATGGCTGATCTGCTCAGAAAGCCGAATGGAACGACCGGGAAGGTCCACGATATCACGACGGATAGTGCCAATTGGGGTTATGTCGGGTTTGGGTTGTATCACCTGAAACCCGGCGAAACTGCCCGGGAAGCAACTGGCGACCGTGAGGTCATTCTGGTTTTGGTTGAAGGCAAGGCAAAGATTTCTGTCGATGATCAGGATTTCGGTGAACTCGGCAAACGCATGAGCGTGTTTGAGCGTATCCCGCCAGCCTGTGTCTATGCGCCCAATGATGCCAACTGGAAAGCTGTTGCGACCACCGATTGCACGCTTGCCGTCTGTACCGCACCCGGGAAGGGAAATTACCCTGCACGCGTAATCGAAAATATCGAGCTCGTAGAGCGTGGCAAAGGGGCGAATACCCGATATATCCACCCGATTGCGATGGAGGAAAAAGACATCGCCGATAGTCTTCTGGTGACCGAGGTCTTTACCCCGCAAGGCAACTGGTCAAGCTATCCGCCGCACCGTCATGACGAGGATAACTATCCCGACATGACCTATCTTGAGGAAACCTATTACCATCGCCTCAATCCCAGACAGGGATTTGGATTCCAGCGGGTCTTTACCGAAGATGGCGAACTTGATGAAACCATGGCGGTTTCAGACGGTGATGTTGTACTGGTGCCCAAAGGCCATCATCCATGTGGCAGCCCATATGGCTATGAGATGTATTACCTCAATGTCATGGCAGGGCCGGTGCGCAAATGGCGGTTCCAGAACCACCCGGACCATGACTGGATCTTCCAGCGCGATAGCAAGTGATGCCCTTGTTTGATCCAGGACCCAACAAGGCGCACAATTGCAACGTCGTGACACGCCTTGCGGTGCATGTTGTAATGGCTGTGCTTAGCGTGCTTGTGGTATTCTGGGTTAGTGCGGCTTTCTCTTCGTCGCCGTTGCTCAGCTCCGATATTCGGAACGAGGCGACCGAAGTTTCCCCTATTACGGGCATGGCCTGTCGAACCTGGCTCTTTAAGGGCCTGCCAGATTCCAAACAACCTGAACGCGGAAGCCCTGCAAACGCGCGTTCTTCAACGCCATGCGGGTGGTCGTATTAAAGCCGGATTTTGATTTCGGGTGAGGTTTGATGTCACCTCGCTTTACACACCAAAAGCCACCAGTGGTCTTGGTCGTCGCGGGGGTGAATAACCTTCAACTGCTTGCTTTGGCCGTCAATTTCGGCAAAGGCGCAGGACGTTCATGCCCTGTTGTGTGAAGAACTGTATCTGTTTGCTGATCGCAAATCCGGCGTCGGGTATTTCGACGTGTTTGTCGCTAGACGGACTCATGCTGATGAGGGTGGCATCCCGGCGGGCCAGGGCAAGGATGTCGGGTGCCACGTCCATGTCGTGGAAAATGATATCGGCTGTTTCAATGTTGCCGGCAACACCGTGCGGGATGTCATAGGCGTTATCGGCGCTGATCGTGACTTGCAAGGATTGGCCGGATGGCACGGTTGCGCTGCTGCCTTGCGGGACAAAGGTGCGGAGTTCATGTGCGAGGTCATCGGGCGTGACTTTGCCGGTGTTGTCCGCGCGCAAGGCGTTTTGGAAAAAACGGGTCCAGAAGCGCTGTCGTGACAGGCTGTCGCTTAAATGTGCGGCGACCGTTTCGCGGGCATCGCGGGCGATCTTGGCGAGGTTTGACAAGGTTGCCGGGAACACGGTTTCAAGCCGCTGGCGTAGCATGCGTGCCAGTGCCGGTGCACAGGCACCCGTCGAGATCGTGATCATGATTGGCGCGCGATCAAGAATGGCGGGCACAATGAAATCGCAATGCGCGGTCTTGTCGACGACATTAAGCAAGATGTTGCGTCGTTTGGTTGCCGCCTCGACCCGCTTGGTCAGGTGGGGATTGTCCGTCGCGTCAAACACCATGATCGCGCCATTAATCATGGTATCGACAAACGGGGCACGTTCCCAAGTGATCTGACCGTTATTGTGCATCTTTGCAACATCATCGCAGACTTCAGGCGCGATTACCGTGATGTCGGCATGACTGCGCAGCAGAAGGCGGAGCTTGCCCGCGGCAACTTCGCCGCCCCCAAGCACAACAACCTTCTTGTCCTGCACTTTCACAAATGCCGGGAAGTAGGCGAATTTTTCGTCCGGCTGATCGGTGGTTGCCCGAGGTGCCGTGGCGTTCAGAGTGCTATTCTGCGGCGCGCGGTAATACGTCATCGAGAATCTCCTTTATCTCCGGCACGCAGGATCCGCATCCTGTTCCGGCCTGAAGCAGGCGGCCGATGTCGGTCGCCGTCACGGCATTCTGTTCAGAGATGGCTTTGCTGATTGCGGCCAAGCCAACCGAGAAGCATGAACAAATCAGACGATCATTGATCGCCCCGGCATCGGGCATCCGCCCGGCCAAAAGCGCGTTGCGTTCAACCGGCGCGATGGCATCCGCACCAAACAGGTTTGAAACCCAGTCACGACCAAGTGCCGGGCGATCCGGGCCGACAAATAGCGCCCCGGTAATGCGATCCCCCTCGAGGCGGGCGAACCGATGGACACCCTTGTTGGCATCCGAGTATTCAATGATCTGCTCAACGTCCTTGCCTGCTGTGATAGGCAAAAGGGATTTAAACAGGATCGGGGCATCACCGGCGATTTCGTAAACCATGCTGCCCGGTCCGGTCGCACCGACCCAGTAGGGCAGTTTGGAAAGATCGACCGGTGTGCTTGAAAACAGCAGTCCCTGCCATTTGGCGTTAAATGGCTCAAGGGCGACAGGAATATGTTTGCTTTCGGGTTGGCCGGAGTGGGGGTCAACATTGGGGGGCTGTAGTCGACCAATCCCACCCGCGGCCGAGAAGACATCGTTCCAGTGCATCGGAACGAAAACCTGTCCTGGTGTTTGTGCATCCGTAATTGCCACCCGCATCAACGCAGTGCCATGCGGGCTTGTGATCCGGGCGATCCCGTCATCAGCAAGGCCGTAAAGCGCAGCATCCTTTGGGTGAATTTCAAGCAACGGTTCAGGGCGATGCGCGCTGAGCCGGGCGGCAGTGCCCGTGCGCGTCATGGTGTGCCACTGATCGCGGTAACGACCGCTATTGGCAATCAGCGGGTATTCCCGGCTGGTTTGAGATTGCGGGCCGCTGTGGGTAAGGCCAAGCATCTTGGCGCGACCACTTGATGTGGTGAAGATGCCATCGCCATAAAGGCGGGTTGCGCCATTCGCAGGCTGAGATTTGCGCGAAGCCGGCCATTGAAACGGTGCCATGCTGTCATAGGCCGATTTTCTGGCCTTGTGCCATGCACCGATATCAAAGGCACGTGTGCCATCATTTTCGAATTCTGACAGGGCGGCGTGCTCGGTAAAGATGTCGCTTGGGTCCTTGTATTTGAAAGCCTTGGCATAGCCCATGGCCTTGGCGACTTCGGACATGATCCACCAGTCCGGCTTGGCATTGCCAAGGGCCTCTCGGAAGGGGCGTTGGCGCGAAATCCGGCGTTCGGAATTGGTGACCGTGCCCGATTTTTCGGCCCAACCAGCCGCGGGGAGTTTGATGTCGGCATGGCGCAATGTATCGGTATCGTTCACCACATCTGAAACAATCACCAAAGGGCAGCGCGAAAGCGCAAGCCGGACGCGATCGGCATCCGGAAGACTGACTGCCGGATTGGTCGCCATGATCCACACAGCCTTGATTTCCCCACGCTCAATGGCGCGGAACATATCAACCGCCTTGTATCCTTCGCCCTGTTCAAGAACATCGGATTTCCAGAACCGACGCACGCGATCAACATCAATCGGGTCTTTGGGGCTCATGTGGGCGGCCAACTGATTGGCAAGCCCGCCAACTTCGCGTCCGCCCATGGCATTGGGCTGGCCGGTGACGGAAAACGGGCTTGAACCCGGCTTTCCGACGCGCCCCGTTGCCAGATGGCAATTCAGGATCGAATTGACCTTGTCCGATCCGCTTGAGGACTGGTTTACCCCTTGCGAGAACACCGTGACGGTGCGTTCAAAGGCGGCAAACCAATTAAAGAACGTTTCCAGTTTTCCCAGACCCGAGCCGAGTTCATCAGCGCTTTTATGGGTGTCGAGCCCGCATTTTTCTGCGGTTGTCTCGATATCGGGGCAGTCAGCACGTGCTTCTGCCACGGCGTGTTCGTAGCCGGTCACATGACGGGCTACGTAACGAAGATCGGTATTGCGGGTTTGATCAAGCCAGGCCAGCAACCCGTTAAAAAGGGCAACGTCGCTGCCCGGTTTGATCGGCAGGTGCAGATCGGCAATATCGCAACTTGCCGTCCGCCTGGGATCAATCACGACGATCTTTGTGCCGCGCTTCTCCTTGGCCGCACGCAGGCGCTGGTTCAGCACCGGGTGACACCATGCCAGATTTGATCCGGTCAGAATGACCAGATCGGCGATTTCAAGATCCTCGTAACAGCCCGGCACAACGTCCGCGCCAAACGCCCGTTTATGTCCCACCACGGTCGAGGCCATGCATAGCCGGGAATTGGTATCGATATGCGGCGATCCGATGAAGCCCTTGATCAGCTTGTTGGCGACATAGTAGTCCTCGGTCAGAAGCTGACCCGAGACATAAAACGCCACCGATTTCGGACCATGCTGTTCGATGGTATCGCGCAGGCGCTTTGCCGTTTCGCCAATGGCATCATTCCATGCGACCGGCTTGCCATCGACTTCGGGTTCCAGCAGGCGAATATCGCGCTGTTCCTCGGCCATGATAGTATCGATCAGCGCAGCACCCTTGGAGCATATCCGCCCGAAATTGGCCGGATGATCCGGATCACCGCCCACAGCCCATCCGTCACGGGTTGGCGAAATGATCAGGCCACAGCCAACACCGCAATAGGGGCAGGTTGTTTTGACCTCATCCTGCATGGCGCAATCCAGCTTGCAGTTCGGTCAGGCCAACACGGACAATCCCATCAACGACCTTGCATTCCACCTTGGCAGCACAGCCGTCATCCGGTCCCTGTGCCTCGCCGGTTTCAAGCGAGAACACCATGTTATGCAACGGACAGGTCACGAAATGGCCATGGACGATGCCTTGTGCCAGCGGCCCTTGTTTGTGCGGGCAGCGGTCTAGCAGTGCAAAGATCTGATCATCAAGTGTTCTGAAAATCGCAATGCGATCCGTTTCGGTTTGAAGGGTGCGTGCCCCTTGCTGCGGGATGTTGGCAGCGGGTCCGACTTCTACCCATGTCAGATTGTTGCTCATCTGTCTTACTCCGCTGCGACCATCGAAAGGGGGGTGAATTCGTGCGCGTCAACGCCTTCGGATGCGCGTTCTGCCCATGGATCAATCTGCGCTGTTTTCTGACTGATCAT
This sequence comes from Thalassospira sp. UBA4513, assembly GCF_002388495.1. Classification (NCBI taxonomy): domain Bacteria; kingdom Pseudomonadati; phylum Pseudomonadota; class Alphaproteobacteria; order Rhodospirillales; family Thalassospiraceae; genus Thalassospira; species Thalassospira sp. UBA4513. Next base: position 95,170 of record NZ_DGMR01000025.1, read on the forward strand.
GAAGCGTTCAAACAGTGCCTTGCGGTTGGCTTCGTCATCGACGACCCGTTCCTGAACATGTTTCAGGCCAACCCGTTCGATCCAGGGGGCCGTGCGTTCAAGATAGCGCGCCTCTTCCCGGTAAAGCTGAATGAAGGCGCCGCAATATTCCTTGACCTCGTCGTCAGAGGTGACCTTGCACAGAAGATCGGTCGCACGAACATGAATGCCGCCATTGCCACCAACATGCAGGTCCCAGCCCCCATCGGTGGCCACAACGCCGAAATCCTTGATGGTTGCTTCGGCGCAGTTACGCGGGCAACCCGATACGGCCATTTTGAATTTGTGGGGCATCCATGACCCCCAGGTCATTTTTTCCAGTTCGACGGCCATGCCCATCGACATCTGGGTGCCAAAGCGACACCATTCCTGCCCGACGCAGCTTTTGACCGTTCTAAGCGATTTGCCATAGGCATGACCCGATACCATTCCCGCGGCATTCAGGTCGGCCCAGACGGCCGGCAGGTCTTCTTTTTTGACCCCCAAAAGGTCAATGCGCTGACCGCCGGTAACCTTGACGGTGGGGATTTCGAACTTGTCGGCAACATCGGCAATCGCACGCAGTTCACGCGGGTTGGTCAAGCCTCCCCACATGCGCGGAATAACCGAATAGGTGCCGTCTTTCTGGATGTTGGCGTGAACGCGTTCGTTGATAAAGCGTGATGCACCGTGATCGACATATTCACCCGGCCACGTCGCCAGCAAATAATAGTTCAATGCCGGGCGGCAAACATGGCAGCCATCGGATGACTTCCATTCCAGTTCCTGCATGACAGCTGGCATGGATTTCAGGTTTTTGGCAATGATCAGGCGACGGACACTGTCATGATCATGATCGGTACAGGTGCAGATCGGCTTGACCGTCGCGGCCTGATAATCGCCGCCAAGGGTTGCGGCCAACAGGTTTTCGACAAGGCCAGAGCAGGATCCGCAGGATGCCGATGCCTTGGTGTGGCCTTTGACCTCATCAAGGGTGGTCAGGCTCTTTTCATTGATCGCGGCAACGATCGATCCTTTGCAAACGCCGTTACAGCCACAAATTTCTGCATCGTCTGGCAGGGCTGCAACGGCATCAAGAGGGTTTCCAGAAGATCCCCCCGCAAATGCCTGACCAAAGGCAAGTGTGTCACGCAGTTCGGTGACGTCTTCGCCGTCTTTCATCAGCTGGAAATACCAGCCGCCATCGGATGTGTCGCCATACAGGACCGCACCCTTGATCTTGCCTTCTTCAAGTACGATGCGCTTGTAAACGCCGCGACCGGCATCGCGGAAAACGATTTCCTCTGTCTCGCCGCCGCCGGAAAAATCACCTGCGGAAAAGACATCGACGCCTGTCACCTTAAGCTTGGTCGAGGTGACTGAGCCGGTATAACCATCAGTGTCTATTTCGGCCATGTGATCGGCCAGTGATTTGGCCATTTCAAACAACGGGGCGACAAGGCCATAGCATTGACCACGGTGCTGAACGCATTCGCCAACGGCAAAGATCGCCGGATCACTGGTGGTCATGACATCGTCAACAACGATGCCGCGTTCGACTGCAACACCCGCGTCTGCGGCAAGGCGCCCATTTGGGCGAATGCCAACAGCCATAACCACCAGATCAGCCGGGATCATGCGTCCGTCTTTAAGGCGAACGCCGGTAACTTTTTCACTGCCAACGATTTCGGCGGTATCTGCCTCGGTAATCACCGTGATGCCGCGACGTTCCAGTTCTTGCGCCAGAAGATAACCTGCCGACGGGTCAAGCTGGCGTTCCATAACATGGCCTGCCAAATGCAAAACCGTGACATCCATGCCGCGCGATTGCAGGCCAACGGCCGCTTCAAGGCCCAGAAGGCCGCCGCCGATGACGACTGCCGGGCCGCCCTTGGCAGCAGCACCCAGCATGGTGTCGACATCATCGACATCGCGGAAGGTGACAACGCCGTCAAGCTTGTGACCGGGAACCGGAATGATGATCGGATCAGAACCGGTTGCCAGCAAAAGCTGGTCATACTCGGTTTCGGTTCCGCTTTTGGAAATCACCACTTTGCGGTCGCGGTCGATCTTGACCACCGGGTCGCCGGAATAAAGATGGATGTTGTTTTCGGTGTACCATTCCGGGGTGTTGATCACGATTTCGTCGAAATCCTTTTCGCCAGACAGCAGTGGCGACAGCATGATGCGGTTATAGTTCACGCGCGGCTCGGCACCGAAAACGGTGATGTCATATTTGTCTGGTGCGCGGTTCAGGATTTCTTCAACGGTCCGCATGCCGGCCATGCCGTTGCCGATGACAACCAGGCGGGCTTTGGCGGTTCGTAATGCAGCAGTGACGTGGTTCATTTGTCTCTGGCTCCTCGTCGCGGGATGCGAATTGGCACAAAAAAAACGCCCGATGCGGCCTGTCCTCAAAAGAGGCATTTCGCAACGGACGTCGTTATCCGGTGAACCCGTCTTTGGATTCTTTATATATACAATCGGCTTTTCCGCCGGAGCCGCAGGCGGCACTGCCCGCGCTCTTGCTTCAATATATTCAAGTGCCGTGCCAGAATTGAAAATTGAGAAAATTATCTTTTAACAAACTGAAAATATTGATGAAAAGACTTGTACGGCAGATTGTTGAATTTGGCTGGGCTTGCCGAAATGATTAAAAAATAACCATCAAGAAAAGTGAGTGATTTAAATTTGTGCAAAAAATAGTCATTTTGGCAGGCTGAAAAACATCCTGTGCAGATGCGGTAGTCAAATTATGATTATTTTCAACCATTTGATGGAATTGTCCCGCATCGCGGAAGAACTGGCGCGGTGTTTGCAATACCGGTTTCGTGTGAGCAGCTTTGACGAAAGCATGCCCAATGACGGGTGGCTCACAGTTCTTCGTCCAACGGCGGACGATCAGACGTTTGGAACAGCAGCGCGATGAGCGCGCAGCCTTTCCGATACGAATGACGGGCCGCCTGCGGACATCTTCCAGATGAAGCATGAGGCCCATGGGGAAAAACCGTCGGTCGTACAAAGCAAACATCAAGCTCTGCGCGACCTAAACGAAGGGCTTCAATGTTATGGAAATCAAGAACAAGGCTACACGCATAAATCTATTCAGTCTCAAGACTGTCCAGATGCGTACTTTTCACCTCACCTGGCTTTCATTTTTCCTGTGCTTCTTTGGCTGGTTCGGGATCGCACCGCTGATGCCGCTGGTGCGCGATGATCTGGGTCTTAGCAAAAGCGAAATCGGCAGTACCATCATTGCCTCTGTCGCGATTACGGTTCTGGTCCGACTTTTGATCGGACCGCTCTGCGACAAGATCGGCCCGCGCAAGACCTATACCGGTCTTCTGGTGCTTGGGTCGCTTCCGGTCATGCTGATCGGCCTTGCTGACAGTTATGAAACCTTCCTGCTTGCCCGTTTGGCCATTGGCTCAATCGGCGCATCCTTTGTCATCACGCAGTATCATACCTCCATGATGTTTGCGCCAAACGTTGTCGGTACGGCCAATGCCACGACGGCGGGTTGGGGTAACCTTGGCGGTGGCGTGACCCAGATGGTAATGCCAGCAATCCTTGCGATGGTTCTTGGTTTTGGCGTGGCTGAAACCATGGGCTGGCGTCTGGCGATGGTGTTCCCGGGTGCGATCATGCTGGTTGTTGCCGTGCTGTACTGGGTCTTCACCACCGATTGCCCGGAAGGCAACTATGCCGACATGCGCAAAAGTGGCGCGCTTAAGCCGGAAGACGATACTGCCGGTGCCGCCAAGGGCATGATGGCAGCCGTTTCCGATTACCGTGTCTGGGCATTGTTCCTGGTGTATGCCGCCTGCTTTGGTGTCGAACTGACGATCAACAACATTGCTGCGATCTATTTCTTCGACAAGTTCGAGCTTTCATTGGCAACCGCTGGCATGATTGCCGGTCTGTTTGGTTTGATGAACATCTTTGCCCGTACGCTGGGCGGTGTGTTCTCTGACAAATTTGCTGCCAAGGGCGGCCTTTCGGGTCGTGTGAAATTCCTGTTCATGGCACTGTTCATCGAAGGCGTCGCACTTGTTGCCTTCTCGCAGATGGAAGCACTGGTTGTGGCCGTTTCGGTGATGATCGTCTTTTCGCTGTTTGTTCAGATGTCAGAAGGTGCAACCTTCGGGATTGTGCCGTTTGTCAACCGCAAGGCGCTTGGCTCTGTTGCCGGTATTGTCGGTGCGGGCGGTAATGCTGGCGCGGTCGCAGCGGGCTTCCTGTTCAAGTCCGAAGCACTTACCTATCAGGAAGGTCTTCTGTATCTCGGTCTGGCCGTGATCATCTGCTCGTTCGCAGCTTTGGCGGTGCGTTTCTCGGCGGAAACCCAGGCCGAAGAAAAGGCGCGTTTCGATGCGGCACAGTCAGAACGTTTCGGGACTTCGGGTGCAGCGCAGCCGGTTCCGGCTGAATAAGATACGCTGTTTGATATGATCTTTTCGGGATGCGGTTCCGACCGCATCCCGAAACCAGTAATCCGGACCCGCAAACGGGGCGGAGCATATAAAAAGATACGTCAGAGAGGCGCAGCCATTTCAGGCTGTCAGGGAGTTAGGGTTAGTTGGTGAAGCTGGAAGAATTCAATATTCTGGTGATTGACGAAAATCCGGACCGTGCGGCGATTGTCGAACGTGGTCTGGTTGAAAGCGGCTATACCCGCGTGGCCCGTATTGGCACGTCCCACAATCTGGTCGAACGTATTCAGGCGTTGGCACCAGACATCATCATCATCGATCTTGAAAACCCCGACCGCGATACGCTTGAACAGATGTTTCAGGTGTCACGCGCCATTGCGCGCCCGATTGCGATGTTCGTTGATCAAAGTGATGCATCCATGATCCACGAGGCGGTGTCGGCAGGCGTCAGTGCCTACGTGGTTGATGGCCTGCGTCAGGACCGCATTCGCCCGATTGTCGAAATGGCGATTTCACGGTTCAACGTCTTTGATCAACTGCGCCGCGAACGTGATGAAGCGCAGGCGAAGCTCAATGAACGCAAACTGATTGAACGGGCCAAGGGCATCCTGATGAAAGAAAAAGGTCTGTCCGAAGAAGATTCTTATGCGCTGCTGCGCAAAAACGCCATGAAGCAAAATCGCAAGATTTACGAAATCGCGCAAAGCGTCATCACGGCGTTTCAGTTGGAGTTTTGATGGATGGCTAACAAGGTTCGTCTTGGTTTTGTTCCACTGGTCGATTGTGCCATTCCGGTGGTGGCGCGTGCTATGGGCTTTGCCCAGCAGGAAGATATCGATCTGGAACTGGTCCGTGAAATGTCGTGGGCAGCCATTCGTGACAAGCTTTCCTTTGGCATGTTTGAGGCAGCCCACCTTTTGGCAGGAATTCCGATTGCGGCACGGCTTGGGCTTGGCGGACTGCCGGTTCAAAATATCGTTGTGCCGATGGCGTTGGGGCGTGGTGGTAATGCGATTACGGTCTCGACCCAGCTTTATCAACGTATGTTGGAGGCCGACCCGAATGCGATGCTTGGTCCGCGCGGTCGGTCGGCCAGGGCGCTTAAAAAGGTCATTGATGAAGACAAGGCCGAAGGGCGGCCGATCCTGTCTTTTGCCACCGTGTTTCCGTTCTCAAGCCATAACTATGAGCTTCGCTACTGGATGGCGGCAGCCGGGATTGATCCGGATATGGATGTGAATATCGGCGTGATCGCGCCGCCGCGGATGTTTGACAGTCTGCGTAATGGCTGGGTGGATGGTTATTGCGTTGGTGAACCATGGAATCAGCGCGCGGTGTTTCACGGTGATGGTGTAATTGTTGCGCTTAAGGACGATATCTGGTCACGAAGCCCGGAGAAGGTTCTTGGTCTGCGGGAAGACTGGGCGCAAAGCAATCCGGAACTTGTTTCTGCGCTTGTGCGTGCACTTGTCCGGGCTGCTGAATGGGCAGACCAGCCGGGGAACCGTGTGGAGCTGGCCCACATACTGTCTGAGGAGGCCAATGTCGGCGCGCCATTCGAAGTGCTGAAGGCATCGCTGAGCGGTAAACCGGTATTACGTCCGGGGGAACCACCCATTGATCTTCCTGACCGTCACGTTTTTTACCGCTACACCGCAACTTTCCCGTGGTTGTCGCAGGGCTGCTGGATTGGTGAACAAATGAAGCGTTGGCGACAAATTCCCCAAGACACGGATCTTAAAGCCGTCATTCCCGATGTTTTCCGACCGGACCTTTATCGAATTGCGGTTGCCGGGTTGGATGTTCTGGTTCCGCAGGATGATTGGCGCGTCGAAGGTGCCGCAGATGCACCGGATCGATCACTTGTCGGTATGGATCAATTCCTTGATGATACGATTTTCAAGGCAGAGTTCTGAGTCCAAAGGTGGGTTTGTTTGCCCTGAAAATCTTATGAATGCCGCTGATCTGTTCAGGGTGCAAAATTGTGCCGTGCGTAGAACCGGTTGAGTTCGCTTTGCGTCGGGGCCTGGCCGCAGAATGTTTCGACATAGCCCGGAATGCGTGCCATGCGCACGGCCAGATCTTCGTTTGCTTTCATCGAGATATAGCCGATCTGTACCAGATAGATCGCACGGGCACGGACATCGGCCATGCGTTCATCCTGTCCGAAATGGATGAACAGTTTGGCAAGCGCATCAAGGCGTTGCTGATCGGCCTTTTCAATTTCGGCCCTGACATCGTCGGACTGCATTGACCAACTGCGCACGGCAAATTCAAGGCGCGAGTCAAACAGGTCGGGCATCAGCCAGCAATCGATGATGTTCAGCATCGCCTCCGAGACGGTTTCGGCATAGGCCTCTGTCTGTTTGATCAGATTGCCGGTGTTCTTTTCGCGCCACAGATCAAGCAGGGCACCCAGCAACTCCTTCCGGTCCTTGAAAAACCAATAGAAGCTGGTGCGTGACAGGTTCAGGCGTTTTGCCAGTGGCTGGATCTTGACGCCATCGACACCGGTTTCTAGCAGGGCGTCATAGGCCGCGTTCAGCCAAATCTCGGCCGACCCGCGCCAGCCGCTATTTTGTCCGACGCTGTTTTGCTCGGCGATATCTTCAATCTGTTCTTCCATGGACGTTTCCTTAGCAAACTGCCCGGATCGCGACAAGCAGAGTGTACATGAATGAATTCAAAATATACATCAGTGAACTTAAAATTGACATAACTGTACATTTCTGAATATCGTCATGGGCAGAGAGTCCAAACCCGGAGCCCCGCACATGTCCAACGACCCGCTTCTTCAGCCTTATCAGCTTAAACATCTGACGCTGCGTAACCGCATCATGATGACGTCGCACGAACCGGCCTATCCCGAGGACGGCATGCCAAAGGACCGTTATCGCGCCTATCATGTCGAACGCGCCAAGGGCGGTGTTGCCATGACGATGACGGCGGGGTCGGCTGCGGTATCAAAGGACAGCCCGCCGGTTTTCAACAACCTTCTGGTCTGGAAGGATGAAGTCGTTCCGTGGATGAAGGACCTGACCGACGCGGTGCATGAACAGGGTGCCGCGGTTATGATCCAGCTGACCCATCTTGGCCGTCGCACGCGTTGGGACAAGGCAAACTGGTTGCCAGTGGTATCCCCATCGCACAAGCGTGAAGCCGCCCACCGGGCCTTCCCGAAAAAGATGGAAGACTGGGATATCGAACGCATCATCAAGGATTATGCCGATGCGGCCGAACGCATGAAGGCGGGCGGTATGGACGGGATAGAGCTTCAGGCCTATGGCCATTTGATGGATCAGTTCTGGTCGCCGCTGACCAACGAACTTGATGGTCCTTATGGTGGCAGCATCGATAATCGCCTGCGGTTCACCTTTGATGTGCTGACTGAAATTCGCAAGCGGGTTGGGCCCGACTTTATTGTTGGTGTGCGTTATACCGGTGATGAAGACCTTGAGGGTGGCTTGACCAAGGAAGACGGCCTGTCGATTTCCAAGCGTCTAAAAGACAGTGGCATGGTCGATTTCCTCAATGTCATTCGCGGGCATATCGATACGGATGCCGGTCTGACCGATGTGATCCCGATCCAGGGCATGGCGAACTCGCCGCATCTGGATTTTGCCGGTGAAATTCGTGCCGCCACAGATTTCCCGACATTCCATGCTGCCAAAATCCCGGACGTTGCAACCGCACGCCATGCGATTGCATCGGGCAAGGTTGATATGGTTGGCATGACGCGCGCGCACATCACCGATCCGCATATTGTCCGCAAGATCATTGAAAAGCGCGAAGACGAAATCCGCCCGTGCGTCGGGGCGAACTATTGCCTTGATCGCATTTATCAGGGCGGGTCGGCCTATTGCATCCATAACGCTGCCACCGGGCGCGAACTTTCGATGCCCCAAATCATCGAGGCGGCAGAAACCCGCAAGAAGGTCGTGATCGTCGGATCTGGTCCGGCGGGCATGGAGGCCGCCCGTGTTGCTGGCGAACGTGGTCATGAAGTTGTTGTCTATGAAGCCGCCCCAAATCCGGGAGGGCAGATCCGCCTGACCGCACAGAACGAACGCCGCCGCGAAATGATCAGCATCATTGAATGGCGCATGGCCGAGTGCACCCGACTTGGCGTGAGTTTTCATTTCAATACATGGGCCGAGGCCGACACGATTACGGCCGAAAATCCTGACGTGGTGATCATCGCCACCGGCGGCATGCCCGATACCGAAGTCCTGTCAAAGGGCAATGATCTGGTCGTGTCGACCTGGGATATCATTTCGGGTGACGTCAAACCGGGCACCAATGTTCTGGTTTATGACGATGCCGGGGATCATGCCGGTTTACAGGCAGCCGAACTGATTGCCAAATCAGGGGCCAAAGTCGAAATCATGACCCCGGATCGGTCATTCGCGCCCGAAGTCATGGCGATGAATCTTGTGCCCTATATGCGCAGCATGCAGAAGCTTGATACCACCTTTACGGTGACCTATCGCCTTGAGGCGGTGGAAAAACAGGGCAACCAACTCATCGCGTATGTTGGCAGTGATTATGGCGGGGTTGCCAAGCAACGCATCGTTGATCAGATCGTGGTCAACCACGGCACCATTCCGCTTGATGACATCTATTTTGATCTCAAGCCGGGCTCATCGAACCATGGTGAAATGTCGCATGACGACCTTTTGGCCGGAAAACCGCAATCGGTCGTGCGCAACCCCGACGGTGCCTATCAGCTGTTCCGGATCGGGGATGCGGTATCGGCACGCAATACGCACGCGGCGATCTATGATGCGTTGCGTCTGTTAAAAGACGTCTGATCTGTGCGGCAAGTGTGGCGATGTGCTGCGCTTGCCGTTTCCCGTTATCTCAGGCGGCGTCGATCAGCCAGTCGACAAATATGCGGGCCTTTTCGGATGCGCGCGGATGGACGCGTAAATAAAACCCCATCGGCGAGGGGATTTCGTCAGGCACAAGTTTGATCAGGCGCCCGTCTTCCAGCAGCGGCCCAACCAGTTCGTCCCAGCCAAGCACCGCACCGACGTCATCCTGTGCGGCCTGTAATGCAATCGTGTAATTGTTGAGCTTGAAGCTGCGGCCCTTTGGGGCCGGACGTCCCAATGCACGGAACCAGTCGGTCCATGTTGTCCAGTCGGTTTCCTCGTTATGCAGGTGGATCAGGGGCGCACGCAAAAGATCATCAATCGTTTCGATGTTTTGTTCTGCCTTAAACGCCGGTGTGCCGATGGCGGCCACGCGATCCTGAAACAGTTTGTAGTATCCCTCCGCCCCATCATCAGGGTTGCTGTAATGGATGCTAAGATCACAATACCCGGTCATGCCGGGCACATCCGAGACAATTTGCGACACCGTGATATTGGGATGAATTTTCCAAAAGGCGGCAATTTTTGGCGTAAGCCAAAGTGAACTGACGGCTGTTGTCGTGCGGATTGTGACATCAACCGTTTCGGGTTGATCGCGCAATTGGATGACCGTATCGGAAATGGTTTCAAAGCCCCGTTGCAGGGCGACGAGAAGGAACGCGCCTTTCTCGGTCAGCTCCACCCCGCGGTTGCGGCGAATGAAAAGGGCGCTGCCAATATCGGCCTCAAGTGCCTTGATCTGGTGGCTTACAGCCGCGGGCGTGACATTAAGTTCTGCTGCCGCATCCTTGAAGCTCATATTGCGTCCCGCCGCCTCAAAGCAGATCAGGGCGTTTATTGAAGACAGATCATATGGGCGGGCCAACGGCCTCTCCTGAAAACAATACAGGGTAACTTGTGTGAGTTTTTCAGATTAGTTCAACTAAACCAAGATGAAAATTAATGCCGTTGTAAATCGTGGCGTGAGGTTCACACTTTTGGTTGCTTCCAACCATCAAGAAACGGATTTCCGCCATGCCCGTTATGCCGCATTCAGTCCAAGAGCTTTTGGCGCGTCGTGTTCCCGGATATTCCCTGGAACAGCCGTTCTATACGGATCAGTCGATCTTTGAACTCGACCTTGAAAACATTCATTACAAGGAATGGCTGTTTGCGGTCCCGGCATGTGAAATACCCAAGGCGGGCGATTACGTTATTTATGAAGTCGGTGCTTATTCCGTCGTGATCGTGCGCGGCAATGATCAGGTGGTGCGTGCCTTTCACAATTCATGCCGTCATCGCGGCTCGGTTCTGTGCAAAACCAAAAAGGGCCGAAATCCAAGGCTGGTTTGCCCGTATCATCAGTGGACCTATGACCTTGATGGCAAGTTGCTTTGGGCGCGTGACATGGGGCCGGATTTTGATAACTCAAAATTCGGGTTAAGCCCGGTTCATTGCCAGGTGATCCACGGCTTGGTCTATATCTACCTGGCTGAAAATGCGCCGGATATCGAACCGTTTGCCAAGGCCGCCGAACGCTATCTTGCGCCACACGATCTGGAAAATTCCAAGGTCGCGTTTGAAAGCAAGATTATCGAAAAGGCCAACTGGAAGCTGGTCTGGGAGAATAATCGGGAATGCTATCACTGCGGGGGGAATCACCCATCGCTGTGCCGGACCTTCCCGGAAGATGCGCGCGCGATTGGCAGCACGTCCGATGGTGTTGTGGCCGGTGTGCTTGATGATCATGTGGCCCGCTGCGAGGCGGTCGGCGCGCCATCTGCCTATCAGATGGCCGATAGTGGTGAATGGCGTCTGGTGCGTGTGCCGCTTTTGGGGGAAGCAGAAAGCTACACGCTTGATACCAAGGCGGCTGTCAGTCTGCCGAACTCCAACATCCCGTTTAAAAATGCCGGATCGCTTTTGAAGTTTCATTATCCGTCAACCTGGAACCATTTCCTGTCGGACCATGCGCTTGTTTTCCGTGTGACGCCGATCAGCCCGATGGAAACGGAAGTCGTCACCAAGTGGCTTGTGCACAAGGACGCGGTTGAAGGCCGTGACTATGATCTGAAACGTCTGACCGAAGTCTGGCTTGCGACCAATGCCGAAGACAAGGAAGTGGTCGAAAACAATCAGCGTGGCATTGCGACACCAGCCTACAAGGTCGGTCCGTATTCCGAAATCCACGAAGCCGGTGTTGCCCAGTTTGGCAACTGGTATGCGAAAACCCTGTCTGACAGGCTGGCCGAAACCAGATTGATCGCGGCGGAGTAGGGCGATGTCTGTGATTGAAAAACCAAAGCTTGCCTTCTGGTCGGACGCTGAGGAACTGGAATGTGTTTCGTTCCTGCCAGAAGCCCCCAATGTCATGACATTTTGCTTCCAGTCGGTATCGGGCGCGTTGTTCAGCTATGACCCGGGGCAGTTTTTGACCCTGGAGCTGCCGGTGCCGGGTGGGCCGCTTTATCGGACCTATACCATCTCGTCCTCGCCATCGCGGCCGACATCCTTGACCGTCACGGTCAAGGCGCAGGCAGGCTCGGTCGGTACGCGCTGGATGCTGGATAATTTGCGTCCGGGCATGCGCATTCGGGCCAAGGGACCGTCTGGCAGCTTTTCACTGGTTAATCATCCGGCGGATAAATATCTGTTCATTTCGGCGGGCTCGGGCATCACCCCGATGATGTCGATGACGACCTATCTTTATGACGCCGGGCGTGATCCCGACATTGTCTTCGTTAATTGTGCGAAACGCCCGTCCGAGATCATCTTTCGCGAACGTTTGGAACACAGCGCGTCGCGGATCAATGGCATTGCCCTGAAATGGGTGGTGGAGGAAGCCGATCCCTACAAGCCGTGGACCGGGTATTTGGGGACATTCAATCAGCTGATGCTGGGTCTGATGGCGCAGGATTATCTTGAACGTGAAGTGTTCTGTTGCGGTCCGGAACCGTTCATGCAGGCGGTGCGCGAAGTTCTTGTAGGGCTTGGTTATGATATGGATCGCTACCATCAGGAAAGCTTCCACGCGCCGACGTTGGAAGCAGAAGACGTACCAGATGATGTCGTGCCTGATGAGGACAGCAAGGCTGTCATCGCATTCACCGCATCTGGCATCACGGCAAATTGCACCCAAACCGATACCGTCCTTGCCGCGGCGCGCACGGCAGGCCTTGTGATCCCGTCAGGCTGTTCGATGGGGATTTGCGGGACGTGCAAGGTGCGCAAGACCGAAGGGCAGGTTCATATGGTTCATAATGGCGGGATCACGGACGACGATATCGAAGAGGGCTATATCCTTGCCTGCTGCTCGAACCCGATCGGGCAGGTCACCATTGATGCCTGATTACGGCTGGGCCGTCGGGACCGTGTTTCGGTATTCTGACGGGTTCATGCCGATTTCGGCCTTGAAGGCGTGAATGAAATGCGATGCGTCACAAAAACCAGTGCTTAGCGCGATCTGGGTGGTTGTTTTTCCCGTTTCGCCCAGCAGCTTTTTGGCGGCATCAAGCCGGATGCGCAGGGCCGCTCGTGATGGTGAAATGCCGATGTCGGCATTAAACGCCCGTTCGAGCTTACGGCGTGTGACGCCAAGTTTTTCGGCCATTTTGGCGACGGTTTCGGGCGATTCAATATTCTGGCGCATGCGCAAAAGCGCCTTTTTGACCAGTGCGTCTCTGGCAACCAGATCGGTCTGAAAGCCCGGCTGCGGGTTTTCGCCGGTCATGGCCTCGTTGATGATCATGATGCTGAGACTCTTGGTCGCCGCCGTGCGCCCGATGTGCTTTTCCACCACCCAGGCCGCCAAATGCGCGGCCCCATGCCCACCCGAACAGGTCAGGCGATCCCGATCCACGACAAAGATTTGATCGGAAACCGGTTGGGCGGCTTCGAACCTTGCGACAAATTCGTCATGGTGAAACCAGCTAACACAGCATCGGTATCCTTCAAGCAACCCCGCTTCATACAGCGCGAACACCCCGGTACACAACCCGATCAGATTTTTGCCCTTGGCGGCAGCCGCCTTGAGATAGGCAATGCAATCAGATGAAAACCCGCCTTGTTCTTGAATAAGGCCGCCGACAACCACGATATAGTCGTAGTCACCGGCATTGCGCAGACGCGTGTCAGGCTGCACCTTGACCCCGCAACTTGAACGCACCGGATTCATGGTATCAGACAGCACCGTCCAGTCGCAATGAATGGGCCGCGAACGGTCGGCTTCATCGGCCGAAAGACGCAAGACATCGACAAAACTGGCAAACGCTGTCAGCGTGAAATTGTCTGCCAGCAGAAAGGCGACGCGAAGGCGCTTTTTTGCATTGGGTTTGCCGGGGTTTGATCCCGGGCTCGAAAAAGAGTTCATGGCAAAAATATACAATGAAATTGTCGCAATTATCCAGTCCGCAGAGCATGGACATTGATAGAGTTCCGGCAATGGTAAATCGGGGGATCGTATAATCATGACCCATTTTTCTGCGCTATCGCTTATCAAAAATGCCCTTAGCGGCCAAAAAAACTGGGAGCCGCAATGGCCCGACAGTGAGCCGAAGGCCGAATACGATGTCATCATCGTCGGCGCGGGTGGTCATGGTCTTGGTGCGGCTTATTATCTGGCCAAGGAACACGGCATCACCAATGTTGCCGTGATCGACAAGGGCTGGCTTGGCGGTGGGAACACCGGCCGTAACACGACGATTATTCGGTCGAACTACCTCTATGACGAAAGTGCCAAGCTTTATGACCACGCGCTTGATCTGTGGGATGGCCTGAGCCAGGAGCTGAACTACAACGTCATGTATTCGCAGCGCGGCGTTCTGATGCTCGCGCACAATGTCCATGACGTTCAAAGCTTCCAGCGCCATGTGCATGCCAACCGCCTTAACGGTGTCGATAACGTCTGGCTGTCGGCCGAGGAAGCCAAGGAATTCTGCCCGCCGCTCGATATTTCGCCCACTGCGCGCTATCCCGTCGTTGGCGCGGCGCTTCAGCGTCGCGCGGGTACTGCACGCCATGATGCGGTGGCATGGGGTTATGCCCGTGGGGCGGCGGCACGTGGTGTCGATATCATTCAGAACTGCCCGGTAACCGCCATTCGCCGTGGCCCGGACGGCCGTGTCACCGGTGTTGAGACTGCCAAGGGCTTTATCGGAGCGAAAAAGGTTGCTGTTTCGGCTGCCGGTCATACCTCGGTCGTGATGGATACGGCCGGTGTTCGCATGCCGCTTGAAAGCTATCCGCTGCAGGCGCTGGTGTCCGAGCCGATTAAGCCGATCTTCCCCTGTGTTGTCATGTCCAACAGCGTGCATGCCTATATCAGCCAGTCTGACAAGGGCGAGCTCGTGATCGGGTCGGGAACCGACCAGTACACCAGTTATTCCCAGCGTGGCGGGTTGCCGCTGATCGAACATACGGTTGCCGCGATCTGCGAGATTTTCCCGATCTTCAACCGCATGCGCATGCTGCGTAAGTGGGGTGGTATCGTCGATGTGACCCCGGACCGTTCAGCCATCCTTGGCAAGACGCCGGTACCGGGTCTTTATGTCAACTGTGGCTGGGGTACCGGCGGGTTCAAGGCGACCCCGGGTGCCGCGCACACACTGGCATGGACCGTCGCCAAGGATGATCCCCATCCGGCCAACGCGCCCTTCACCCTTGAACGTTTCAGCACCGGCCGTCTGATTGACGAAGCCGCTGCTGCCGCTGTTGCGCACTAAGGAGACCGGACATGCTTCTGATCCATTGCCCCTATTGCAATCAGACCCTGCCGGAACTGGAATTTACCTATGCCGGTGAAGCGCATATTGCACGCCCGGCCGATCCGTCGTCGGTCAGTGACGAAGAATGGCGTGATTTCCTGTTCATCCGGACCAACGTGAAGGGCCCGCATTATGAACGCTGGCGCCATTTCCATGGCTGCGGTCGATATTTCAACGCTGTACGTGACACGGTTAGTGACCGGTTCCTGATCACCTATAAAACCGATGATCCTCGTCCTGAACTGTCCAAATTGTTGGAGAAATCGAAATGAGCAGCTTCCGCGTTTCCGGGCGTGGTCGCATCGATCACACCCAACCCATCCAGTTCACCTTTGACGGCAAGAAGATCAAAGGTTTCAAAGGCGATACCATTGCATCGGCATTGCTCGCCAATGGTATTCACCTGATGGGTCGTTCGTTTAAATATCACCGCCCGCGTGGTGCCGTGACCGCCGGTTCCGAAGAACCGAACGCACTGGTCGGCACGCGCCGTGGTCCGGGCCGGTTTGAGCCGAACACCCGTGCAACCGTTCAGGAAATCTGGGACGGTCTTCAGGTCAACAGCCAGAACCGCTATCCCAGCCTGTCATTCGACGTTGGTGCGATCAACGACAAGGCCTATATGCTGTTTTCGGCCGGGTTCTATTACAAGACCTTCATGTGGCCGAAATCCTTCTGGGACAAGGTTTATGAGCCGTTTATTCGTGCGGCGGCCGGTCTTGGCGTTTCGCCGACCGAACCGGATCCGGATCACTATGCATCGCGTTATCTGCATACCGATGTTCTGATCATTGGTGCCGGTCCTGCCGGTCTTGCTGCTGCCCTAACGGCGGCGCGTGCCGGATCGCAAGTGACCCTTGTTGATGAAAACCCCGAAGCGGGTGGGTCGCTTCTGTCTGAGCCATCAGTGATGATTGAAGACATGCCGGCATGGGATTGGGTTGACAAAACTGTGGCGGAGCTCAAAGAGCTTGGCGTCAAGGTCATGACTCGCACGACCGCGATTGGCTATTACCATCAGAACATGGTTGGTCTGTGTGAAAAACTGACCGACCATCTTGCTAGCCCGGATGCGGAAACGCCGCGTGAACGCATGTGGCGTGTCCGCGCCAAGCAGGTTGTTCTGGCGCAAGGCGCGCTGGAAAAGCCACTGGTGTTTGATGGCAATGACCGCCCGGGCGTGATGCTGGCTGGCTCGGCCCAGACGTACCTCAACCGTTATGGCGTGCGGGTTGGCAACAAGGCCGTCATCGTTACCAGCCATGACAGCGCGTGGTACGCCGCCTTTGATTTGGCCGATGCCGGTACCACCATTGCTGCCATCGTCGATACCCGTTCCGAACCGAATGCCGATCTGATTGCCGAGGCCACCAAGCGTGGCATTCGCATCATGGCCGGTCATACCGTTACCGGGACCGAAGGCCGCCTGCGTGTCAAATCGGTTCGGGTCAATCCTGTGACCGGATCATCCGTTGGTGCAGCCGAAATGATCGGTTGTGATTGCCTTCTGATGTCGGGGGGCTGGACGCCGTCGCTGCATCTGTTTTCCCACACCAAGGGAACGCTTAAGTGGGACGACGAACGCCAGACCTTCTTGCCCGATCACAAGGCAGAGGAATGCGAAATCGCCGGTGCAGGCCGTGGCTTGTGGGGCATTGAAGCGGTCCTGAATGACGGGGCTGAAATGGGCGCGGCTGTGGCCAAAAGCCTTGGCAAAAAGGCCAAGGCGGCAAGCTACGGCGTTGCCAATGACCGTCCGGGAACCGGTGTCAGCCACAAGGAACTGCCGACCGATCTGGATGCTGGCAAGGCACGTGCCTTTGTCGATTACCAGAACGACGTGACCGCCAAGGACCTTCGTCTGGCGGTACGCGAAGGCATGCGTTCGATCGAACATGTCAAACGCTACACCACCAACGGCATGGCAACCGATCAGGGCAAGATGTCGAACATCAACGGCCTGAACATTGCCTCTGACGCATTGGGTGTGCCGCAGCCGAAAGTTGGTCTGACGACTTTCCGTCCGCCTTACACCGCGACGACCTTTGGCGCCTTCTGTGGTTATCACAAGGGCAGTCACTTCGAAGTGACGCGTAAAACCCCGATTGACAGCTGGGCCGAAGAAAACGATGCGGTTTATGAGCCGGTTAGCCTGTGGCGCCGTGCCTGGTACTTCCCGAAAGACGGCGAAGACATGCATGCCGCCGTGTCGCGCGAATGCCGTGCGACGCGTGCAAGTGTCGGCATCTTTGATGCATCGACCCTTGGCAAGATCGAGGTGGTTGGCCCGGATGCGGTGGAATTCATGAACCGCATGTACACCAACCCCTGGACCAAGCTGGCACCGGGCCGGGCACGTTATGGCCTGCTTTTGGGTGATGACGGGTTTATTCGTGATGACGGCGTGATTGGCCGTCTGGCCGATGATCGCTTCCATGTCACCACCACGACCGGTGGTGCGGCACGTGTTCTGAACATGATGGAAGACTACCTTCAGACCGAATGGCCTGACCTTGATGTCTGGTTGACCTCAACGACCGAGCAGTGGGCGACCATTGCGCTGAACGGCCCGAATGCCCGAAAGGTGCTTGAGCCGTTTGTCGAAGGTCTTGATATGTCTGATGAAGTCTTCCCGCACATGTCAGTTGCCGAATGCCGCGTTGGCGGCTTCCCGGCGCGCCTGTTCCGCATCAGCTTTACCGGTGAAGTCGGCTTTGAGGTCAACGTTCCGGCCCATGCCGGTCGGGCACTTTGGGAAATGCTGTTCGAAGCAGGCAAGAAATACGATATCTGCCCCTATGGGACTGAAACCATGCACGTGCTGCGTGCCGAGAAGGGCTATATCATTGTCGGTCAGGACACCGATGGCACGGTCACCCCGCATGATGCGGGGCTCGGCTGGGCAATCGGTAAAATGAAACCTGATTTCGTTGGCAAGCGCGGTCTGGCGCGTCCGGATCTGGTTGCCGAGGGCCGCAAGCAGTTGATCGGTCTTCTGACCGAAGATGGCAAAACCAAGCTTGAGGAAGGGGCACAGATCGTTCTTGATCCGAACCAGCCCAAGCCGATGAGAATGGTCGGTCATGTGACATCAAGCTACCACAGCGATGCGGCAGGTCGCCCGATTGCCATGGCGCTGCTTGAAGACGGTTTCAATCGTATGGGTGAAACCATTTACATTCCGATGCCTGATCGTGTGATCAAGGCGACCGTCACCGGGACCGTGTTTTACGATCCCGAAGGCGAACGGTTGAAACTTTAGGCGGGGAACAGAAAAATGACGGTACTTACACACGCATTTACGCCGGGTCCGATCGTTGCTTCCGGACCGGTTAAACTGACCCTGATGGCACCAGTTGCCCGTTTCTCGCTACGTTTGCGGGCGGCCAACATTCCGGCCGTATCCAAGGCGATTGGTGTTGATCTGGCAGCCACGGTTGGTGCACGTGCGGCCAAAGGCACGACTGAGTCCATCTGTCTTGGCCCGGATGAATGGCTGATCATTGCCAAGCCGGATGATGCCGACACAGTGACCAAGGCGTGCGCGGATGTCTATGCATCGGCAACCCACAGCCTGACCGAGGTGTCGGCCCGCGAAGTCACGGTCCGCATCGAAGGCGAACGTGCTGCCGAGCTTCTGACAATCGGTTGCCCGCGCGATATCGACAGCATCCCGGTTGGCGGTGGCTGCCGTACGGTGATTGATGGTGTGACGGTTGTTCTGTGGCGGGATGCCGAGCAAAGCTTCCGCATGGATATCTGGCGTTCTTTTGCCCTGCACATCATTGATCTGCTGTGCACCGGCTGCAAGGAGTTCGCGGCAGAATAATCTGCATTGGGGCGGGGATTTGGCGATTGCCATTCCCGCCCTTATTGTGTCCAGGCAAATGTATTGGGTTGAATGTGGTTTCCTGGCGGTATGAAACTGCGCATCAACTTGTCTCAGGTGATTGAGGCGGCTAGTCTTTGGGGCACACGCAGCCACCGAAAGACGCCCCAATGATACGTTCCGTCCTTGCCCTTCTTGATATCCGCCCCGTCTATACGGCCATGTTGGCAGAACGCCACGATCTGCATCGTTATGACCTGATTGAGAACAAGCAGAAATTTCTTGATGAAATGGGCGATCAGATCAGAGCAGTTGTGACATCCGCGCGCTTTGGTGTTCCGGAAGACTTGCTGGCGCAACTGCCGAACCTTGAAGTGATTACAAGCTTTGGCGTTGGGCATGATGTCTTTGATCTTAAGGCACTGCGTGACCGCGGTATTCGTCTTACAACCACACCTGACGTTCTGACCGATGATGTTGCTGACACGGCGATCATGTTGATGCATGCCACCTTGCGGCAGCTTGTTTTGGGCGATGACTGGGTACGCAGTGGAAAATGGGCCGCAAACGGCCCGATGGCACTGACCAGAAGTGTGCGCGGCAAGAAGCTTGGCATTGTCGGGTTGGGCCGGATCGGAAAGGCAATTGCATCACGCGCAGTGCCAAGCGGGGTCGAGGTCGGCTATTTTGGACGCAACAAGAAAGATGTCGCGTACCGGTTCTTTGATGATCTGATGGCACTCGCGACATGGTCGGATATTTTGGTGTTGTCCTGTCCCGGTGGGGCCGCGACCAACGGGATCGTCAATGAAGCGGTGCTTGATGCCCTTGGCAAAGATGGTGTTTTGATCAATATCGCACGGGGATCGGTGATGGATGAACCGGCTTTGATCCGGGCGTTGCAGCATGGGTTGATTGCCGGCGCGGGACTTGATGTTTTTGAAAATGAACCTGATATCGATCCGGCATTTGCCAATCTTGATAACGTTGTGCTCTATCCGCATCTGGCGAGTGGGACAATGGAAACCCGCGATGCCATGGGCCAACTGGTTGTCGATAATCTTGAAGCGTGGGACGAACGCCAAGAATTGATCACACCGCTTGTTTAGTTGTTCGTATGATCTGCCAGTCAGCCCTGTTGAAACAGGCTTGTGTCAACAGGTCACTGTGCCATTCTGTCGCCCATCTATTTTCCTGTTATCGAGGCCACCCCATGACTTTCAAGCCCCAGCATAAAACCCCAACAGACGCCGCAGAGCGTCGCGCAATAAAGCCAGTTGTTGTTTATCCCAACGGAACCTTGCCTGAGCCCGACTTTGCGACGCTCGCCGAATTCAAGGCATCAATGAAGAAAGTGAACGAGGTTATCGTCCCGCCGCGCGATGCCCGCACGTTTCATGTACCCAAGGGATACTTTTTCCGCATTGTCAGTGTCGATGGGCCGCAGGTTGGTGATTTGAACCTTTGGAATGCCAATGACCTGAAGGAACGGTTTTTCAGCGGTAAGACCCGTGCCCTGCATCGGACCCACCTGACCACAGGTGACCGTTTGTGGTCCAACATGCCCTATCTGCGTTCGATGGCGCTGATCAGTGAAGATACGCTGGACTGGTATGGTTTTGATGAGGATGGCGGCAGTGTCCATGACGTGATTGGTACCCGCTGCGATCCGTTCACCAACCGGTTGCTGTCAGGCAATGATTATCACCATTGCTGTCATTCCAACCTGTGCCGGGCTTTTAGTGATGAGACCGGCATGTCGATGCAGGAAGCCGATCACTATGTGCATGATGTGTTGAACGTCTTCATGTGCACCGGCTTTACCAAGGACACCCATCAGTATTTCATGAAGGCAAGCCCGGTACGCCCGGGGGACTATCTTGAAATGTTTGCCGAGATTGATTTGCTGGGCAATCTGTCGACCTGTCCCGGTGGGGATTGCAGCACCGGTCATTCAAGTGATGAAGCCGCCTGTTATCCGTTAAAGGTCGAGATCTATGAAACCGATCCGGCCTTGCAGGATAAATGGGATTGGCCAGCACCCAGTGCCTATCAGCATCCTTAAGCCTTAAAACAAACCCCCGTCGAAGATACCGGCGGGGGTTTGCCGTTTCCTGGTGTGTCAGTTTTAGCGATCGCGCAACTGCCCATTGACAGTGACCGATTTGATCACGGCAAAGACTTTTTGATGGGGCTGCAGTTTTAAGCGTGATCCCGACCATTTCGTAATGCGGGCATGAATTTTGGGACGGCCACTGGTTTCGGCCAAAAGGGTGGCATCCGCATCCTGACCAAAGCACATTGTCACATCGATGGTGTCACCGGGCTCGTCACTGATTTTGGTGACGGTGACGGGAATGATGTTGTTCGCACTGATATCGTGCGGCGGGGTACGGGCAATCATGACATCACGGGCGCGAATATGCAGTCGGACACGATCACTTTTCGGACGGCCCAGATAGGGCACGACAAGTCGTTGCCCGCCACATTCAAGGAAGCTGACCTCGGCCTTGGGGTCACGGCTGACAATCCGGGCGGCCAGAACCGTTCCGGCGTCAAAGCGCCCGGCAAGCGGCGCCAAGTCCGTGCGGCCCAGCATTTCAAAAACGGAGCCAGTCGCAAGTGTTTTGCCCTGATCAATGATAACCATGTGGTCGGCAAGGCGGGCGACCTCGTCAATCGCGTGGGTGACATACAGGATCGGTATCTTCCTGTGGTCACGCAACCATTCGAGATAAGGCAGGATCTCCTGTTTGCGGGCGTGATCAAGGGCCGAAAGCGGCTCATCAAGTAGCAATACATCCGGATTGGACAAAAGTGCACGCCCAAGTGCCACCCGTTGCTTTTCCCCGCCAGACAGAAGGTTGGGTCGGCGATCCATCAGATCCCAGATATCAAGCATCTCGAGGATGGCCTGTTGTTCATCCTGTGGCAGTTTGTGGGGATTGCGGCGCGCCCCGTAAAACAGGTTGTCGCGCACCGATTTGTGCGGGAACAGGCGATTATCCTGAAACACGCAGCCAACCCGACGCTTGCGAGCCGGAAGGTTGATGCCACGTGAATGTTCAAAAAGTACATGATCGTTGATTTGAATATGGCCGCGATCCGGGCGGACCAAACCGGCAATCATGTTAACAAGCGTCGTCTTGCCGCTGCCTGAGGGGCCAAACAGGGCGGTTATACCCGGTTCAGGAATATTGAATTCGGCGGAAAGCCTGAAAGTCTTGAGACTGCGTTCAACATTGACACCGATGCTCATGACGCGGCCCTCTTGCGAATACGACGGAGCGCCAATTCAGACAGAAGCAACCCGGCAAAGGCCAGCCCGATTGAAAGGGCTGCCAAGCGCGCCGCGGCCAGTTCGCCGCCCGGTGTCTGGATCGCAGTATAGATCGCCAGTGGCAAGGTACGGGTTTCACCGGGGATGTTCGAGACGAACGTGATGATCGCGCCGAATTCGCCAAGGCTTGCGGCAAAGGCGGTAATGGCACCGGCAATGATACCCGGAAGTGCCAAGGGCAATGTCAGCGAAAAGAACCGGTCAATCGGCCCAGCGCCAAGGGTTTCGGCAGCCTGATAAAGACCCGGATTGACGTTTTCCAGGCTCAGTCGAATGGCGCGGACCTGAAACGGGAAGCTTACGATCGCCGATGCCAGTGCCGCGCCCGTCCAGCTAAAGACAAAACGCTGATCGAATGTTTCATACAGCCAAGCGCCCAACGGTGCCCGTGTGCCCAAGGCAATCAGCAGCAAATAGCCCATCACAACCGGTGGCAGGATCAGCGGTAGATGCACAATCGCATCAAGAATAAAGCGCCCTGGAAACCGACCGAGGGCAAGCGCAGTTGCGACGATAATCGCAAAGGGCAGTGCACAAGCAACAGCAACGCCTGAGATGCGGAAGCTTAGCAGAAGTGCCTCGATTTCGGCGGGGGTTAAGCTGATCATTTTCCGGGTACGTTGGCTTGCGTTGTTGCAACGGGTTCAAAGCCATAGTCGGCAAAAATGCGGCCCGCGTCATCCCCCAAAAGCCATAGCAGGAATTTCGTGGCTTTGCTTTCGGACGGATCACCCGTCAGGGCAACAGGATAGGTAATGACCGGGTGACTGTTTTCGGGAAAGGTGCCGATGATTTTGACGTTATCGGAAATACCGGCGTCAGTTTGATAGACGATGCCAATCGGTGCTTCGCCCCGTTCAACCAGCGCCAAGGCCGCACGAACATTGTCAGTACGCGCAAGTCTTGGTGCAACCGTTTCCCACTGCCCCAAAGATGTCAGTGCCTGTTTGGCATAAATGCCGGCCGGCACATGGTCCGGGTCGCCGACTGCAATGCGATCACTGGGTCCGATCAATGCTGTCAGGTCTGAAGTATCGCCAATTTTAATCGGGCTAAGATTGCTATCTTTGGGGGCGACAATAACCAGACGGTTTGTCAGCAGGTCATGACGACTGCCGGGGACAAGCAAACCCTGATCATTTAACCAGGTCATCCATTTTTCGTTGGCAGAGATAAAGATGTCGGCCGGCGCGCCTGCGGCAATCTGGCGCGCCAGTGTCGAAGAACTTGCCACTGACAGGCGTATTGTATCACCGGTTTCCTTTTCATAGGTGGCGGTCGCAGTTTCAATGGCGTTGGTCAGGCTTGTGGCGGCAAAGACGGTGATATCGCGCGCGCGAGCCGCCGTTGAGATGCTGCCGACAAATACAACCGCGATCAGAAAGAAGGCGACTGTAGATGGCAATGGGGATCGAAAATGGGGCATATGGACCCGTAACTTAGGAAAAAGGGCGCGTTTGCATCACTATAGCCGAAATCAGTTTTGTTGCCACACATGACAAGGCCCGCCACAGGGCGGGCCAAAGGTTGTCCGATTTCGCGATGGAAACAGCGTTCAGGAACAGACCGCCGCGCGCAGGGGGTCGTCGGCATCCATATCAAACCATTCATTCATCGCGGTCGGGAAACCGTTGCTGTCGAGTGACGTATCGGGTGTGATATAGCCACGCCGTCCTTGCGCGCAATCAACAAGATGGGTCAGGGCAAGGGTTTCGCCGCCCTTGCGCAGCAGCAGGGTCATGACGCGTTTTTCATCGGGGTTTTGGGGATTGGATACCAGTTTTTCGCGATCAATCGCCGTAAAGCGGTTGGTCGGTGCGGAAACCAGTGTCCAGGGCGCGAAAATGTTTTCGTCAGTAAAGGTCTGAATGACGCTGATGGTCTGAGGCAGGCGGGCCTCGTAGCGATCAAACCATGTGTATTCATCCCAGATCATGTAGCCAAACATCGCAATCGCTGCGACGAGCGGAATGACATATTTCGGTGCCTTGCGGCCCCAAAGCCGGAACAGCAACATGACCACGCCAGCCGACGCAAACCCGATAACAACGGTTGAGAAGATAAACACGTACATAGGCTGGTGGCTCCCGATCTGCTGTTATTATTGGTGGGGCATTTTTTGAGCCCTGGTAATCGATTAGCGCAGTATCCGGTCGAGCTCAAGTTCGCCTTTCGGATCACGTTTGGCGATTTGGGCCAGAAACAGGCCCGATGCGGCAATCGCGTCAGACAATGCGTTATGGGCCCGGAAAGGGGGCAGGTTATGATTTCGGCGCAATGTATCAAGCCTGAGCGCCCCGGATTTCATGGTTTCACCGCTGCGCCGGATGTCACGCAGAGCCAAAACCAGGGTATCGACCGTCGGGATTTGCAGTGGCGCGCCAAAGAACTGTTTGCAGGCCTGGCCAAGGAATCCCAGTTCAATCGGCGCATGGTGGGATAGCAGAACCCGGCCAGCCATCTGGGGCAAAAGATGCTCAAGGGCTGCTTCAATGCTTGGGGCATCGGCGACATCGCTATCAAAGATCCGGTGGACCACGACCGAGCTTTCGCTAAGCTCCTTGGTTGGCCGCACCAGAATATGTTCGCAACTTGAAAAATCGACCGAAAGCTGACGGATAATCACCCAGCCGAGGCTGACGATTTCGTCCTTTTTGGGATCAAGGCCGGTGGTTTCAAGATCAAGAGCGATGAATTCGGTTTCCATCACGGATCTTTCAGGATCTGCAGGCGGCACATCGTAATAGGTTCGCAAAGGCCCGGTTGCCTTGCG
>NZ_DGMR01000025.1:120277-123992 GCF_002388495.1 Thalassospira sp. UBA4513
GTCCCGCTTTTGCCAAAGGCGTGCTCAAGCGCGCCCTGAAGGTTCTTGATCACCGAGAACGCATCCTTAAGATGGCTGCGCTCAAACGCCGACAGGCTTTCAGGTTGCAGGAAGTTATCGGGTTTTTCGCCACGCCGGATCTGACGGACCTGATGTTTCAGGCGGGTGATGCTAATGAATTCAAAGGCATCAAGAAGGTCTGACGCCCCCTGATTGCTGATGGATGGGAATGCCTTTACGGCATTGAGCCGCTCGTAGGTGTTTACGGCCTCGACACCGTTGGCAAGGGCGTGAATGCGGGCAACATCAACGATTGGCACCACGCCGTTATGTTTCAGATCAAGGGTCTTGTCATGTTCGCCGCCACGGATCATGACGAAATTCTTGAAGAAACCAAGCGGGACGTGATGGCTCAGCGCGTTGCCCACCATATAGGCCTGGAAAATACGGTTGTCCTTGGCCTTTGAGATGATCATGCGATGCAGGTCTTCAAACAGGCTCTTGGTGCCGTGGACCGGGCGCAGGTCAAACCAGACCGAACACAGCATCAATGATTTTGGTTCGGGTTGTTCGATCCATTTGTTGAAATAGTGCTGCCAGGTGCGCACAGGTTGCCGCCACTCATCTGTTCTGGCCATCATTTCACCGGGGCAATAGACGTAGCCAACCTTGTTCAGGCCATCACAGACAAAGTCGGCAAGATTTTTGAAATATTCCCCGTGCTGATCCGCGTCATAGGCGTCATCAATAATCAGGCAATTGTCCTGATCCGAAAGTGCCGTTTGTTCCTGGCGGCCTTGTGACCCACCAGCCATCCAGACATAGGGAACCGGCGGGGGGCCGAATTCTTCCTCTGCCAGTTGCAGCAGCCGGGCGGTCGCCGCATCCGAAAGGGTCGTTACGATATGTCCGGCATTTTGCGATGTCGCGCCCGCTTCAATCAGGTGACTAAGAAGTTCGGGGACTTGGGCGATGACCTTTGCCATTTCTTCGGGTTCGGTCAGTTTGCCAATGCGGCCTGCCATGTAAACAGCCGATAGCGACTGTCGTGCCAGCAAGTTGTTGGTGGTGATCATGCCAACCGCCTTGCCATCCTTCATTACAGGCAGATGGCGGATATTGTTGCGCGTCATGGTCAGAAGCGCATCAAAGGCGTACTGATCGGGATCGATCGAGATCGGCTTTTCGGTCATGATGGCGGTCACTGGCTCATCATAACTGCGGCCCTTGGCAATGACACGATTGCGCAGGTCACGGTCGGTCATGATCCCGGCAACGCCATCACCGCCTTCGGTGATCAGCAGACAGGAAACGCGTTCCTTGCTCATCAACTGGCCAGCTTCAAGGATTGAGGCGGACTTGTCGATGCTGACCAGTTCGCGGGCAATCAGGTCACTGACCTTCACACTCATCAGTTTGAGCTGATCGTCATCGCGACTTTCGAGCAACTGCATGCCACTGCGCAGGCGTTCGCCACCCATCTGGGCGAAGAAATAGCTGAATTGCGGATACTTGCCAGTTAGCGCATGAAAATCCTTTTCAGGCAGCAAGTAACACAGGCTGTCTTCCAGAGTTGTAATGTTGTTGGCGGCCCGTCCATTCTGATACATCGCGCGCACACCAAAGCACTCACCCTCTGACAGGCGGGCAAGCAACTGCCCGTTCGGGTCGCGGGTTTCGGTGCCGCCGGTGCGGATGATGTATAGATGAAGGCATTGTTCCTCGGGCGAGAGGACTTTGGTCCCTGCGCGAAAATAGCGGGCCGACAGGCGCTTTGGCAGGGCGTTGATTTCTTCGTCAGGTAACAGATCGAACGGGTGGTGCTGTTTTAGAAACTCGGCAATTTCTTCGAGTTCGATGCTCATGACTGTTTTCCTCCGCAAGGGCATGCCCTGAGTGCATTGTTGCCTGACTAAGGCCGAAAAGAAAAGCCCCCGGATCAATGATCCGGGGGCCTGCAACAGTTCCTGGCAAACCAGTTGACCGATTAGTGGTCAACTGCGCCACCGGCTCCTTTCGGAACGCGGATGTCTTCAATCATGTGCTGGATATGCTCTGGCGGTTCAGCGGTGACTTTCGACACAGCGAAAGCAACGATGAAGTTCAGGAGCATACCAACGACGCCAATGCCTTCCGGCGAGATACCGAACAGCCAGTTTGCTTCGACGTTTTCGATCAATACCGGGATAAAGATGCCCTTGTAGGACATGATATAACCCATGGTGAAGATCAGACCGACCAGCATCCCGGCAATAGCACCTTCACGGTTAACCTTCTTGGAGAAGATACCCATGATGATAACCGGGAACAGCGAGGATGCGGCAAGGCCGAAGGCGAAGGCCACCACCTGTGCCACAAAGCCCGGAGGATTGTAGCCCAGATAACCGGCAATCACGATCGCGACCGCAGCCGCAACACGCCCGGCCATCAGTTCCTGTCCTTCTGTCATGTTCGGTGTGAACGTGCCTTTGAGAAGGTCATGTGAAACGCCCGACGAAATCACAAGCAGCAGACCAGCAGCTGTCGAGAGTGCTGCGGCGATACCGCCAGCTGCGACCAGGGCAATGACCCAGTTCGGAAGCTGTGCGATTTCAGGGTTGGCAAGAACCATGATGTCACGGTCAACGCTCAGTTCGTTACCAGCCCAGCCATATTCGGCTGCTTTGGTCGCAAACTCTGCGTTCGCATCGTTGTAATACTGGATGCGGCCGTCACCGTTCTTGTCTTCGAACTTCAGAAGGCCGGTTGCTTCCCAGCGCTTCATCCAGTCCGGACGTTCTTCATAGACGAGGTTACCGTCTTCTGCGCCCACTTCACCGGTCTGGATGGTGTCGGTCAGGTTCAGGCGTGCCATTGCACCAACTGCCGGAGCAGTGGTGTAAAGCAGCGCGATGAAGACCAGCGCCCAACCGGCCGAAGAACGTGCATCACGGACTTTCGGAACGGTGAAGAAGCGAACGATAACGTGCGGAAGACCGGCAGTACCAACCATCAGTGCAAGCGTGATTGCAAAGATATCAATCGTTGACTTGTTGGTGGTTGTGTATTCGAGGAAGCCGAGTTCCGTCACAACCTGGTTAAGGCGATCAAGCATGTATTCGCCAGTGCCATTCACGGTCGAGCCAAATGCCAGCTGCGGCAGCGGATTGCCGGTCAGCTGGAAGGCAATGAAGATTGCCGGAATGGTGTAGGCAATAATAAGAACGCAATACTGTGCAACCTGGGTATAGGTAATACCCTTCATGCCGCCAAGAACAGCATAGATGAAGACGATGCCCATGCCGACGATCAGGCCGGTGAGGAGTTCAACTTCAAGGAAGCGCGAGAACACGATGCCAACGCCGCGCATCTGACCTGCCACATAGGTAAACGAGATAAAGATCAGGCAGATAACAGCAACGATACGGGCAGTTCTGGAATAATAACGATCCCCGATGAATTCCGGCACGGTGAATTTGCCGTACTTGCGAAGGTACGGTGCCAGAAGCATCGCCAGCAGGCAGTAACCACCTGTCCAGCCCATGAGGTAAACCGAGCCGCCATAGCCAAGGAAGGCAATGAGGCCGGCCATAGAGATAAAGGAAGCAGCCGACATCCAGTCTGCTGCGGTCGCCATGCCGTTGACGACCGGGTTAACACCTTTGCCAGCGACATAGAATTCGCCGGTGGTGCTTGCCTTGGCCCAGATCGCGATGCCGATATACAGCGCGAAGCT
>NZ_DGMR01000025.1:124050-126420 GCF_002388495.1 Thalassospira sp. UBA4513
CGATATACAGCGCGAAGCTCAAGCCGACGGCAATATATGTAAGGGTGGTAAGATCCATCTTGTCTGTCTCCCTGATCCTGCGTCAGTCGTCTTCACGAACGCCGAATTCGCGATCCAGTTTGTTCATCTTGGCCACATAGACGAAAATCAGTGCGACAAAGACGTAAATGGACCCCTGTTGAGCAAACCAGAAACCAAGCTGGAAGCCCGCGATTTCGATAGAGTTGAGGGCATCGACAAACAAGATGCCGAAACCGTAGGAAACGATGAACCAGATCGCGATAAGGACCGAGACCAGCTTCACGTTTCTCTTCCAGTAGGCTGCGCTTTGTTCATCCATCGCGCGTCTCCTTCCTAGAAATGATAACTTTCCCTGCCGACATATTTTTATGCTGTGTTTGTCGGCCGCATGAATGCGTGGCGTTGAATGCATCAAGACACACTCATTGCCTGTAAAGCTCGATACCAGTTTTCGAGAGTCGCCATAAGCTAATCATTAGTCGTATAGAACAGGGTGTTAGAAGGTGTTCTGCCCCAACGTCGAATATAAATAGTGACAGAATCCGGGCGGTTTTCACTGTGTGCATTGCAGCATTTTAAGGTTGAAAAACATTGCGTCTAAGTGCCTAAAAAGTGACGTTTTTATAACTTAAGGGTCCCGTCCCGGTTCGACGCGGCTATTTTTTGTCTGAAATCGACGCGAATTTGGTTTGCCTAACCCGATTGATGTCGCCGACGCGAGATCACTTGATGCACCTTGTTTCATCTCGCCAGTTGGCATGTTTTGATAGCATGTGAGCTGTCTGCGGTTTGAAGTTGTTAAGAGCCTGCCTGTCGGTTACAAACGGGCACAGTATTTCAGGCATGCGCATAAGTGTGCCGAAGTGTTTCAGCCCAACAGGGCGGACCCAACGACTTTTGGATGGGGAATTTAATGGCATCTTACCAGTATATTTACGTCATGAAGGACCTGACCAAGATCCTTCCGGGCGGTCGCGAACTTTTCAAGGGCATCACACTGTCCTTCCTGCCAGGCGTAAAAATCGGTGTTCTGGGCAACAACGGCGCAGGTAAATCCACCCTGCTGAAAATCATGGCCGGCATCGAAAAGGATTACGCCGGTGAAGCCTGGCCTGCCGAAGGTGTCAATGTCGGCTATCTTGAGCAGGAACCGCAGCTTAACCCGGAGAAAGACGTTCTTGGTAACGTCATGGAAGGGTGTGGCTCGATTGTTGACGATCTTGCACGCTTCAACGAAATCAGCGGCAAGTTTGCCGAGCCGATGACCGATGACGAAATGAATGATCTCCTTGCAGAGCAGGGTGAGCTTCAGGAACGCATCGATGCGGCCAATGGCTGGGATTTGGAACGCACCCTTGAGATCGCGATGGACGCCCTGCGTTGTCCACCCAAGGATGCGGACGTAACCAAGCTTTCAGGCGGTGAGCGCCGTCGTGTCGCCCTTTGCCGCCTTTTGCTTGCAAAGCCTGACATTCTGCTGCTTGACGAACCGACCAACCACCTTGACGCTGAATCGGTTGCGTGGCTTGAGCGCCACCTTGAAGATTATCAGGGTACCGTCATTCTGGTCACCCACGATCGTTACTTCCTTGATAACGTCACGGGCTGGATTCTAGAACTTGACCGCGGTCAGGGCATTCCGTTTGAAGGCAACTATTCCTCCTGGCTTGAGCAGAAGCAAAAGCGTTTGGAACAGGAATCCCGTCAGGAAGGCAGCCGCCAGAAACAGCTTGCCACCGAACTTGAGTGGATCCGTCAGAACCCGAAAGGCCGTCAGGCAAAATCCAAGGCCCGTGTTCGCGCTTATGACGATCTTGTCGCCGAGGCCGCAAAAGCGGTGCCGGATTCCACCAAGATCGTTATTCCGATTGCCGAGCGCCTTGGTAACGAAGTTATCACTGCTGAAGGTCTGACCAAGGCATATGGTGACAAGCTTCTGTTTGAAAACCTTGATTTCCGCCTGCCGCCGGGTGGCATCGTTGGTGTGATCGGTCCGAACGGTGCGGGTAAAACCACTCTGTTCAAAATGTTGACGGGTGCTGATACCCCGGATGCAGGAACGCTCAAGATCGGTGATACCGTCAAGATGGGCTATGTCGACCAGTCGCGTGACTCGCTTGATCCGAACAAGACTGTTTGGCAGGAAGTTTCTGACGGCCTTGACGAGATTCTTCTGGGCAAGCGCCCGATGTCGTCGCGTGCCTATGTATCACAGTTCGCCTTCAAGGGCGCAGATCAGCAGAAAAAAGTCGGTCAGTTGTCGGGTGGTGAACGTAACCGCGTTCATCTTGCCAAGATGCTGAAGTCCGGCGCGAACGTTCTGCTGCTTGACGAACCGACCAACGATCT
>NZ_DGMR01000024.1:0-110181 GCF_002388495.1 Thalassospira sp. UBA4513
AGAAGTGGTGCAGCCACACGATATAGGACAGGATGGTAATAACCACGGTGGCATAAACCATCGAGCTATAACCAAACAGACGCTTGCGGCAGAAGGTCGACACAACTTCGGAAAACACACCAAACGCTGGCAGGATCAGGATGTACACCTCCGGGTGCCCCCAAATCCAGATCAGGTTGATATACATCATGGCGTTACCGCCAAGATCGTTGGTGAAGAAGTTGGTGTCCGCATAGCGGTCAAGACCAAGCAGAACCAGAACAGCGGTCAGAACCGGGAACGCAGCCACGATCAGAACGTTGGTGCAAAGTGCCGTCCAGGTAAAGACCGGCATTTTCATCATGGACATGCCCGGTGCGCGCATTTTGACGATGGTCACAACCAGATTGACCCCCGACAGCAACGTCCCGACACCGGCAATCTGCAAGGCCCAGATATAATAATCGACCCCGACCCCCGGACTGTAGACAATGTCAGACAGCGGCGGATAGGCCAGCCAGCCGGTTTTCGCGAACTCACCGACAAACAGCGACACCATGATCAGCGCGGCACCACAGGTGGTCATCCAGAAGCTGAAATTATTCAGGAACGGGAACGCAACGTCACGCGCGCCGATTTGTAGCGGCACGACAAAGTTCATAAGCCCCGTCACCAGCGGCATGGCCACGAAGAAGATCATGATTACGCCGTGGGCGGTGAATATCTGATCGTAATGATCAGGGGGAAGGAAACCTTCCGAGCCGCCAAAAGCCATCGCCTGCTGGGCACGCATCATAAGCGCATCGGAGAAACCACGCAAAAGCATGACAAGCGCCAATATGATGTACATAATGCCGATTTTTTTGTGGTCAATCGACGTGATCCACTCGTTCCAGAGATATCCCCAGAGGCGGAAATAGGTGATACCGCCGACAACAGCGATACCGCCCAGAACCACCGCCGCAAACGTCACCACAAGGA
The DNA here is from genome assembly GCF_002388495.1 of Thalassospira sp. UBA4513. Lineage (NCBI taxonomy): Bacteria > Pseudomonadati > Pseudomonadota > Alphaproteobacteria > Rhodospirillales > Thalassospiraceae > Thalassospira > Thalassospira sp. UBA4513. The sequence continues at coordinate 961 of NZ_DGMR01000024.1, forward strand.
TCGGTTCATGGAACGGAAGTGAATCAAGTGACAGCCGGCCAAATATAAAATGTAAAAGGTCCGGATTAGAGAACATCGGATTACTCTTCTTTCAAATGCAGACAGGCATCGTAGCCGATGCCAAAACTGCGAAGGGCCGGTTGGCTTTTACCAACCGGCACTGCTTCAGAACCCTGTTGAAACACCTGACGGCGCAACACTCATGGCACGCGAGACCTGTTCATTGTCAAACAACGGCAGGTTCGCAAGTTCACCAGCCAAGCCACCTTCCGGTGCAGTGCAAAGCGTCGCAACGTAGGACTTGCTTTCGGGCAATGGCTGACTGCCACGCATCTGCGGCACGTCATAGGTCAAGGACATGACGTTATTGATACCGGCCAGACCGCCGCCACCATTTTCGTCAATATGCATCATCTCGTTCATGCACATTTTCGACTGGTCAACGCACATGTTGAGGATCGCGTTGTAAAGTTCCGGATCTACCGAGCTGAAGTACCGAACCGGTTCCTTGATGCTGGGTTTTTCAAGCTCAAGATATTGCGAACGCCCCAAAAGGTTTTCATCGGCCTTCACATTATCGACCCAGGCATCAAACCCGTCTTGGCTCAGCCCGTGGAACTTGAAGCGCATATGAGAGAACCCCTCACCGCTGTAGTTCCCCGAGAACCCGTCAAAAACACCTTCTTCATTGATTACGGCATGGAGTTTTGTTTCCATCCCCGCCATCGAATAAATCTGGCCCGCAAGAGCCGGAATGAAGAACGAGTTCATGATTCCCGAAGAGGTGATTTTGAACTGGATTGGCGTATCGACCGGAGCTGCGAGTTCGTTGACAGTCGCAATGCCCTGTTCCGGATACAGGAACAGCCATTTCCAATCGAGGGAAACGACTTCAATCACCATCGGCTCATGATCTTTTGGCAGTGGACGTTCAGCATCAATACGGTCGAGCGGACGATACGGATCAAGCGTATGGGTCGTAACCCACGTAATCGCGCCAAGGGCAATAATGATCACCAGCGGGGCAGACCAGATGACAACTTCCAATTTGGTGGAATGATGCCATTCGGGATCGTATTCCGCATCCTTGTTTCCCTGCCGGTATTTCCAGGCAAAGAAGACCGTCAATGCCATGACCGGAACAATGATCAGCAGCATCAGGATGGTTGATACGATAATAAGGTCGGCCTGCTGAGAGGCAATATCGCCCGACGGATCGATCACAACAAGGTTGCAACCGGCCAGAAGCGAGAACATTGAGGTCAATGCGACGCCACGTACAAGTTTTGAAAGCATGCGCTTCATACTTCCTCAGTCTCTGGAAGATGTTCTCACAGACAACCATATGCCTGCGAGCCGCATAGCGACCCACCAAAGATCGCCACGCGTCGTACCCTGCCGCACACGCATATAGGAATTATAATTCCAGACATCCACGGAAAGGGCACAAAGAAAGCAATTTTTTTTCAAAAAAATGCCAAATCGGAAATTCGCGGGAATTGCTATAGCTGCGTTGCAGCAATGTCAAGCTACCCGCGGCGCATAGCAGGGTCGTAATGACAATTATCATTCGGATGTAAACCACGCGTTGTGCGGTGCATCACAATAATTGACACTGACGTTTGCAATTCACATGTCTATAATTAGACTCGATCCAAAGTCGTATCGTTCTTCGAACCGGATTTGTGATCCAATCAAAAGCAGTGAGGGCCCAAATGGTCCGACAAGTGAATTAGGGAGAACGGCGTGAACCAAACGACAGAAAACTACGCGACCGCCACCTCTTCGGGTTTGGAACGCGATGCGCGGCATCACAATGCCGACGCCACCAACGATCCGGGACAAATCGCGCTTGGCGTGATTATTGGCCGGACATCAGAATTTTTTGACTTTTTCGTCTATTGCATCGCATCGGTGCTGGTCTTCCCGCAATTGCTGTTTCCGGGTGAAACCGCATTGGTGGGGACGATGTATTCCTTTGCCATTTTCTCCTTGGCCTTTATCGCCCGCCCTGTCGGGTCGCTTGTCTTTATGACAGTCGACCGTGCACACGGGCGCGGAGTAAAGCTGACGATTGCCATGTTCCTGCTTGGCGGTTCCACCGCCGCGATGGCCTTCCTGCCAAGCTTTGAGTCCGCTGGCGTTCTTGCCATTTACCTGTTGTGTGCCTTCCGCTTCCTGCAGGGATTGGCATGGGGGGGTGCCTGGGATGGCCTGGCGTCGCTTCTGGCACTGAACGCACCGGATAACCGCAAGGGCTGGTACGCGATGATCCCGCAACTGGGCGCGCCGCTTGGCTTCATGCTGGCATCTTCGCTGTTTGCTTATTTGCTGCTGACACTGCATCCCGACGACTTCCTGGCCTTTGGCTGGCGCTATGCGTTCTTCGTTGCCTTTGCAATCAACGTTGTTGCGCTGTTTGCCCGCCTGCGTCTGGTGGCAACGTCCGAATTCGGCCATCTGCTTGACAAGAACGAGCTTGAGGCAGCCCGTGTCATCGACACGCTCAAACATAATGGTCGTACCGTTGTGCTGGGTGCGCTGGTCCCGATGGTCAGCTACGCGCTGTTCCATCTGGTAACGGTCTTTGCGCTGACTTGGGTCTATCTTTATGCCAACGGCAATCCGGGGCAGTTCCTGCTGACCCAGGGTGTTGGCGCGGTGCTGTGTGCCTTTGGCATCATTGCATCGGGCTTCATTGCCGATCAGCTCGGCCGTCGTCGCCTGCTTGGTTACAGTGCGGGGATCATCTTGCTGGGTGCGATCCTGACACCGCTGCTTTACACCTATAATATCATCAATGAAGGCATGATTGTTCTGGGTGGCTTTGCGGTTCTGGGCCTGTGCTTTGGTCAGGCGGCCGGGACGCTGGCATCGAACTTCAAGCGTGAATACCGCTACACCGGATCGGCCCTGACATCCGACCTTGCATGGTTGCTTGGGGCTGGTTTCGCACCGCTGATCGCGCTTTATCTGTGTGACAAGTTCGGTCTGGCCGGTGTTGGTGCCTACCTGCTTTCGGGCGCGGTTGTAACCCTGCTGGTGTTGCAATTCAACAAGCAGTTCGGGGCAAAAACCACCGACTGATTGCCAAGACATACACGTCAAAGCAAACACCCCGGCCAATCTGGCCGGGGTGTTTTCGTTTGCAGAGCCGTTTCGTCGGCTTATGCGTAGTTCGACGGGAACATGGCGCGTTTTGCGTCTTCGTCCATTTCCGTCTTAAAGGTGTGGTCCTTGCCAACCTCCCGCGCGCTCACGGCTGCCGGCAGGCGATTGATCGCGTCAAACCAGCGTTTGATGTTGGGATACTTGTCCCAGACATCCGGGTTCTTGTGCACGAACGGGGCCTTGTCGATCCAGCCCCAGGCCGAGATATCAACAATCGTCATTTCATCGCCGACGATGAACTGGCGACCTTCCATATGGTCTTCCAGCACCTGATAGTGGCGGGCGATCTCGTTGCGATAACGGTTTACACCATAGTCACTGCCCTCAGGGGCGACATGCTGGAAATGCACCGCCTGCCCAGAAAACGGACCCAGACCCGTGGCAATAAACATCAACCACGACAGGAATTCACCGCGATCTTCCGGCTTACCCAGGAACTTGCCGGACTTTTCAGCGAGATACAGCAGGATCGCGTTTGAATCAAACACGCGCACTTCCTTGCTCCCTGGTCCGTCGGTATCAACAATTGCCGGGACCTTGCCATTCGGGTTGATCGCGCGGAAGGCCGGGTCATGCTGCTGACCTTTACGGGTATCAACCGGCAGGACCTCATAAGGCAAACCACATGCCTCAAGCATCATCGAGATTTTCTGCGGGTTTGGGGTCGGATGGTAATAGAAGCGGATCATGACACGTCTCCTTGCCTGGTATCGCCGTTACACAATGGCGTGACCGGCTCTTGCATTTTGGAATGATCGTTTTAAATTGACCGATAACAACCTGATTGGCAAGCTTCGATTATCGAATTCGCCATCACGAATAGTTTAAAGGAGCCTTTGGCCCATGATTGATCTGTATTACTGGCCGACACCCAACGGCCATAAAATCACGCTGTTCCTTGAAGAAGCCGGACTGGATTACAAAATCGTGCCGGTCAATATCGGCACAGGCGATCAGTTCAAACCGGAATTCCTGGCCTTTTCACCCAACAACCGTATGCCGGCGATCATTGATCACGACCCGGCCGATGGCGGTAAGGCCATCACGGTGTTTGAATCCGGCGCCATCTTGCAATATCTGGCCGAGAAAACCGGAAAGTTCATCCCGACTGATGTGCGCGGACGCAAAACGGTGATGGAATGGCTGTTCTGGCAGATGGGCGGCCTTGGCCCGATGGCCGGCCAGAACCATCATTTCGGCACCTACGCACCGGAAAAGATCCCGTATGCGATTACCCGTTATGTCAATGAGACCAACCGTCTTTACGGTGTACTGAACAAGCGTCTTGAAGGCCGCAAATTCATTGCCGGTGATGACTATACGATTGCCGATATGGCCTGCTATCCATGGATCGTCAGCCACGAAAAACAGCAGCAGGACCTCAATGAGTTCCCGAACCTGAAACGCTGGTTCGAAGCCATACAATCCCGTCCGGCAACGATTGCCGCCTACAAGGCGGGCGAAGGTCTGCGTGCTGGCGAGATGAGTGAAGAAGACAAAAAGATCCTGTTTGGTCAGACGGCAAAAAGCACCCAGAAATCCTGACCAGATGGACCAAACCACAAGATCATGAAAAAACCGCCAGCCCTGTTACAGGACTGGCGGTTCTGTTTTGCGCGATCGTCTCAGGCTTAGGCGTTACGCACTTCGGCAAGGAACGATTCAACTGCTTCGTTCAGAACAGCTGCCTGACGTCCAAGACCCTCGGCAAGGCCAAGCACCTCGCCCGAAAGCTTTTCGGCGTCATTTGCTGCCGTCGACACGCCCGAGATATTTTCAGATACATCGCGGCTGCCGTGTGATGCCTGTTCAACGTTGCGCGCGATTTCCTGGGTTGCGGCCCCCTGCTCTTCAACAGCGGACGCGATTGTCGTCGTCGCCCCGTCAAGGCTTCGGATGGTTTCGGCAATTTCGGCAATCGCATTAACTGCATTGGATGTGGCGACCTGAATGTCGCTGACCTGGGAGCGGATATCCTCGGTTGCCTTTGCCGTCTGGTTTGCAAGGTTCTTGACCTCGTTGGCAACCACAGCAAAGCCCTTGCCGGCATCACCGGCACGCGCGGCTTCGATCGTTGCGTTCAGGGCCAGAAGGTTCGTCTGTTCGGCAATGTCGGTGATCAGCGAAACAACTTCACCAATCTGGTTTGCCGCCTCTGCCAGCAATTCGATTTTCTGGTGCGTTTCTTCTGAGGTTTGAACCGCACCTTTGGCGATGGTTGCGGACTGTGCGACCTGATTGCTGATTTCGGCAATAGACGTGCTCAGTTCCTCAGCCGCCGAGGCAACCGTTTCCACGTTGGTCGACATTTCCTGCGATGCTGCCGAAACAACCGTTGAACGTTCACCGACCTGCTTGGAGGTATCGGTCATCGCATTGGCAGAGCTTTGCATATTGCCCGATGCCTCGATCACCTGGGCGACAACCTGCCCGACACTGGCTTCGAAACTGTCGGCCATTTTGCGAAGGGCCGCACGCTTGTCTTCTTCGGCGATGCGTTCCTGCTCTTCACGCTGGGTGCGCATTTCTTCCATTTCGATGGTTTTCGATTTGAAGATATCCATCGCCCGCGCCAGATCGCCGATCTCGCTTTTCTGGTGGGTGTAATTGACTTCGATATTGTGATCACCCTGCGACAGACGCAGCATATTTTCCGAAATATCGAAAAGCGGTCGGGTAATACCGCGACTGATCATCAGCGAGACACCAACAACCGCAACCAGGATCGCCAAGGCAACACCACCCATCACCAGCATGATTTGCATGAAAACAGCGTTTACATCATCGATGTAAATACCGGTGGCGACGATCCAGCCCCACGGTTTGAAATCCTTGACGAATGAAAGCTTCGGACGAAGATCATCCGAATTCGGCACCTTGTAGGTATAATCGACAAAACCCTCGCCCTTTTCTTCGGCGACGCGCACGAACTCGCGATAAAGGAATTTGCCCGATCCGTCGACATTGTCGGTCAAGTTCTTGCCGACAAGATCCTTCTTGATGTCATGGATCAGAAGAACCGGCGTGTGGTCAAACACAAAGAAATAGTTCTTTTCATCATAACGAAGGGCTGCAACAGCGCCTTTGGCGGCATTTTGCGCCTCTTCGGTGGTCATTTCGCCGGACTGTTCCAGCGCATGATAATGACCAATCAAATTGATTGTGGATTCAACAAGGTTCTTCGTTTTTGTCTTGCGATCTTCAAGCATGTTTTGGCGCAATTCGGTCAGACCGAACGCCCCAACCAACAACACCGCAAGAACCGCGCCCGCGACAATAATCAGCATACGTGTGCCGATTTTCACCGAACTCAGTGACAACATGGCATTCCCCTTCCCCTTGGATATTCCTTGCCAAGGTAGCGGCAAGGTTTTCTTGTTTTAGAGCCACTTCACAAACACTGAAGTCGCCGGCCCGTGACCATGTCACAAATCATCATACCAATTGAATCGCATATATTATGCATTATCTCTTTGCTGTGACGGCCATCACAGCTGCTTGCCATTTCAGCTTGGCATCCGATAATCTTCCTATCGCTATCCGGGCACACCAACGCACGATAAGACGCCCCAAACAAGTGATCTGCAGTGCGCCGTTTGACGTAACCATTTCAGTGATTTACATAATTTCTCAGCATCATGGCCAAAGGACATCTCATGCGCCCACTTCGCACAATCCTGTTGGCCCTGATCCCGGCAAGCCTGCTTGCGGCCTGTGCATTTCCGCCGGAAAACGCGCTTTATGATCAGTCACCCGATATCCCGCCCTACATGCAGGATAATTTCGACGATTACGTATCTGAAACGCGTGACTGGATCGCAACCCATCGGGTTTTTCTGACCGATGACCACGAAATGGAAATTGCGCGCAACATTCCATTTGAAGTGCGCCCGGATACACCTGATACACCAGATACGATGGCTGCGGACCAGCCCAGCCGTGGGGTTTTGTTCGTTCATGGTCTGGGATCAAGTCCGTGGTACTTCCACGATATTGCAGTGGCAATGGCAAAGGACGGCTGGCTTGCACGGTCGATATTGCTGCCCGGCCACGGCACCCGTCCGGGTGATCTCAGCCTGCCCGATTATGACGACTGGACTGGATCGGTCGCACATCAGGTTGCGCTTCTGGAACGCGAGGTGGATGAAGTCTGGCTGGGTGGATTTTCAACCGGTGGCAATCTTGTCACCAGTTACGCGGCCCGAAACCCGGATATTGACGGGCTGTTGCTGTTTTCGCCGGGCATCGAGCCGGGCAGTGATCTGTTATTCCTGACACCACTGGTCCAGTATCTGTGGGATTGGGTCGATGCCGATCTGGAAGACAACGTGATCAACTATCAATCCCTGTCGACCAAGGCATCGGCACTTTATTACCGCAGCGTCACCGACGTTGATGACGCGCTTGACGCAAAGCCGTTTGACCGTCCCGCCCTTGTTACCATGAGCGCGGATGACAGTGTGCTCGATCCAATTGCAATGCTTCGTCGCTTTGAGACGCATTTCACCAACCCGGCTTCACGCCTGGTCTGGTATGATGAGGTCAACGCACCAAGCGACGACAGCCGGATTGAGAACCTCAACAGCAATCTGCCAGATCAACAGATCAGCAGTTTCTCACATCTGAGCGCGCTGTTCTCGCCCGACAATCCGTATTACGGTGCAAAGGGAAGCTTTGTCTTCATCGAAAACGGTCAGGAAGACATTGAACGACCAGCGGATCGCGCACTGCTCTGGCGCAGTGCATGGGGATATATGGAACCGGGCAAGTATCATGCCCGCCTGACCTGGAACCCCTATTTCGATGCATTGATCGACACAATCGGCGACGTCACCAACTAGGCCAAAGGACCCGTCAACACCATGACCAACAGCGAACAGGAAATGATGAGTGCAGGGCGTATTCATCACCCCAACCATCGCACACGTGTCTTTGCCCTGATTGCGTTTATGGTGTTGTGTCTGATCATATCGGCCTTTGGCGGGGCGGTGACAGCCACCAGCGTCAATGACTGGTACGCGGCCCTGAACAAGCCGTTCTTCCGTCCGCCCAACTGGGTTTTCGGCCCGGTATGGACCGTCATTTATTTCATGATCGCCTTTAGCGGCTGGCGCGCGTGGCTTAAGGTGGGCATCGCCAATGCCAAAGGCGCCTTTAGCCTTTATGCAGGTCAGTTGACGCTTAACCTTGCATGGTCGTTTTTGTTCTTTGGCGCGCAATCGCCCCTATTGGGCCTGATCGATATCGTCATCCTGCTTGGCCTGATCATCGCCAACATGGTTGCGTTCTGGAAGATTGACCGTCTGGCCGGGATGCTATTGGTGCCCTATGCCCTTTGGGTGGCATTTGCCACCCTGCTCAATGCCGCGATCTGGCAGCTTAATTAACTGCTTGGTTCTGCGACGACATCAATTGCCGTTTCCTTGGCCGCACGATCACTTTTGGGCTCCGCAGCTTCAGTTGTTTGTGCAACGCTATCCATGCCCAAGCGACCGATAGATGGCAAACGCAGTGCCGGACGGTTGAAATCAATCCCGAAGTTCAGACCCAGCAGGTTAAGCTCGATCCCCTCTTCCAGACCAAGCGACATGCCAAGAACGCCCAACAGGTTGGCCTGTACGCCCTGCCCGCTTGAAGAAAGCCCAACCGGGTTGGTGATCGGGCGATAATCCTTGCCGATTGCGTTGGCCGGCATATCAAGGTTCAGGCCGGGCACTTCACGGCCGATATGGGCGATGAAGGTGTTGCTGTTCGGGCCCGGATAACTGCGATATTCGCGCGGGAATGGATAGGATTTGATCGCCTGTTCGATCTCGGGGATCAGCTTTTCGGCCGCCTCGCCCCGATGAGCCGCCAGAAGTTCCGGTTTCGAGCCATACCAAAGACCATCCGGGATCGCGTAATTCTGGCGCACGACATTGCCACTGCCCCACCCCACCACGTCATAGCGGGTATATCGGGTTTCACCGGCACGCTTATAGATGATCCATGGATGAACTGCGAAATAGGCGCGCCAGCCAAATGTTTCGGCCGCCATCACCATGACAATCGCCTGATCCCGGTTGGCAACCGCATCAGGCGCCACACCCGAAGAATGGCGCGGCGCATTGCGCCATGTATAGCGTTCCTTGGCTTTTTCACCCGGTGGGTCTTCTGCCAGGCTGATGCCAAATGGCAGGACAAGAACGGCCAAAAGAGCAAGAAACAGGGTTTTGCCTTTACGCAACGTCGATCCAATCAAACTAACAGGTCATGACTTTGTTATTACGGTTAAAGCAGACAAGTAGGATCAAAAAAAGGCAACGCAACCTTCTATCCTGAGGGGAATCCATCTGTATTCCGCCTGAGGCGGCCAACGCGGGCCTAAGGCCAGGCAGCAAAAGTATTATCGCGCACACGCTCGTGCGCACGCCGCAACCGGCGATAGGCGCCGGGCGCCTCCCCCATATAACGTTTGAAAAACCGGCTGAAATAGGCCGGATCGCGAAAGCCCAAACCATAGGCAATCTGTGCCACACCAAGCGGGGATTGTTCCAGACGCATGCAGGCCTCGCGCAGGACACGTTCATGGATAATCGTTAAGGGCGGCTTGCCGGTGGCGCGCAACACAGCAGACCCCAATCTGCGTTCACTGACGCCAAGGGCCTTGGCATAATCAGCAACATTCCAGTGTTCGCGAAAATGCAGCTCCAGCACCTGCAAAAATCGCTGAAAGGTGATCGAGCCCGGCCCGTGCTGGTTGCGCTGCGCCATCACGCCTTCTGCCAGACGCAGAACCATGGTCAAAATGATCTGTAAATGCGCGCCAACCACAAGACTGGCACCAAGCGCATTTCCCATCAGCTCAGATCGGATGGCTTCAAAGCTGCGCTCAAGCAACACCAGATTTCCAAGGCCCTCTTGCAGAGTAACATTATGGACGGTGTCCGCAGCAAAGCGCAAAGGCAAGCCACCGCCAGCAGAATTACCACCGGCGATCCCGCTGCCGTCGCCGCAGTGACGCGCCACCAGATCATCGGCAACCGAAAGCAAATAGCCATTACTGCCAGCACTCACGCCAAAGCGCTGCGTTTCGCCCAACGGCAACCAAACGAGAGCTGGGGCCTTGCAGGCTATCGTTCCTTTGCGCAAACCAACCTCGGCACGACCACCAAGCAACAATATGGCATGGCAACGGTCCCGACGTGCCTGATCATTCATGACCCAGGTCTGGGTCGATAATGGATGATCAAAACGGTCCATAACCGCATGAGTGGTTACGGGAAGCAGGTCTTCGAACGGGTTATCGGTAAGTTCAACGGCGCTTGAGACCGGAATCTGACGGGGAGTTTGATCGGTCATGCCTTTTTGTCACACATCTATTCCAAATGGTTATATGTAAAAATGTACAATTTTTCGTCCTAAATTGTCAATTTCAGCATCTTTACATTAGAAACGTTCCATCGCTTACTAGAAACGCGGTCAAAGAAACCGTCACAAGCAACAATACATACAAAGAATGCGTTCCTATTATTTTGCATCTGCGAACTAATAGGCGGGAGGTTACGCCGGAGGTTTACTTCACACTGTGAAGTAAGTAACACTAAATCTTTGCCTAAACTCCTGAAACTACGCGCAAACGGGAAAACCGTCTCTGCAAAAGAGATCAGGAGGAAAAGCATGCAAATTTCAGCAAAACTGCGCTTCGCGACCATTGCAGCGGCCACAACCGCCGTCATGAGTACCGCGACGCTGTTTGGGGCCAATGCCCAGGAAACATATCGTATTGGCTATGCCATTTCGAAAACCGGTCCGGGTGCACCGGGCGCGGCCACCAGCACCATTCCGAACTACGAAATGTGGGTTAAGGAAATCAATGATGCCGGTGGCCTTAAAGTCGGCGACAAGCAGCTTCCGATTGAAGTTGTCGAATATGATGACCGATCCAGCTCGGAAGAAGCGGTACGAGCGATTGAGCGCCTGATCAACCAGGACAAGGTTGATTTCATCCTCTCCCCCTGGGGCACGGGTATCAACCTTGCAGTAGCACCAATCCTTGACCGAGCGGGCTACGCCCACCTTGCGGGCACGGCCGTGACCGACAAGGCACCCCAACTGTCGCAGCGCTGGAAGAACTCCTACTGGCTGCTGGGTACTGGTGAACAATATGCCGTTGGACTGGCCGAATTCCTTAAGGGGCTTAAGGACGAAGGCAAAATCAACGACAAGGTTGCCATGATCGCCGTTGCTGACGGATTTGGTATCGAGCTTTCCAAGGCCGGCCGCGAAGCCCTTGAAGATCGTGATTTCGATCTCGTCTATGACAAGACTTACCCGCTGGGTTCCCAGGATCTGGCAACCATCGTTAATGATATCAAATCGCTTGGCGCAGACACCTTTGTTGCCTTCTCTTACCCGCCCGGCACGCTTGGCTTGACCGAACAGTCTCGCGTTCTGGGCTTTAATCCCAAGGTATTCTATGCCGGTGTCGGTACGGCCTTCCCGCTTTACAAAAACCGCTTTGGCGATAATGCCGAAGGCGTCGTCAGCCTTGGTGGTGCGAGCGAGGACGATCCCAAAATTGCCGATTACATCAAACGCCACATCGCATTCGCCGAGCGTGAGCCGGATCGTTGGGCATCGATCGTGAACTGGGCAACACTGCAGTCCTTGCAGCAGGCCATCGAGCGTGCCGGCACGACCGACCGCGAAGCGATCAATGCCGAACTGGCCAAAGGCGGCTTTGACACCATTCTTGGCACCTACAAGCCGGGCGATCAGACGTTCTGGCAGGTTGGTCAGTGGCAGGGTGGCAAGTTTGTCGGCCTCGCACCGACCAGCATGGAGGGCGCTGCAGAACTTGTCTTCCCGAAACCTGAGTGGAAAGCCGCGCAGTAAGCGCGCCACATAAGGACGTCGGGGTTCCTAAGCCAATAGAACTCCCGGGAATCCCGACGCCCCTTTTGGATGGAATTAATGTTTAGCTACGCAATTTTTTCCGGGATTACTCTTGGCGGGATGTACGCCCTTGTTGCCATGGGGCTGACACTGCAATATGGCGTTTCGCGCATCATGAACCTCGCCTATGGCGAGTTGGTGATTGTCGCGTCATTTATTGCCTTTGTTTTCATGACCTCGCTTGGTGTCAATCCGATTGCCGGTCTGTTGATCATCATTCCGGCAAGCTTTGCCCTGAACTGGGTGATTTATCGCATCCTGCTAACCCCGCTGGTCGCGCGCGCCAAGAATCGCGGCATGCTTGAAGTCGACAGCATCCTGGCTACCTTTGGCCTGCTGTTTATCGTTCAGGGCGTGCTGCTGGTCTGGTTTGGTGGCAACTATTACAGCTATGATTTCCTCAACAACGCCGTTGACATCTTTGGCGCGACGATTGCAGCAAACCGGCTTGTCGCACTTGGTTTCGCAGTTGTCATCGGACTGGGTTTCTATCTGATCCTGACCCGCACCCGGATGGGCACGGCCCTTCGTGCGGTCGCCGTTGACCCGACCTCTGCCCGTCTGGTGGCAATTGATGTCAATTTTGCATCCTGCTTTGCTTTCGCCCTTGGTGGTGCTATGGCCGCTGTTGGTGGTGTTCTGGTCAGTATGTTTCTGACTTTTTCCACCTCGATGGGTGTTGTCTTTACCATGAAAGCATTGATCGTTGTGATCATGGGCGGGGTTGGCAATATGTTGGGCGCGCTGATTGCGGGCCTCATCCTTGGTGTCGCGGAAAGCCTGGTCGCGACCTATATCGATCCGGGCCTGACCATCGCCGTGACCTATGTGATCTTCCTGCTGGTCTTGCTGATCAAGCCTTCCGGCCTGTTCGGGAGGGCCGCGTCATGAGCATCCTCAAACCTGATTTCATCAAGCCCGTTGGTATCGGTGCGGTGATCTTTGCTGCCCTTGCCTTCCTGCCCTCGCTGGTTGACAGTTATTACATGTCGCTTGCCATCAGCATTGTGAGCTTTGCGGTTCTGGCAACCGCATGGTCAATGTTCTCTGGACCGACACGATATATCTCACTTGCCACCGTGGTGTTCTTTGGCATTGGTGCCTATACGGTGGCAGTTCTGGGTGAAGTTCTGCCCTTCCCCCTCGTGCTCGTTTGTGCCGGGCTTGCGGGCACCGTGATTGCCCTTCTGGTTGGCTTTTCCACCCTGCGTCTGGCAGGTGTGTATTTCGTGATCTTTACCTTTGGCCTGACCGAACTGGTGCGCCAGGTCGTCAGTTGGTACGAGGTCAATGTCACCCGCGAAATGGGCCGCTATGTCTTTCTTGATATCACCCAGAACGACATTTACTGGCAATTGCTCGCCCTGTTTGCGGTTCTTCTGCTGACCGGCTTCATTCTGGGCCGTTCGCGCCTTGGCTTTGCGCTGCGCATCATTGGCGAGGACGAAACCGTTGCCAAGCATTGCGGCATTGATGTCACGCGTGTGAAAGTCGCGCTGTTTGTTCTGTCTGCCCTGTTCATGACCCTGACCGGGGCCATCATGGCACCGCGCTGGACCTATATTGATCCGGTCATTGCCTTTAACCCGATGCTGTCATTCCAGGTTGTCATCATGGCACTGCTTGGCGGGCCGCGTCGCCTGCTGGGCCCTCTGCTTGGCGTTGTCCCATTGACCCTTCTGTTTGAAATCCTGACCGCGAACTTCCCGAACCATTTCAGCATCCTGCTTGGCTGCGTGTTCTTGGTAATTGTCTATCTTCTGCCGGGCGGGGTTGTCGATTTGTATGAAAAATACAGCGCCCCCAAAAAGCGCGTACTTGCAACCGAACAAAACGCCAAACCCGGGGGGAACGCAGCATGACGAATGAAATCCTTTTGTCGATTTCAGGTCTGCAGAAGGCCTTTGGCGGCCTGATTGCCGTCAATCAGATGCAGTTCGATGTCCATGGAGGCGAAATCCTTGGCTTGCTTGGCCCCAACGGATCGGGCAAGACCACGGTGATGAACCTGATTTCAGGTGCCCTTCAGGCGAATGAAGGCAAGATTGTCATCAGCGGCAAGGATATCACCAATCTCCCTGCCCACAAAATCAGCCATTCCGGCATTGCGCGGACTTTCCAGTTGGTGCGTGTTTTACCCGATCTTGATTGCGTGGAAAATATCGAAGCGGGTCTTGCCTACCGGACCAAGCCGCTCTGGGGTGATGCCGCGCATGCCGCTGCACTTGAATTGCTTGAACGGATCGGGCTTGCCAAACAGGCCCATACGCCCGCAGGCGATCTGACCTATATCGATCAGAAACGCCTTGAACTGGGACGGGCACTTGCCCTGCAACCGAAACTTCTGTTGCTTGACGAATGGCTGGCCGGATTGAACCCGTCCGAATTGCAGGATGGTATCGCCCTTGTTCGCAAGCTCAAGAACGAAGGGCTTACGATCATCATGGTCGAACATGTCATGGATGCGATCAGAAGTCTGTGTGATCGTTGTGTGGTAATGAATGCCGGGGCCAAGATTGCCGATGGCACCCCCGACGAAGTTCTTTCTGACCCCGAAGTCGTCCGCGCCTATCTGGGAGACAGCCATGCTTGATATCAAAAAACTGTCTGTGTCCTATGGCAAGCACACAGCCCTTCGCGAAGTCGACCTTGCTGTCGACCGTGGCGAAATCGTTGTCATGCTGGGCGCCAATGGTGCAGGTAAAAGCAGCCTGCTTAAGGCCTGCGCAGGTCTGGTGCCGGCCCACGTTAACACGCGTATCACCCTATCTGGCAGTGAGCTGACCGAACTTTCCGCCCATAAGATCGTTGAGGCGGGACTTGCCCTTGTCCCGGAAGGGCGCGGCATTTTCGGAGAATTGACAGTGCGTGAAAATCTTGCGCTTGGTGCCTTTGCCAAACGTGCAAGGGCAGCTGAACAGCAAAATCTTGATCGCGTGATTGATTTGTTCCCCAAACTTGCTGAACGACTTAATCAAGCGGCTCGCACCATGAGTGGTGGCGAACAGCAGATGGTGGCCATCGGCCGCGCGCTTATGTCCAATCCCGATATTCTTTTGCTTGATGAACCGTCTTTGGGGTTGTCACCAATCATGACCGGGGAATTATTCAAGGCCCTTGCGGCCATTCGCAAAACAGGCGTTGGTGTGCTTCTGGTCGAACAGAATGCCCACCAGTCCCTCGCCATATCAGATCGAGGTTATCTGATCGAAAACGGGGCCATTACCGGGCAAAATACTGCCAAGGCCCTGCAATCCGACCCAGCTGTGCAGAAGGCATTTCTTGGCCTTGGGGCCGCGTGATGCAGTCTTTCGCCAAGGCACAGCAAACTACAAGAAAGTCAGGAGAAACGTCATGAACGACACCAAATTGTTGATCAATAATCAGGACGTCAATGCGTCCAACAACCGCACTTTTGAACGCAAGAACCCGGTCACCGGCGAAGTCGCGACTGTCGCAGCAGCCGCCAATGCCGCCGATGCCCGCAAGGCCGCCGATGCAGCTGCCGCGGCCTTTCCGGAATGGTCGAAAATGGGTCCGGGCGCACGACGCAAGATCCTGCTTAAGGCCGCTGACATCATGGAGGCCAAAGGCGATCAGTTCGGTCAGCTGGTCCTTGATGAAACCGGCAGCACGCGCATGTGGGGTGGATTTAACGCCCATCTTGCCGCCAACATGCTGCGTGAAGCCGGTGGCATGACGACACAAATTCAGGGCGATGTTATTCCGTCTGACACGCCGGGCCTGATGGCCATGGGCATTCGTCAGCCGGTTGGTGTGGTTCTGGGCATTGCGCCCTGGAACGCCCCGGTGATCCTTGGCACGCGTGCCATCGCCATGCCGCTTGCGTGCGGCAATACTGTCATCCTCAAGGCATCCGAACTTTGCCCGGCCCTGCACCGTTTGATCGGTGATTGCCTGGTCGAAGCTGGTGCCCCTGAAGGCGTTGTAAACGTTGTGACCAATGCCCCGGAGGATGCGCCGGAAATCGTTGAAACCCTGATTGCCCATCCGGCGGTGCGTCGCATCAACTTTACCGGTTCGACCCGTGTCGGGCGCATCATCGCCAAGCTTGCGGCTGAACATCTTAAGCCGGTTCTGCTTGAACTGGGTGGCAAGGCACCGTTCCTTGTTCTGGATGACGCAGACCTTGACGAAGCGGTTAATGGTGCGGCCTTTGGCGCTTATATGAACCAGGGCCAGATTTGCATGTCGACCGAACGCCTGATCGTTGACAACGCGGTTGCCGATGACTTTGTCGCCAAACTGGCCGCCAAGGCCAAAACCCTGACTGCAGGTGATCCGGCCAAGGCCGAAAACATCCTTGGCGGTGTTGTCAGTGTCGAGGCGGTCAATCGCATCGAGGAACTGGTCGAAGACGCCGTTTCCAAGGGTGCGAAACTTGTTGCCGGTTCGGGCAAGGCCAAGGATGGCGTTCTGATGGATGCGACCCTGCTTGATCATGTGACACCGGCGATGAAAATCTATTCCGAGGAAAGCTTCGGTCCGATTTGTGTCGTTATTCGTGCTGGCGATGAAGACGAGGCTGTGCGCATCGCCAATGACAGCGAATACGGTCTGTCGT
The DNA here is from genome assembly GCF_002388495.1 of Thalassospira sp. UBA4513. Taxonomy (NCBI): domain Bacteria; kingdom Pseudomonadati; phylum Pseudomonadota; class Alphaproteobacteria; order Rhodospirillales; family Thalassospiraceae; genus Thalassospira; species Thalassospira sp. UBA4513. Next base: position 17,654 of record NZ_DGMR01000024.1, read on the forward strand.
CAGCGGTCTTCTCGACCAACATTCCGCGTGCGATGGAAATTGCCAAACGCATTGAAAGCGGCATCTGCCACATCAACAGCCCGACCGTTCAGGACGAAGCACAGATGCCGTTTGGCGGTGTGAAATCATCGGGTTATGGCCGTTTCGGGTCCCGGGCATCGATTGATGAATTCACCGAAATGCGCTGGATCACGATCCAGAGTGGCAAGCGCCACTACCCGTTCTAAGCCTTGCTGTTCATAAAGATACGCAGGGGGGAAGCCTGATTTCGTGAGAACTGTTCCCTCACCAAATCAGGACCTGTGTGCGGGCCGTCAGATTATTCATCTGGCGGCCCGTGTTTTTTGGGTGATGTTCTATCAGCCGCGCAGAACGGCCTGCACCAGAACTTCCAACGCACTTGAAAACTTCGATCGGTCTTTCTGGGTAAAGGCGGCATTGCGCCCTTGCTCGCCGGTGACTTCGCGCATGTGGGCGGCGATTTCACGCCCGGCCAGCGCATTGCCAATATTGGCCTCGGTAAATTCCTGACCGTTGGCTTTCAGGACCCGCGCCCCAATTTCTATCCCGCGCGATGCCAGTGGAATGTCATTGGTGATGATCACATCACGTGCACGCGCGTTTTCCGCAATCCAGTCATCGGCGGCATCGGGTTCCGGCGGGACAATCACGATTTTGATCAACGGATTACGCGACGGGCGAATGCCGCCGTTGGAAACCATGATCATCTCGATCCGGTGGCGTTCGGCCACACGTTCGCATTCGGCCTTGACCGGGCAGGCATCGGCATCAACCAGCAAACGTGGACGGGTGTTTTCAGTATTTTCGTTCATGCCCCGATCATCAATGGGACGCGATCAAAGTCAAGCCATCATGAACCTTGCCCGACCGGCGTAGAATGCTTTGCATCGCGCATGACCGCCAAAACCACCGCCCCGACAAAGGCAAACGCGCAGGCCATCAAAACGGTTGTCTGAAAATCAAAGGCACTGGCCACCACCCCGGTCAAAAGGTTGCCGATCAAACCACCGACAAACAGCGTACTGACATAGTAACTGGTCGCGACACCGGGCTGATCGGGGGCGAAGTTTTGGACGAAGGTCATGCTGATCCCGGCAAAGATACCGTAATAAAGCCCATCAATCGCGGCGAGTGCCAGCACATCGACAAGTGTTGTGGCGTGATAAATCAGGCCAAAGAACATCGCCCCCAGAAGGGCTGCGATCAGCATGCCCTTACGCTCGCCCACCCGTTTGATCAGCGTTGCGCAGAAATAAATCACCACCACTTCGACAAAGCATTTAACCGTCAAGGCAAATCCCGCCGAGGACGCGACCAGCCCGAGCTCAGTTGAGAAATAAAGCGGCATTGCCGAAACAAACACCACATTGGCCGCCCCGATGAAAAACACCGGCACACAGGCCGACAACAGGTCAAAGTTGAACGGGACTTTCTGCCCGATCTTCAGGCTGTTGGGGTGATGGGTTTTGAATGCGCCCGGCACAATTACCAAACAGGTGACAAACCAGATCGCGGCCAGTCCGGCAATTGCGTAATAGGTCGGCGCAAAACCATAGACACCGTAAAATGACAAGGACGCCGCCGGCCCCACCATCCAGCCAAGCGATGTCTGGATGCGAAGGAAGCCATTGAACTTGACGACATCACGCCCGGTCTGTTCGGCAAACAGGCGCCCGAATGAATACATCACCGAAAGCGCACCGGACCCAATCCCAAGCAGGATCGATGCAATGCAAAGATAAACCCAGTAAATCTGAAACAGCCCCAGCAGGGTCATGCCAATGCCAAAACACAGAATACTGGTCACCAGCAGGAACTTGATCGGCACAGCCCGGTCAATCGCGCGGCCAAATGTGCGGTTCACAATCAGCGTCACGCACACCTGAACAATCGCCACCAGGCTGAGCTTCCAGGGGGCTTGCCCCAATCCTTCGACAACATAAAGCCCGGCCAAGGGTGCAGCACTCGACGAGGCAAAAGCCCCAACAAGCAGCAAGCCAAGCACAAGAAACGGATAGCGATCAAGAACCGCCATGATTGGCGACAGCCCGGCCTTTTGACCAGACCCAACATCACTTACCCCGTTACCTGCCCCATCACCCTGCATCGAAACCGTCCCCTAACCTGTCATGGCATCACGGGAACTGTTCTAGCGCTTCTACCTGAAATCGTTAAACATTTCCGCGCCTTGCGCATCAGATGTCATAAAAGCATCATCACAAATGACATCCGCAAAACAAAACCCCCATCCGGTTTCCCGGATGGGGGTTTCGTTAATACGGTGCCCTTCACAAGGAAGGACAAGCCGAATTAGGCAGCGGTCAGATCATCTGCCGAAACGCGGCCCGAACGTGAGTCGGTGCGCAGTTCGTAGTTGATTTTGTCGCCTTCCTGCGGGTGGCCCATGCCAGCGCGTTCAACGGCGCTGATGTGCAGGAATACGTCATTTCCGCCTTCGTCCGGCTGAATGAAACCAAAACCTTTAGTTGCGTTGAACCATTTAACGGTACCAGTTGCCATCTTTAGATCTCCTATCGAGTATTGATTGGCGTTTCGACACACCCCGCGTGGGTGCGCCTATAGGGGTTTGAAAAACAATCAGGCGCGTTCACGTCTCGGCTGTTTTCCAGAAGTGTTTTCGCGGCCCGCACCACCCGGCTGCCCGCCGGACTGTGCGCCACGATGATTGCGATTGCGGTTTACACCGCCGCGCTTGCCTTGCGGTCCGGTATTTCGGGCACTATTGCTCCCGTTACCAGTCGCGCGGCGTTCCTCGGCACTGCCCATAAAGGACAAACCGGAAGAAATTGAATTGTCAGCTTTCGCCCCGTCGCGACGATTTCCATTGGAATCAATGCGTTTCGTCGGGCGCTTGCCACCATCACTCTGACGGGGGCCGTTTTCAGGGTTCCCGCCACGACCATTGGCAGGTTTCGACTTCAGGCCACCCTTGTAACGGCTTTTGGATTTCTCCAGCGCCGGGTTCGACGGGGCCTGTTCGGTCGATGCACGGGACGCATTGTCAGCGCCATCGCGGCTTTGTGTCGTTTGTTTGCGGGCATCATCACGATCACGACGCGGCGCAGAAGCGCGCGCATCACTGCGATCCGAACGATCATTGCGGGCATTCCGGCCATTGGCCGGGCGACCACCGCGACCATTGCCACCCGATGCACCACGCCCACCATTTCCGCGCGACTGACCACCACCATTGCCACCACTACTGCGGCGGCCACGGTTGCTTTCACGCGCTTCGTCGGAAAGGGCTTCCTGCTCGGCTGCGGCCTTTGCATCACGGCGATCAATAACCGGAATGCTCTGGCGGGTCGTTTTTTCGATATCGCGCAGCAGACCACGTTCTTCTTCATCACAAAACGCAATTGCCGATCCGCTGGCACCACCGCGGGCCGTACGGCCGATACGGTGAACATAGCTTTCCGGCACGTTCGGGAGTTCGAAGTTCACAACGTGGGTCACGCTATCGACGTCGATACCGCGCGCGGCGATATCGGTTGCGACAAGCACGTTGATCTGACCATCCTTAAAGGCGTTCAGAGCACGTTCACGCTGGTTCTGGCTTTTGTTGCCATGAATCGCAGCCGCGCTGATTTTATTGGCTTCAAGATGGCGCGCGACACGGTCGGCACCGCGCTTGGTCCGGGTAAAGACCAGCGTACGCTTGAAAGCCGGATTATCAAGAAGCTCTGCCAGCAGCTGACGCTTGCGCGTGCGTTCAATCAAATAGACCGACTGCTCGACGCGTTCCTGGGTGGTGGCAACCGGGGTTACCGACACCTTGACCGGGTCAGACAGCATGTCCCCTGCCAGCTGACCAATCTGGGTCGGCATGGTGGCAGAGAAAAACAGGTTCTGGCGATCACGCGGCAACATCTTGATGATGCGCTTGATCGGCGGCAAGAAGCCAAGATCAAGCATGTGGTCGGCTTCATCAAGCACCACCACTTCAACATGTTTAAGGCTGAGCTTGCCGCTGTCGACATGGTCAAGCAAACGACCAGGTGTTGCGACAAGAACCTCCACACCGGGGGTTATTGCCTTGATCTGCGGACCAGGGGCAACACCACCAACAACGACAGCCGTGCGCACATTGAGAAAGCGGCCATAGGCACGGAAACTTTCGCCAATCTGGGCGGCAAGTTCACGCGTCGGCGCAAGAACAAGTACACGGCATGCCCCTTTGGGCGTGCGGGTTTGGGATTTGGAAAGGCGGTCAAGGATCGGCAATGCGAACGCTGCCGTCTTGCCGGTACCGGTCTGTGCGATACCAAGCAGGTCCTTACCGTCTAGAAGAGAGGGAATGGATTGTGCCTGGATCGGGGTCGGCGCGTCGTAGCCTTCTTGGGCAAGCGCGCGAAGGACCGGCTCGGCGAGGCCGAGTTCGGAAAACTGGGTCAAATAAGGGTAACTCGTAAATTGGAGGCTGCAGACAGCTGGGACTTCGCCCGGTGAAAATTAGTAATCAGGTCTGCGCCTTGCAGTTCTGGAAGCACCCGCGTAGCTGGATACTTCAATGCGTTCTTGGGTTAACCACTCGACAGTAGGGGCGTTAATTCCCCTCTACGCTTCTGGAGCGATCAAATAACAGCCACACCATGCGCAGAGTTTTATCCCCTTGTCAAACAGCTTATTTTTGACAGCCCCGCGTTTTACGCACAACGGCATGGCAGAATTGCGCTGCCGTGCCGTTGTAAATTCAAATACATGCTGCCTTTGCCGACATCAATACGCCGCACACGGGTTCCCTGCCCCGCAGGGATTATGGGCCGCACACGGATTGCTGGCGGCACATGGGTTACTTGCCGCTGGCGCGCACGGAGACGCAGCACAGGGCGACGCAGCACACGGGTTATAAGCGGCACACGGATTTCCTGCCGCACATGGGTTGGAAGCAGCGCACGGATTGAATGCGGCGCAGGGATTGGCGCTGCATGGCGAAGCCGCGCATGGGTTAGCTGATCGCACACCACAGGGGTTAAAGCCACCGCACGGACTGGAAGAACTGCAAGGGTTTCCTGCCGCACACGGGTTGTAGGCTGCGCACGGATTGGCACCACACGGGCTTGCCGCACAAGGATTATAGCCCGCACCACATGGATTCGCACCGCACGGGCTATAGCCAGCCGCGCACGGGTTGGCTGAACACGGGTTTGCCGCACATGGGTTCGCGGCACACGGGTTGGCCCCGCAGGGATTTGCGGCACAAGGATTGGCAGCGCACGGGTTACTGCCCGCTGCCGGAAGTTTGGCCGGGGCCGGATTGGCAACGGCCGGGATGTTTGCGGTGTGGCTGTAGTGATCCAACGCAACGGCACCGGTTGCCGCAAGGAAGACCGCACCAAACAGGAGTGTGTTTTTCTCGCTCATTTCCGGAAACCATCCATTCCAAAGACAGGACGCAATGCTATGCCGATCCAGCTGCCGGCAAAGGCCAGCACAAACCACAGCCAACCATGCACACTGCCCGAGGCGATCCCGCTAAAGAACGCGCCGATATTGCAGCCAAACGCCAGACGCGCACCATAACCCATCAAAAGCCCGCCAATAGCAGCCGCGATAAGGGATGCAACCGGAACAGAAACCTTGGGTGCGAACTTGCCGGCAAGGGCTGCGGCAAATGCTGCCCCGATCACGATGCCGAAATTCATCACCGACGTATTATCCTGCAGAACCGAATTGCCAAGCGCACGCGCCGGGCCAGCCCAGTTCCAGAATTCCCAGGTTTCAACCGGAACACCAATGACCTGCGCGATCTTTGCGCCCCAAAGGCCAAAGCCAAAGGTAATCGACCACGGATGGCCCGCAATCAGAAGCGTCGCAACATTGAGGCCTGCCAAAAGCAGGCCGGTCCAGATCATCGGCCATGGGCCATGGATGAAACGTGCCACACCTTCGCGCGGTGCCGTTGAAACAACTTCAAGGCCGCCATGGGCACGCTTTTCAACGAATACGGTCAGCAACGCCACCAGCGCCAGACCCCCGAACGTCACGGCAAGCCCGCCGCCAATGCCATATTCACGACCAAGGCTCATCGGCGGCAAGGAGGGCAGCTCAAGCCACATCGGCAGATGGGCCGTGCCGATCACCGCACCGATAATAAAGAAGACAAGCGTGACCAGCATGCGCGCACTGCCGCCGCCAACCGTGAACAACGTGCCGGAGCCACAGCCCCCGCCAAGCTGCATACCAAGCCCAAACAGAAACGCCCCGATCAGGACAGACATGCCGACGGGTGCAACCGCCCCAACGACCGATCCGCCAAACGGATTGCCAAGCGACAGCAACGGGATAAAGGCCGCCGCCGCAACACCGATCATCAAAAGCTGTGCACGCAAGGCACGGCCGCGCTTTTCAACAGAAAAGCGGCGCCACCCGCCGGTGAACCCAAAGGACGCATGATAAAGCGCAATGCCAAGCAATCCGCCAAGGCCATACAGCACGGCCTGTTTAAGATCGACCGCCTGTGAAATTGCGATACCGACAAGGACAAACAGGACGGCGGTGATGGCAGCCGGTCCTTTGTCAAAGGTGAAACCCGGTGTTGCCGGATTTGCTTTTAGGGTCGTTTCAGACATGGTGAGGCTCAATAACCTGAAATCAGATATCTAAATGAAAACGGAACCGGCTGCCCGGTTCCGTCCAGAATGTTCGCGGCTTGGTGGAAGCCGTATGGTTATCCGGTTATTCCGGGATCACCATTTCACGGTTCGGATCCGCCGCCCATTCGGTCATGGAGCCATCATACATCGCCGTGTTCTTGTTGCCCATCACTTCGGAAAGGCCAAACCATGCGACCGACGCCCAATGACCGGTGTTGCAATAGGTGATTTCCTTGCTGTCCTTGGAAACACCTGCATCTGCCACAAGGTTTTCGATCACGTCAGCCGCGACAAAGGCGCCATCCTGATCGTTGTAAAACTTTGACTGCGGAATGTTTTTCGCACCCGGAACGGCACCCGGACGGGCGACAACACCGCTTTTTGCTTCGCCCTTGAACTGCGAAACCGGACGGGCATCGACAAGTGCAACACCCTCTGCGCGCGCCTTGGCAACATCATCGGCGGTCGCAACAAGTTCAGGACGGAAATTGGCATTGAACGCAACGGCCTTTGGCACGACCGGATCGGTCGAGACTTCCTTGCCAGCCGCCAGCCAAGCGCGCTGACCACCATCAAGGATGGTAACCGCGTCATGACCAAGCACCTTAAAAGTCCAGTAAACGCGGGTGGCAGAACCGAAGTCCGAGCTGTTCTGGCCGGCCGGAACGACGACAACCTGTTTGTCATTGTCGATGCCAAGTGCACCAATGCGGTTGGAAATCACATCAACCGGCGGCAGCATGCCAACCACATCATTGACCTTGGCCCGCCAGCCAAACTTGCCATAGGGCGCAAAGACGGCACCCGGAATGTGGCCAGCTTCATAAGGGCTGCCGTCCTTGGTAAGCGAGCGGATATCAACAACAACCATCGACGGGTTATCAAGATTGTCCGCAACCCAGTTGGCATCAACCAGCGGCTTTTCGGTAAGACGTTCCGCCTGCGCAGCACTGCCCGCAAAGGCAAAAGTGACCGCCGCAACGGCAGAAAGGATAAGGGAACGCATGGGGCTGTCTCCAATGATCAATTCATCATGATTTTGTGCAATATACCTAATTCATCACAAATAAATGTCAATACAATCCATATTACATTTATGGTTTGTATTAATGGCTGACAGCACAATAATCTACGTGCCGCGCAATTCAGAACGAAGGGCTTTAGCGATTAAGTCTGATCAAGGCCGAAGATTATTGAGATAGCGGGCAAATTCGCGCGCAAATGAATCCTGGGTTTCCAGATTGCGCAAGGCGGGCGGGCGGGTCAGGAACCCGTGCAGGGCGGCAATGATGAATTCCGCAACGGCCGAGGGTTCGATATCGGTACGGACGGTTTTGTCGAACTGCGCCTTGCCGATGCGGGACGCAAGCCCGCGCCGCCAATAACGGTAAACACCATCAATACGTTTGCGCAGGCTTTCATCAAGTTCACCGGCACCGGATGCCAGACGCGCCAGGGGGCATCCGCCGGCCAGCATTGCCGGTGCATTTTCGCTACCCAACCGATCCACCTGCCCCATCAACACGGGCAATATATCTTCTGCCCCTTCAAGGTCGTCCAACCAGACCTCGTCAACATAGCCCGGCAGGCATTCCTCGATGACGGCGTTGATCAGGTTGGCCTTGCCGGAAAAGTGGTGATAAAGCGCACCTTTCGTACAGCCGCTTTGTTCAAGGATGTTGCTGATTGACGCCCCGCCGAACCCGGCCCGGCGGATTTCACCAAACGCCGCGTCCAGAAGCTTCTGACGGGTGGCATCCGGATTGCGGATCCGTTTGGGAACGAGTGCTGTTTCGGACGCACCATCAAGCTCCATGCTTTCGCCGACTTCAAGCACATCATCGTCATGACCTTCATCAGGACGTGAAATGCGGGAAAGGGCGGCAGAGAAGCTGAATGGTTCTTTTGACATCGCGCCGTTCTGTTTTTTTGATTTGAACCGGGGATCGGAACCCGTAACTTTCAGGTTCCACTGTTTTTTTCGTGCCGTCAATCATACTGGTGTTTAGTCAAAACATCTGCATGGGGACGAACATCACGCAGCCCCTTGCAATTCAGTGCAAAGCGTACTCTATTGTTCGGCCATGCCCTTTCGGGCGAGCCCCAAACATCCGTTGGATCGAAGATGCAGCTTGATTCCATCGCCTTCGTTGCAGCCGAAACCAAAATCGCACAGGATGCGATGTATCGGCTAAAACACAGATACGGCCACATTGCGCCCGACAAGGCCGACGTGATCGTAGCCCTTGGCGGCGACGGGTTCATGCTCGAAACCCTGCACCGCTATATGGGCCGCAAGGTGCCGATCTATGGCATGAACCGGGGCACGGTCGGATTTCTGATGAATGAATTCCGCGAAATGAATTTGACCGACCGCATCGCAGAGGCCCAGACGGTCGAGCTTCACCCGCTTCAGATGGAAGCCCACACTGTTTCGGGCGAAAGCCTGTGTGCGCTGGCGATCAACGAAGTGTCGCTATTGCGTGAAACCCGTCAGGCCGCCAAATTGCGCATCAAGGTCGATGGCGTCGAACGCTTGGCCGAACTGGTTTGCGATGGCGCGCTTGTCTGTACGCCGGCCGGCAGTACGGCCTATAACCTGTCGGCACATGGTCCGATCCTGCCGATGGGAAGCGGATTGCTCGCGCTCACACCGATCAGTCCGTTTCGCCCGCGTCGCTGGCGTGGCGCGCTTTTGCCCCATGGCGCAGAAGTCGTTTTCCAGATCGAGAACCCCGAAAAGCGCCCGGTATCCGCCGTTGCCGACTATACCGAGGTTCGCGATGTCTCGAGCGTGAAAATCCGCGAAGACCGCAGTATGAAAATCAAGCTGCTGTTTGATCCGGAACACAATCTTGAAGAACGTATCCTCAAGGAACAATTCGTCGAATGACCACCGCCGCACTTGCCCCGTCAGAAAATACCATTGAATGGTGCCGCAAACTGATCCGCCACCAATCCGTCAGCATGACGCCCAATCTGGCACTGATTGACGAGGTGAAGGCATTCCTGGACGGTTTGGGCTATGACACGCTGGTTGTGCGCGACCCGACCGATACCAAGGCCAATCTTTATGCCACCATCGGCCCGGACGTTGCGGGTGGCGTGATCCTGTCAGGCCACAGTGACGTGGTCCCGACAGAGGGCCAGAACTGGGCATCCGATCCGTACGAGATTGATATCCGCGACGACAAGCTTTATGGCCGCGGATCGTGCGACATGAAGGGTTTTCTCGCCTGCCTTCTGGCCAAGGCGGAAACCTTTAAGAACGCCAACCTTCGGGTGCCAATCCATCTGGCTTTCACCTATGACGAGGAAGTCGGCTGTCTGGGTGTGCCAAGCCTGGTCGAGGCGATCAACAATCTGCCACACAAACCGGCCATGTGCATCGTCGGTGAGCCGACTGAAATGAAGGTCATCACCCAGCACAAGGGCAAGTTTTCCGCGCGCGCACATTTCACCGGTCGTTCCGGGCACTCGTCGTTGCCGCGCGAAGGGGTCAATGCGGTTGAATTTGCCGCCGAACTGGTGGTGTTCCTGCGTAAGCTTGGCCACGAATGCCGCGAAAACGGCCCGCATGATGACGAGTTTGAGCCAAACCACACCACCTTCCATACCGGTGTGATCAAGGGCGGTACGCAGCTCAACATCATTCCGCAGAATTGCTTTGTCGATTTCGAATTCCGCAATCTGCCCAACGATGACCGCGAAGCGCTTAAAGCCAAGATTTACGATTACATCGAAAATACCCTTCAGCCCGAAATGCGCGAGATTTACGACGATGTCGGCATCGAGGTTGAAGTGATTTCCGATATGCCGGGCCTTGCCACCGGCGATGACGAAGAAGTAACCAAACTTGTCATGGCGCTCACGGGTGCCAACACCACCGGCAAGGTCAGCTTCGGCACAGAGGCCGGCGCATTTTCGGCCCTTGGCGATATCCCGACCGTGGTCTGTGGCCCGGGCAGTATCGAACAGGCCCACAAGCCCGACGAATTCATCGAGCTTGATCAGTTGGGCCGTTGCGAAGTGTTCCTCGACAAACTTCTGGCTGTATTGGTCAAGTAACCGAACGCGCGAAAATCCCACTTTTTGGCCGGTACTTCATCCCGGTACTTTATGAAGTAGATCGTTTGAATGCCGTGGCACCGGCATCAAGGATCAATTCGCGCGTTACGACATCATCGACAAGCCGGGCCAAGGTTATTGTACCGACAAGCAAGGCAAGTTTTTCGTATCCTTCCTGCTTGTCATCCCCATCCGCAAGCAATGCCGCAACCCGATCAACGCTGGCTGCGGCCTCTTTCTTTGCCGCGCCATCGCCACGTCCAAGCTCCGCACCCAGTGCGGCAATCGGACAGCCTGTCCCCCTGCTTTCAACATGCTCCTGTGACAGGTATGTCGCGACGTACCTTTTGCGCGCCTCTTCCCGAGCGCCTTCGGTTTCAGGAACGTCCATTGCCCCAACCGATCTGTCGACCGCTTCCAGAAACGCGGCGCGAACCAGTTCGTCCTTGTTGGCGAAATGGCGATAGAACCCGCCATGAGTCATCCCGGCTGCTGTCATGACATCTGCCACACTGGTTGCTTCAACACCGTTCTCACGGATAAGGCGTGCGGCCGCATCAAGAATGCGTTTGCGGGATTTCTTTTTTTCCGCTTCGGAAACACGCGGCATAGCGAACTCTCAAATTCGGGATTGACATTATAGATTTCGTATATCATCTAAATAAAAAGATGACAATCATCATCTATAATGGCGCGTGATAGCAAACGTAACCGTTGCGGCACCAAGACAGACAGCGCGCAACGGTTTCTGACGTTCGGAATAATTTGCTGGCATGCACCACAACAAAACGGAGTTACCAAAACCATGTTCGGTTTTTATGAGTTCTATGTGCATCCATTCGGGATCGGCATTCCACTTCTTGCTGTCGCGATTGCCAGCATGGGTGCATTTCGCGCTTCCCTGACAGCCAATCAAATCGCTGTATTTGTGACTGCCTCTGCAGTTGTCCTTGGGGCGTGGTTTGCTGTTGCCCTCCCGTTCTCTCGGTCGGGGGTTTTCAATGTCCCCGCCGAAATTGGCGACCCGCCCTATGTCCTGATGTTTCTGTTCGGCGGCGCGACCCTGATCTGGGGCCTTGCGTGGCTGACACCGCTTGGCAGACGCATCACCGAAGCCACACCCCTGAGTGCAATCGCCGCGTTTCAAATCCCGCGCATCATGGGTGGACTGTTCCTGATCGGATGGATCGTCGGGGATATTCCAGCACTGTTTGCTTTGCCTGCGGGACTGGGGGACATTCTTGCCGGGATTGCCGGATGGCAAGCAAGTCGGGCACTTGCCAAAGGGGAACCGAATGCAAGATCCCTTCTGGCGCGCGCGATCTTCATCGGGATCGCCGATTTCTTCTTTGCTGTCCTGTTTGGGATTATTACGTCACCGGGATTTGCCCATCTTTATGCACTGGATGCACCAAACATCATCAATGCCTATCCGCTTGCAATGTTCCCGGCGTTTTTCGTTCCGATTTTTCTTGGCTTCCATTTCATCGCAATCTCCCGACTACGTCAGGAATCTGCAACGGAATCAAAAGCGCACGCCTGACCGCGCGCAAATAAATTGATCACACCACAAACGGGCGGAGCACTTAAATGCTCCGCCCCTACCGTGTTTTGTTTGAACCGAAACGCCGATGAACGAACACACCCCCGCGATGTCCATTCAAGGGTGGCAGAACTCTGCGGCCATATGTTGCAATTCATCCCACAGGGTGCTCGCAAAGCTGCGCAAAACAATAAGCTCGAAACTGTCATCCGCAGTACGGGTGATCATTGCGCCGATATGCCCGATCTGGGTCATGGCCGACCTACCAATTGCAAACATCTCTGGCGATAGATCAACCATGGTGCCCTTGGCCAACACGATCCGCGATGAAGCGCCGGAAAGCACCATGCGTAATCGCCCATGCGTCTGATCGGCCAGTGCAAATTCGCTGGGTAACCCCGCCTGAATTTCTGCCAACCGGTCAGAAGAAACATCCGCATCCCCCACCCAGAACCACTGCTTTGGCGCGGACTTGCGCACATCCGCACCAAGTTCCGGGGCGATCTTTGCAAGCGCCTGTTTGAGGGCCGCTTCTTCGCTTTTGGCATCGCCCAGCACATGGATCACAAAGCCACCCGTCACCGGGGCGAGATTGATCGACGCACCCGCGCCCGCCGCGACGTGGGGCGAAAATGCGAAACGGTTTTCTAATGGATATTCATGCATGAAGTTTCTCATTTTCCGGATCGACAAAGGCAGGATTGCAAAGGACGCCGGTGACAGTTGTTCCGGCCAGTCCATTCCAGATGACCACTTCTTCACCAACGCGGCTCGGGCCGTTTTTCACCAGCGCCAAGCCAATCGTATGACCCAATGTCGGTGAATGACACATCGAGGTGACATAGCCCTGATCATTGGCAAGACTGACGTCATCACCGGGATTAAGGATATGCGATCCGGTGGCGAACCTGTCAGACGGTGATTTCGGTTTGATCCCGACAAGTGACGGGCGCGATGGATCCACCAGCCCTTCACGCAGGTTCATCACCCGGCCGATGAAATCATCCTTTTTGGCTGACACCATCTTGCCCATGCCAAGATCAGCCGGTGTGACCGTGCCGTTGATTTCGGCGTGGGTGACATGGCCCTTTTCAATCCGCATCACGCCAAGCGCCTCGGTGCCATAGGGCGTGATCCCGAACTCTTCGCCGGCAGTCATGATCGCATCGGCAACGCTTTCACCGTATCCGGCAGGCACCGCAACTTCATAGGCCAACTCGCCGGAGAACGAAATTCGGAACAACCGGCCCTTGAGGCGCCCGCCAAACATCGATACTTCACGCGCCGCCAGGAACGGGAAGGCCTCGTTCGAGATATCATCATCAATAATCTTGGACAGCACATCGCGCGATTTAGGTCCGGCAATTGCCATCTGCGCCCATTGATCGGTTGCCGATGCCAAACGGACATCCAGCTGCGGCCACAACACCTGCGCGCAGAATTCCAGATGGGTCAAAACCCCGGCGGCAAGGGCCGTTGTCGTCGTCATGAAGTAATGATTTTCGCCAAGGCAACTGGTCGTGCCGTCATCATACACAAAGCCATCCTCGCGCAGCATGATGCCATAGCGCGCCTTGCCAACCGGCAGCTTCAGGAAAGCGTTGCAATAAACCCGGTTCAGGAATTCTGCCGCATCAGCACCAAAAATCTCAATCTTGCCAAGGGTGGAAACATCACAGATGCCAACCTTGGACCGCACCGCGTTAACTTCGCGATCAACGCTGTCACGCCAAAAGGTCTCGCCGTCCTTGGGGAACCAGCTTGATCGATACCAAAGCCCGGTTTCGACAAACTTTGCACCATTACGCTCTGCCCAACCATGCAGGGGGGACTTGCGCACTGGCTGGAAATCCATCCCCTTGGATGCGCCGACCAGCGCACCAAACGATACCGGCGTGTAAAACGGACGGAAGGTTGTTGTACCGATTTCGCCGGGCGATACACCCTTGTTCTCGGCCAGAATGCCAATCGCGTTTACATTCGATGTCTTGCCCTGATCGGTTGCCATGCCGTTGGTGGTATAACGTTTGGCAAGTTCGACATGATCATAACCTTCGCGCATGGCGAGCGTGATGTCAGATGCCGCAACGTCGTTCTGAAAATCGACAAAGGCCTTACCCTTGCTTGATGCCACCCGCCAGACCAGCTGGATATGATCAACTTTTTCCTCGTTCTGCTCGACACCCGGAAGTGATGCGGCCTCGCCCTTTACACCCAGTTCTGCAAGCGCCTTGACCGCGGCAACACCGCCGTCGGCAAAACAGGCCGCAATACCGGCTTTTCCGGCAACCGCACCGCAGGACGTCATGCCATCGGTATTTTCCGGCGGCATGAAACCGACATGCGCGTCCGACCACACAGGTTTGCCTCCGCGATGACAGGCCAGATGCACAATCGGGCTATAGCCGCCTGATACGCCAAGGGCATCCACCGCGATAACTTCATCACGGCCATCATCATGGCGAACGGTGATGGACTTGATCGCCTTGCGACCAGCAGTATCACGCACCATTGCACCGGCAATCAGGCGCGCCTTACCGTCATAGTCAATGTTCGGGCAGGTGCGCGGATCAATGATCGCGGCAACCTCGATACCACACGCCTCAAGATCCATCGCGGTCTGATAGGCCTGACTGTTATTGGCAAACAGCGCCACGCGTTTGCCCGGTGCCACGCCATAGGCATTCAAATAGGTACGCATCGCACCGGCCATCATGACGCCCGGGCGATCATTGCCACCAAAGACAATCGGGCGTTCTTCCGCCCCGGTCGCCAGCACCACCTGTCGGGCGACAATGCGCCACAGGCGTTCCAAGGCGCGATGGGGATTAATCTCGTGTTCTGGCAGATGCTTTTGTACCCGTTCAACCGCGCCAAACACCTGATCGTCATAGGCGGCAAAAACCGTGGTGCGTTTCTTGATCTCGACATTGGGAAGGGCGTGCAACTCACCAATGATATCGGCAAGCACTGTGTCGGCTGGTTTACCACCCACCGGGCTTCCTTCGGCGATCAAACCACCACCAAGTTGCGCCCCTTCATCGGCAATGATCACGCGCACACCGGCCCGCCCGGCGGTCAGGGCCGCGGCCAAACCAGCCGGCCCCGCCCCGATCACCAAAAGATCGCAATGCGCCCAACATTTTTCGTAATAGCCGGGATCGGGATCATAGCTTGCCCGGCCAAGACCGGCCGCCTTGCGGATCAGCGGTTCATAGACCTTTTCCCAAAAGGCGGCTGGCCACATGAAGGTCTTGTAATAGAACCCGGCGCCTAAAAGCGGCCCGAGCAACCCATTGGCCGCCCCGATATCAAAATTGACATTCGGCCAGCAGTTCTGCGATCGCGCTTCGAGGCCATCAAACAGTTCCGCCATGGTGGCACGGGTGTTGGGATCACGCCGCCCGTCCCGCCCGATGGTCAGAAGGGCATTGGGTTCCGCCGCCCCGGCGGTCAGGATGCCGCGCGGACGGTGATATTTGAAACTGCGGCCAACCAGCTGCTTGCCATTGGCCAACAGGCTTGATGCAACCGTATCGCCACCAAAGCCAGTGAGTGCCTCGCCATTAAAGGTAAAGCGGCGCACATCATTGCGGTCAATCAGGGTGCCGCCATCAATCCGGAAACTGGTCATTGCGCGCCCTCCGTCTTCAAGGTGCTTGCATCGACCACATCAGACGTTTCGTGGGTAAGGGTATTGCGCGTCAACACCAGCCAGCGACGACACCCGCCGGAATGATGCCAGTATTCGCGATGTTCACCACGCGGGTTGTCGCGCAGGTAAACATGATCAAACCAGACGGCTTCATCGGCACCGGCATCTGGGCGCGGGGTGGCGACTTCGCCGCGGATTGTAAATTCCTCGCGTGGGCGCAAACCGCAATGAGGACATTTGACAAGACTACTCATTTCCAAATTTCCTCAATGCAGGTTGGCCTGGGCGCCAACGCCTTTTTCATCCAGAAGATACCCGCGCGCAAAACGATCCATGCGAAACGCGGTTGCGGTTTCATGCGGCGTATCGGTTGCCAGCAAATGGGCAAAGCAATAGCCCGACGCCGGGGTCGCCTTGAACCCGCCATAGCACCAGCCCCCATTGAAATAGAGGTTGGCAAGATGGGTGCGATCCATGATCGGCGATCCATCCATGCTCATATCCATGATCCCGCCCCAACTGCGCAGGATCCGCACCCGCGAAAGTGCCGGGATCATCGCCATGCCGGCCTCGGCAACATGTTCCACGCACGCTAGGTTTCCGCGCTGGGCGTAGGAATTATATCCTTCGATATCCCCGCCAAACACCAGTCCGCCCTTATCGGATTGCGAGACATAAAAATGCCCCGCGCCAAAGGTCACCACCGTATCGATGAACGGTTTCAATCCTTCGGACACAAAGGCCTGAAGCGCGTGACTTTCAATCGGCAGGCGCATATCGACCATTTTGGCGACATGGCTTGAACTGCCCGCGACCGCCATGGCGAGCTTGTTACAGGTGATCGCACCCCGTGTGGTTTGCACCCCGGTGATTTGATCGCCATCGCGGTCAATGGCGGTGACTTCACAATTCTGGATGATGTCGACGCCGTTCTGATCGGCCCCGCGCGCAAAGCCCCACGCAACGGCATCATGGCGCACCGTGCCGCCGCGCGCCTGCATCAACCCGCCCATGACGGGGAAGCGGGCATTTTCATAATCCAGAAACGGCAGCTTTTCACGCAGCTGATCACGGTTAAGAAGCTCCGCATCCACCCCGTGCAGGCGCATGGCATTGCCACGACGCGTGTAGGCATCGCGCTGGGCATCGGAATGAAACAGGTTGATCACACCGCGCTGGGACACCATGGCGTTGAAATTGAAATCCTGCTCAAGGCCTTCCCAAAGCTTCATCGAAAACTCGTAGAACGGGTTATTGCCTTCAAGCAGGTAGTTGGATCGAATGATTGTCGTATTCCGCCCGATATTCCCGGATCCAAGATAGCCCTTTTCAAGCACGGCGACATTCCGCACGCCAAACACCTTGGAAAGGTAATAGGCGGTTGCCAATCCGTGCCCGCCACCGCCGATGATGATCACATCGTAATGCGGTTTCGGGTCCGGATTGCGCCATGCTGGCTTCCAGTTCTTGTTCTTGGAAAATGCATTGCCAAGCAATGACAGGGCTGAATAACGCATCATCGATCTTTCGCTGTTGCCCACATCGGGTACCCAGCAATCTTGACAGAGGTGCAAATTGCAGCTTGTCTATTAAAGACATTCAATAACACAAATGCGACATCGCGATATTATTGTCGCCCAACGCGGGATACAGGCGTCATGAGCTCAGCCCCCCAAAACAGAACCACACGCACCCCGCGTACCGGGCAACTTGACGCCAAACCGGTTCCGGCCACCCAGCATATCGGTTTCATGTTGCTGCCCGATTTTGCGTTGATGTCTTATGCCTCGGCGATTGAGCCGCTGCGTGCGGCCAACCTTCTGGCGGGTCAGCCGATCTACAAGGTGTTGAATTATTCGGCGGCGGGCGGAAACGTTTTATCCTCTTCCGGCACGATGGTGCCGACCACCCCGCTATCGCAGGCCCCGACCAGTTTGCACACCCTGTTTATCTGTGCCGGTGGACATCCGTCGCAATGGCAGGCACCGGGCATGCTTGGCAATTTACGCAAACTGGCGCGCTGGGGTGTGCGCATGGGCGGCATATCAAGCGGGGCTTACGTTCTGGCCGCCGCCGGGCTTCTGGGGCAGCGTCAATTCACCATTCACTGGGAACATGCCCCTGCCCTGATCGAGGCCTTTCCGGATCTGGAACCCCAACGCGCACGGTTTGTCATTGACGGGGATCGCATCACCTGTGGCGGCGGGGTGGCGCCGCTTGACATGATGCATGCCATGATCGCCGAAAACCTTGGGGCGGATTTCGCAACCCGGGTGTCGGACTGGTATCTGCACACACAAGTCGGGCAATCGGGCGGCCCTCAACGTGCATCGCTTGCCGAACGCTATAACGTCCATCATGCCGGATTGCTTCGGGTTCTCGAAAAGATGGAAACCACCATCGAAGATCCGAAAACCCGCGACGAAATGGCGCGCTTTGCCAGGCTTTCAACACGGCAGCTTGATCGCCTGTTTGACCAGCATCTTGGCAAGTCGTTTCTTGAAACCTATCGCCAGGTCCGGCTTGAACATGCCCGCAAGCTTTTGACGCAAAGTGCCCTGACCATTTCCGAGATCGCCTTTGCCACCGGCTTTTCCAACAGCAGCCATTTTTCACGCAGCTACAAAGATGCTTATGGCGTGAAGCCAAGCGAGGCGCGCGGTCTCTGACCTGAACCCTCTCGATAGCAAAAACCCAACCAAAAGATGCATTTCTCACCCCGGGAAATAGACGGAATCGGCACGACTCCGGCGACCTGCATATTTGATATGCATTAAATTTTGGCGTCTATTTTTTGTTCAAATTTCTCCTTGATCGATTCTATATTTTTTTAGATCATTGATTTTCCTGTAATTTTTGCGACGCACAATAAAAAACACATTTGCGCTTGTTCACTACAGGGAATTGAATTTTAATAAAAGGAATGTCCATCGGGGGGCATTTTGTGATGGAGAGACTAAAATGGAACAATCCGTACCAGAGTTGATGGCGAGGCTGGACAGCCTTGAAGCATCGCTCAGCATGGCAACGACCATCAATTCCGAAGTATTCTATTGGTGGTGTACTGCACTGATGCTTGCAATTCACGCAGGCTTCCTTGCGTATGAAATGGGTGCATCGCGTGCGAAGAACGCACTGGCATCCGGTATGAAAAACCTGATCGCTTTCGCATTCCTGATCCCGGCCTTCTACTACATCGGCTGGTGGATCTATCTTGCGTTCCCGACCGGCTTCACCATTTCCGACGGTTCCGAGGCAGGCCTGCCCTGGAGCGAATATATGGGTCCGAACCTGACGGATAACGCGTCGGGTATCTTCTATGCGGCCTTCACGCTGTTTGCGGCAACCACCGCCTCGATCATGTCGGGCTCGGTAATCGAACGTATCCGTATTTCCGGCTTTACGATCCTTGCCCTGTTCCTGGGCGCTGTTGTCTGGATCCTTGGCGCATCCTGGGGCTGGCATCCGGATGGTTGGCTCACCACCGAGTGGGGCCTGCATGACGTTGGTGCGGCGGGTGCCGTTCATACCATCGCTGGCTTCTTCACCCTTGGTGTTCTGATCAACCTTGGTCCGCGTATCGGTCGCTTCAATGCCGACGGTACCGTCAACAACATCGACGGTCACAACATGCCAATGTCGCTGATTGGCCTGATGCTTATCGTTATGGGCTTCTTCGGCTTCCTTGGCGGCTGCATCATCTATACCGGCGATACCTGGATGACCATTTACAACACCCCGGCAACCCTGTCGGCATTCGCATTCAACACCCTGATGGGCGTTGCAGGCGGCATGATCGGTGCGTATCTGGTCACCCGTGATCCGTTCTGGATGATGTCGGGTGCCCTGATCGGTGTGATTTCCTCTGCACCGGCACTTGACCTTTACTATCCGGGTCTTGCCTTCCTCGTCAGCTTTGGCGGCGGTTGCGTCATGCCGAAACTCAACGACATCCTTGTTGAGAAATTCAAGATCGACGATGCGGTTGGCGCGGTTGCCGTCCACGGCTTTGGCGGTGTCTGGGGCCTTGTCATGGCCGGTATCTTTGCATCTGGCTATCAGAACGTTGCCGGTCCGGAAATCTCGTTTGTCGGACAGCTTTCAAGTGCTGTCGTCTTCATGATCCTTGGCTTCGCACCGGGCTACGTTCTGTCCCTGGTTCTGAAGCTTGTTGGTCTGCTGCGTGTGTCTGAACAGGCAGAAGTGGCTGGCCTTGACAAGGCAGAAGTACCGGTCCGCGCATATCCGGAAAGCACCGTTCCGGCAGCGTTTACCAACGATCCGACTTCGCCGACCCCGGCTGAGTAAGATCATTCTGACACATCGAAACAAGGAAACTGAAACATGAACTCAGCTCCGATTACCAGTTGGGAAGGTGCAGAAGCCTACTTCACCTTTGCTGACAAACCGGCTCTGCTCGTGGCGCTTACACTTGTTGGTGTTGGCGTGTGCATCTGGACCATCGCCTCGATGGCCATTCACGAGAACAAAGCCTACAAAGACATGTAATCTGATTGATGCAAAGCAATACAATGACGCCCTGAACCCTTGGGTTATTGCTTTGCTCAACTGACACAGCGAGAGGCCAGTGTCAAAACTGGCCTCTCTGCCTTTTCCCGAAAGTAAAAACACCAAATACCCTCCAGGCCTGCCGCTTTCAGATCATTCACCGCACACGAGGCCACAATGATCGACCTTGCCCGAACACCGGAAACCTATCCGCACGCTGTCCGCGCTGCGCGCCCCAGTCGCATTATCAATGCCGGACGCACTGCGATGGCGCGCAATCGCGAACGCTATGAAATTCCCGGACGCGGTGCGATCATGATTTCGGTGCGCGAGGGCGATCAACTCGCACTCCACAATTGCGAAGGCATGCAATCAGTCGAGCTGATCGGCCTGACACCATCCGGCGCCGCACGGCCCGAGATTTTTGAACCTTTGGCACATGGCGCGCCGCATGGCTTGATGGATCTGCTGTCTGATCCGTTTGATGACAGCCTGACGCGCTTTGCCAAGACCTTGCGCAAACGCGATATCAAACTTGAAAGCTGTCTTGCCCATCGGCTTTTTGGCAATGCCAGCCCACCCGGTGATACGGTTGAACTGACCATCCAGCTTGACGGGTTTGTCATCATTGCCACCCCGGCACCGCTGATGCGGATCGATGCGCACAATACCGCAACACCGATCACGGCCCTGATCAAACGCGCCCATCATTCTGATACCTATAGCTTCGCCCTGCCCGATCCGCTGGCCGATCCGGTTGTGGATTTGCGTGTGCATTCGGCCACCGCCGAGGCCTATGAAATCAAGGCAGGCGACTACATCCAGATTCTTGATGTCGACGGGCGGCAATGCACTGATTTTCAGTGTTTTGATGCGCGCAAACTTGATCGCGGCATTCAGAACCCGCTGGATGTGACCACCACACGCACATTGATGGGCCATGCCTATCCAATGCCCGGCCTGCATGGAAAATACTATGATCAGGACATGGATCCACTGGTCGAAGTCGTTCAGGACACCTGCGGGCGTCATGATGCCTTTGCCATGGCCTGTGCTGCGAAATATTACGATGACATCGGCTATCCCGGTCATGTGAACTGCACGGACAATTTCAACGCGGCCCTTGCCAAACATGGTGTTGATCCGCGGGCTGGCTGGATGGCGATCAATTTCTTTTTCAATACTGGCATTGATGATCACGGCGTGATGTATGCCGATCAGCCTTGGTCGCGTCCGGGCGATTACGTGCTGTTGCGTGCGATGACCGACCTTGTCTGTGTGTCATCGGCCTGCCCGGATGACACTTCCGCGGCCAATGCCTGGAAACCAACCGACATCCATATCCGAAGTTACGATGGTGCTGAAAAATTCAGCCACGCCGTTGCCTGGCGCCCGACTGCAGAGGCCGAAGCAAAAATGACCAAAGAAACCGCCTTCCACCCGCGTACACGCGAACTGACCCGCAACTTCGTCGAATATAAGGGTTTCTGGCTGGCCCATGAATATAACGGCCACGGCATGATCGAAGAATATTATGCCTGCCGTGAAAAGGCCGTGGTCATTGATTTGTCAGCCTTGCGGAAGTTCGAAATCACCGGCCCGGACAGCGAAGCGCTGATGCAATATTGCCTGACGCGCAATGTCAAAAAACTTGGCATCGGCCAAGTCGTCTATTCCGCGATGTGCTATCCGCACGGCGGTATGATTGATGACGGCACGTTGTTGCGTCTGGGGCAGGATAATTTCCGCTGGATTTGCGGCGATGATTACAGCGGTGTCTGGCTGCGTGAACAGGCCGAAAAACTTGGCCTGCATGTCCTGATCCGCTCATCGACCGATCAGATGCACAACATCGCCGTTCAGGGTCCTAAAAGCCGCGATATCCTGCGCGAAGTCATCTGGACTCCGCCGCATCAGCCATCCATGGATGAAGTCGAATGGTTCAAATTCACCGTTGGCCGGATCGGTGATGCCAAAGGCGCACCTGTTGTCGTCTCCCGCACCGGCTATACCGGAGAACTTGGTTACGAAGTCTGGTGCCATCCCAAGGACGCCCTCACCGTGTTTGATGCCATCTGGGCGGCTGGCAAACCACACGGCCTGACGCCGATGGGGCTAGGAGCCCTTGACATGTTGCGGATCGAGGCCGGGTTGATCTTTGCCGATTATGAATTTTCCGATCAGACCGATCCGTTCGAAGCCGGGATCGGCTTCACCGTACCGCTCAAATCAAAGGAAGATGACTTTGTCGGCCGTGACGCCCTGATCCGGCGCAAGGAACATCCGTCGCACAAACTGGTGGGCATCGAGATTGATGGCAACGTCACGGTCGGCCATGGCGATTGCGTTCATATCGGACGTGCGCAGATCGGTGTGATCACCAGTGCGGTACGATCCGCCATTCTGGGCAAGAATATCGCACTGGCGCGGGTTGATATCGCGCACGCCGATATCGGCACCGAGGTCGAGATTGGCAAGCTTGACGGCCATATGGTCCGCCTGCCCGCCATCATCACCGCCTTCCCGCATTATGATCCCAAAAAGGAAAAGCCGCGGTCCTGAAACGCGCGGCTTATAAACCCCAAAAGAAACCCCGCAGCCATGTCGACTGTGGGGGTGACTGCGAGTTTGGTTAAGGGAGACGGCGGACTTGCGCCCGCTTCTTTGAAAGTCCTGAAAGTTCGGCTGCCTATTCGGCAGCCGTTTTCTTTTCAACCTGCAAATAGGCTTCCAGGCTGTCATCAAGTTCGTCCAGCCACGGCGTGTGATGGGCTGGTGACATATTGCCCGTCATCAGCGATCGATAGGACTTGTTGCGATAGCCCATGATGTCGTCGGCCTTGTCATGTTCCCATTCCTCAAAGGTCTTGTTCACCCCTTCGATATCGAACATCGGATAGTCCGTCATTTCGATCAGATGGGCGGTGTAATCTCCCTGGAACCAGATCATGTCGTGATCGTCCTTAAGACCCTCTTCGCGATCCCGCCAGGCCTTGCTGTCGGCCTTCATTTCATCCCTGGATGGCAAGGGAATGCGGCCCATGATCACGTCACGGGCAAACCATGCCTGCGCATCAAACATGTTGAAGGTATAGAACTGGTCCTGCATGCCGAGATACATCATCTTCGGATTTTCTTCCCAGACGACACCTTTATAAAGGCCCAGTGGCCACAGGCGGTTATCGGTCTTAAGACGCAGATCATCAGTCAGGAACGGGAAGTGATGCTGATAGCCGGTGCACAGAATGATCGCATCGACGTCACGTGATGAGCCATCCTTGAAATAGGCCGTATTGCCATCAACCTTGGTCAGCAGCGGCACCTCTGCCCAGTTATCTGGCCAGTCAAAGCCGATCGGGTTGGTGCGGTGGCTGACCGTGACCGACTTGCAGCCATACTTGTAACATTGCGATCCGATATCCTCAGCCGAATAGGACGTACCGATGATCAGGATATCCTTGCCCTTGAATTCCAGTGCGTCACGGAAATCATGGGCATGCAAAACACGCCCGCCAAAGGTCTCAAAGCCCGGAAATTCCGGCACATTCGGGGTCGAAAAGTGACCATTGGCAACAATGACATGATCAAATTCCTCGGTCGAAACCACATCATTTTTCAAATCATGTGATGTGACGGCGAAGGTCTGGCTTTCTTCATCGAATTCAACACTGCGGACCGGGGTTCTGAACCGCACCCACGGGCGGACATTGGCCTTTTCAACCCGGCCCTTGATGTAATCCCAGATCACTGCGCGCGGCGGATAGGATGCGATGGGTTTGCCGAAATGTTCCTCAAACGTGTAATCGGCAAATTCCAGGCATTCCTTGGGCCCGTTTGACCACAAATAGCGATACATCGATCCGTGGATCGGTTCGCCATATTCATCAAGTCCGGTGCGCCAGGTGTAGTTCCACAAACCACCCCAGTCTTCCTGACGTTCAAAACACACAATCTCGGGGATTTCGGCCCCTTTGGCGGCAGCAGATTGAAATGCACGCATCTGCGCCATGCCTGACGGACCGGCGCCAATAATCGCAACACGAAGTGTCATAGCCTTAAATCCCCAATAAAAGCGTTATGCCGTTTATGCGTCTCCTCTGTCCGGCTTGTGCCGGTTCGTTCTTTGTTAATCGGGGAAGATCCCCGGTGACGTCGGCGCCCCGTCGTCAAATTGTGAAAGCCACTCGACCAGGATCGGGTGGTAGCGCGACAGCCCCTTGTAATCGACAAGTTCGGGCCGCAAATCGCGCATGACACGATGCAGGCGACGGCCCCATTTTGGCTGGGTCACCACTTCGTTCATCGCCATCAAATATGTTCGGATCGGAAACAGGATTGCGTTGGACCGCGGCAGACGCCAGAACGTCTGAAGCTCCACACGCAGATGGACCTTTTCACCAATATTTTCCGGCGTCACGGTCATCCGGTCCGGACCCCATTTGGGATAATTTTCCGGGCTGGTATCGAGACGCGGATTAACCGTCAACGTCCAGTTCAGGCGCCGGGATGGCTGCCCCTGTGGCAGGGTCAAAAGGAATTTCAGCGCACGCTGGAACACACCCAGTTCGTGGGCCAGCGGCACGGGCGCATGCCATTCAAAGAAATTCATGCCAATGTCGAAATCAAGCGACCAGTCGGCCTGTGCGGTGATGATCCCGGCATCCATCCAAAGATTGCCATCGCGTTGATCAAGGATGGCGTGATCGCCTTGTACCTGACGCCCGATATATTCCATCGGATGGCAGGGCAGTGTCGAACTGTCACCAAAGGTAAAGGTATCGTCGATCTGAAGCGGTTTGTTGATCCAGTGCCAGCGATCGCCATCCATGGTCAGTTTGAACAGATCGGGATAATCGCGCGCCTTGGACACCATCACGAGTTCAAGGAAATCCCACCCCGCCGTTTCCATATGCGGCAAGGCCTGACATCGACCGGGGTCTTCGGCCAAAACTAGCGCGCGGTCCTTCATTTCCGCGACATAGTGTTCATCAACATCAAACGCATTTTCAAACGGGCTGCCGGCACGGGCAGCATGATGCGGTTCGATATTGGTCGAATACATGTATTCGTCTTCCGGGAAGGGAAACGGAAAACGCGGGATGTTTGACGGACTATTGGCGTAGGTGAAATCACCGCGGAAGCTCTCGTCTTTAAACTGGATGGTCATGACTGAAATCCCCCTTACAGATCAAGTTCAAGGCGTTTGCCGCGGAACCGTGAAACACACGGCATGATCCGTTGCTTTGCCGCACGCTGTTCTTCATCAAGCCAGTGATCGTTGTGCATGATCTCGCCGTCGCAGGCGACAACCACCGTTTCGCACTGACCACACGCCCCGCCCCGGCACATGCAATTGATCGGGGTTCCGGATGCCTCAACCGCCTCGAGCAGGCTTTGCTCCGCACCCACCGTGATATCAATGCCTGCCTTGGACAGATGCACTTCAAAGGGCTCACCAACTGGTGGGGCCAGGAAGTGTTCGAAATGAACGTGTGCGGCGGGCCAGCCAAGACTTGTCGCGGTTTCAACCACCCGTTCGATCATGCCCTTTGGGCCGCAGACGTAGACATGCGTGCCAAGGGGCTGACTGGATAAAAGCGTTTCCAAATCAACGCTTTCGCCCTGATCATCGCAATAGCACGACACGTGATCGCCAAAACGATCGGCAAGGCTGTCCATATAGGCCGCCTGCGATACTGAGCGCGCAGCATAGTGCAGTTCAAACGGCACGCCGAGCTTATCGGCCTGGGCCATTTGCGCGATGAACGGCGTAATGCCGATGCCGCCAGCAATCATCAGGTGTTTTCTGGCCCGCAAGTCGAGCGCGAACAGATTGACCGGGGCAGAGATTTTCATCTGCATGCCAGGTCGCACCTGCTCATGCATGAATTTCGATCCGCCGCGCCCGGTATCGTCCCGGCGCACCGAAATCGCATATTGATCGCGCTCGAACGGGGAGCTCATCAGCGAATAGGGATTTTTGCGTTTCGTGCCGTCATCAAGCATTTCGACAACGATATGTGCCCCACCCGAAAAGGCGGGGAGTTCATCACCATTCACGTGCTTGAACTCGAACCGTTTAATGATCGGGTTGACCTCGACCACGTTACTGACAACCACCGGAATCAAATGATCGGACGCACTCATTTGAACACCTCCTTGATTTCGATTTCTTCAGACGGGTCTTCAGCATTGATACAAACACCCTGAAACGCCGCCAGACGACGGGAATAGTGATCACGCACGAGCAACAGCAAATCGCAAGACGGACATTTGACCGGCTGGGTGGTGACGTCCTCGATCATGGTTTTGCAGTGAACACACTGAACGCGACGCGCCAGACTGCCGCGATGCTCACACTGCACTGCTGTATGATCGAGGCCGCATGCCTCGCCCTTGGCAGCGCCCTGCCCGACCAAGCCTTCGGTGCCCGCAAGATAAAGCTGGCTGCCCATCTTGGCGTCTGACAGCCATTCACCAAGCTTGGCGACGGCTTCGTCAATAGTCGGGGAATGTTCGAACCGTTTGGCGCCAAGCGCATAAAGCGATGTAATCAGGGCGGCTTCACCCGGGGTCGGCACATAAAGGATATGCACCTTTTCCAACATGTCGCGCGGCAGTTCCTGCACGACCCGGATAACGCATTCGGCACCGGATGCATCGGCCAGAAAATAATGCGCCAGACCCGGTACGATTTTTAACGTGCCATAGGTCGGACGGGAAAGAATGCTTTCTTCGATAAGACTCTCAGACATGGTAGCGGGTCCCATTCTGTCAGAAACCTCATGGATCAGGCGCTTGATCCGGGGGCCTCTGACAGCCCCCGGTCGCCGACCTTAACCCTTGGCTGTTCTTTTCAATTTTTTGGGGTCATCAAATGGCATGGTATGGGCCATTCCGCCGAGCATGCCTTTTTCACCCGTCACTTCAAGCCGCACACCCTGTTCGGCGCAATCCACCGCCAGACGGGCAATGGCCATGGTCTGATCCTTGAGCGGTGAATACATCGCACAGGTGACAACGCCGACCTTGGCCCCGTCCTTGAAGACTTCCGCCCCTTCGGCCGGGACTTCCTTTCCATCAAACAGGATGCCAAAGATCTTGAAGCGTTCCTTGCCTTTCAGGCGGTAGTGTTCCTCGGCACCGCGGAAGCCGGTCTTGCCCGGGCTGACGGTGAAATCAAGGCCAAGCTCCCACAGGGTATCGCCCGGACCTTCATTTTCGAACGGGTACATCTGCGAGTTATCGTAAGGGTAAAACAGCAGGTAGCTTTCGACACGCAGCATATCAAGCGTGGTAAAGCGGGTCGGAATAATGCCCATATCCTTGCCCTTGGCAACGATGCGATCCCAGATCATCCCGGCATCCTGCCCACGACAGAAGATCTCATAGCCGCGTTCACCGGTATAGCCGGTGCGCGAAATCATTACAGGCAGGCCAAACAACTGCGTCTGCGTATGATGGAAATAGGGCAGATCGCGGATGCCCGGCACATATTCCGCCAGATAATCCACCGCAAGCGGCCCTTGCAGCGATAAATCATGAAGGTTGTCATCAAAACGAACCGACACATCACGGCCCATGGCCGCCTTGGTCAATTCTTCGTGCCCGGTGCCCGATCCGTGCACCACCATCCATGAATTGGGCCCCATGCGATAAATCACGCAATCATCGGTGAACTTGCCCTGATCATTAAGCATGCAGGCATAGACAGACTTGCCCGGATAGATCTTTTCGACATTGCGCGTGGTGGCATAGTCGATCACGTGGGATGCATGCGCGCCGGTGATGTGAACCTTTTTCAGGCCTGAAACATCCATGATCCCGGCCTTGGTGCGGATCGCGATGTATTCCTCCTCCCAATCCTTGTCATAGGTCCAGGCGGTACCCATACCGCTCCAGTCTTCGAGATTGGAACCAAGCGCGCGATGCCGATCGGCAAGGGCTGAAAATCTCCAGCTTGCAGTCATAGTGATGGCCTCCTGATATGATTGCCTTTGCGCACAATCAGCGCGCTATTATCGGCTTATTTTGTTCCATATTTTGGCGGCATCTTGTTCGCGAACGCAATAATTATTTTTCATATTATTCAATTTTTATTCCTTAAAGGCTATTTTCTACGGCATTGCAGCAACTTCCATCCCCACCCCTCATATCGCCTTTGCGGAAATTTATTTTCCCTGGAGTTGATAAATATTTCCTGCCAGTGTAAGTCATGCCTATGGCGTATGGCCGACCAATAAGGGCAAAAGCCCGGGCGCATACGACCGATAAAAAGGCAGGCCGCATCAAGTGGCCGTTCGAGGAAACCAGAAACGAGCGGACCCGCACCGGGACAAAACCGGTGACGGAGGACAAGCCAGCATGGCAAATAGCAAAACAACACAAGCACCGCAGACCACCGCCAATAGCGAGCAAGGATCAGGTATGGACACCAAGAGCAAACCCGCCGCCCTCACCCAGGACCCGCACGCGCTTCGTGAACCCAAGGAAAACAATCTGGAAATTGCCATCGGCCATGAAGTCCGAGCGCTCCGCAAGAAGCTGGGCATTACGATTTCCGATCTGGCGTCGGCAACCGGGATTTCGATGGGGATGCTTTCCAAGATCGAAAACGGCGTGACCTCGCCGTCGCTGACCTCGCTTCAGGCACTGGCAAGTGCGCTGGGTGTGCCGGTGACCGATTTCTTCCGCCGTTATGAAGAACCGCGCAATGCGGTGTTCGTGAAATCCGGCGAAGGTGTTGCGATTGAACGCCGCGGCACGCGCGCCGGCCATGAATATAACCTGCTGGGTCATATCGATAACAACACCAGCGGCGTGGTGGTCGAACCCTATTTGCTAACGCTTACCGAGGAGTCGAGCAGCTTCCCCGCCTTCCAGCATGAAGGCATGGAATTCATCTATATGCTTGAGGGTGAAGTTCGTTACCGCCATGGCGATCAGCTTTACTACATGAAAGAAGGCGACAGCCTGTTCTTTGATGCCGATGCCCGCCACGGACCGGAAGAACTTCTTTCATTTCCAATACGTTACCTATCGATCATCTGCTATCCCGCCCGGGGATAAGCATTCACTCCGGTGAAAACATCAATTCACTGAGAAGAAATTTTTATTCTTCATAGTTGATTCCGCATTCGCGAACAGGTAGTCTCCGTTTCAGAAACAGAATGGAGACTGTCCTGCCATGTGCGGCATTGTTGGTTTATTCCTTAAAGATAAAAGTCTGGAACCACAGCTCGGCGCGTTGTTGTCTGAAATGCTGGTGACCATGACCGACCGTGGTCCCGATAGTGCGGGCATCGCAATTTATGGCGCAGATCAGAATGATCTGGTCAAACTCACGATCCAGTCTCCGGAACCGGAAACAGATTTTGCCGGACTGACCGAAGACCTGCGCAAAGCCGGGATCAAAAACGCATCCATCCTGCCCAAAAACACCCATGCGGTGATTACGGTTTCAAGCGATCAGATCGATGCGACCCGAAGCGCACTTGAAGACCTTCGTCCGAATGTGCGCGTCATGGGAACGGGTACGGCGATGGAGATTTACAAGGAAGTCGGCCTGCCAAAGGACGTGCTGGAACGTTTCAAGATTTCCGACATGAGCGGCACCCACGGGATCGGCCATACCCGCATGGCGACCGAAAGTGCGGTGACCACCCTTGGCGCCCACCCGTTTTCGACCGGTTCGGACCAATGCCTTGTGCATAATGGTTCGCTGTCGAACCATAATAACCTTCGCCGCGAACTGACCCGCGAAGGCATTCGCCTTGAAACCCAAAACGATTCAGAGGTCGCAGCCGCCTATCTAACCGGCGAAATGGCCAAGGGCAAGAACCTGGGCGAAGCCCTGACAAGTGCGCTTGATGACCTTGATGGCTTCTTTACCTTTGTGGTTGGCACCAAATCGGGCTTTGGCGTTGTGCGCGACCCAATTGCCTGCAAACCAGCCGTGATGGCGGAAACCGATGCCTATGTCGCATTCGGGTCCGAATACCGCGCACTGGTCAACCTGCCGGGCATTGAAGACGCCCGCGTCTGGGAACCGGAACCGGCCACGGTTTATTTCTGGGAACACTGATTAACACGAACCCTGTCGGTTGCTGCGATGCGCGCACCGACCCGACTGCACTCACCCTGCAGTCCTATGAGGAAGGAACACACATGCCAGTGTTTGATCTTGCAACCACCGAACTGCGCGCGCTCAATCAGGCGCTTCATGCGCTTGATAAAAGTGGTGTGCCTGAGGATTTCGAAATCACCAATCCGCGCGGCGCACATGCCGTGGCTGTCGGCATCGACGCACCGGTCAATGTCACGATTAATGGTAGCGTGGGTTATTACTGTGCGGGCATGAATGAACAGGCCACCGTCACGGTCAATGGCAATGCCGGTCCGGGTGTGGCTGAAAACATGATGTCGGGCAAAGTCGTGATCAAAGGCGATGCCAGCCAGTATGCCGGGGCCACCGCCCATGGCGGGTTGCTGGTCATCGAAGGCAATGCGTCGTCACGCTGCGGCATTTCGATGAAAGGTGTCGATATCGTCGTCAAAGGCAATATCGGCCACATGTCCGCCTTCATGGCGCAATCGGGCAACCTTGTTGTTCTGGGCGATGCCGGTGATGCGCTGGGTGATTCGCTTTATGAAGCGCGCCTTTTCGTGCGCGGCACGGTCAAAAGCCTCGGTGCCGATTGCGAGAAAAAGGAAATGCGGGCCGAACATATCGACCTTCTAACCAAGCTTCTTGCAGATGCAGGCATCACGGATGTGAAGCCCGAGGAATTCACGCGATATGGCTCGGCCAGAACGCTTTACAACTTCAGTGTCGATAATTTCGACGCCTATTGATGCGGCATGCTGAAAGCTGCGCAGCACCCCAAAATTGCGCATTTCAGCCCAAAGACAGGATCAGACCATGACCTACAAAAATCCCGTTACGACGCCGCGTAAATCGGCAACCTTTGATGATTACACCCTTTCAGAAATCCGCCGCGCAGCCGCGACCGGCATTTATGACATCCGCGGTGGTGGTGCGAAACGCCGGGTCCCGCATTTCGATGACTTGCTGTTCCTTGGCGCATCGATGTCGCGCTATCCACTCGAAGGCTACCGCGAGAAATGCGAAACCGCTGTCACGCTGGGTACGCGTTTTGCCAAGAAACCGATTGAGCTTAAAATTCCGATCACCATTGCTGGCATGAGCTTTGGCTCGCTTTCCGGTCCGGCCAAGGAAGCCCTTGGACGCGGTGCATCGGCGGCAGGCACATCGACCACGACGGGCGATGGCGGCATGACCGAGGAAGAACGCGGCCATTCGACCCAGCTTGTTTATCAATACCTGCCGTCACGTTACGGCATGAACCCGCGCGACCTGAAACGTGCAGATGCGATTGAAATCGTTATTGGTCAGGGCGCAAAACCGGGCGGCGGCGGCATGCTGCTGGGCCAGAAGATCTCGGACCGTGTGGCGGAAATGCGCAACCTGCCAATGGGCATTGATCAACGATCCGCCTGCCGTCATCCGGATTGGACCGGCCCGGATGATCTTGAGATCAAAATTCAGGAAATCCGCGAAATCACCGATTGGGAAAAGCCGATCTTTATCAAGGTTGGCGGCGCACGCCCCTATTATGACGTTGCCCTTGCGGTCAAGGCCGGTGCCGATGTCATCGTGCTGGATGGCATGCAGGGTGGCACAGCCGCGACGCAAGAAGTCTTTATCGAACATGTCGGTCAGCCGACCCTTGCCTGTATCCGCCCGGCGGTAAAAGCATTGCAAGACATGGGGATGCACCGCAAAGTACAGCTGATCGTTTCGGGCGGTATCCGCAATGGTGCCGACGTTGCCAAGGCGCTTGCCCTTGGTGCGGATGCGGTTTCCATCGGGACTGCGGCCCTGGTCGCGATTGGGGATAACGACCCGAAATGGGAAGCAGAATATAACGAACTTGGCACCACCGCTGGTGCCTATGATGACTGGCATGAAGGTCGTGATCCCGCAGGCATCACGACACAGGATGCCGACCTGATGAAACGGGTTGACCCGATTGCCGCCGGACGGCGACTGGCCAACTATCTGAAGGTCATGACCCTTGAAGCGCAAACCATTGCGCGCGCCTGCGGCAAAAATCATGTGCACAACCTCGAACCCGAGGATCTCTGCGCACTGAATATCGAAGCGGCCGCCATGGCGGGTGTACCGCTTGCCGGAACCAACTGGGTTCCGGGTCAGGGAGGATTCTAGAACAGTTAACCTACCACCGGACCGGGTGCGCCCCAAGGCGTGCCCGGGGAACCGATGGTTATTGATAAAATTCGTCAGGGGACTTCGATGACCAAGGATCTATCAGCCTTTGCCCGGGAACGCGGCATCAAATACTTCATGATCAGCTTTACCGACCTGTTTGGCGGTCAGCGCGCCAAACTTGTCCCGACCCAGGCAATTGCCGACATGCAGGAAGAAGGTGCCGGTTTTGCAGGTTTCGCCACCTGGCTTGACCTGAGCCCGGCCCACCCCGACATGTTCGCCATTCCTGATCCTAGCTCTGTCATCCAGTTGCCCTGGAAACCGGAAGTCGCCTGGGTTGCCGCCGATTGCATCATGGAAGGCACACCGGTCGAACAGGCCCCGCGCAACGTTTTGAAAGCCCAGATCGCCAAGGCTGCCGAGCTTGGCCTCAATGTCAAAACCGGGGTCGAGGCGGAGTTTTTCCTTGTCACCACCGATGGGTCGGAAATTTCTGATCCGGCCGATACGGCGGAAAAACCCTGTTACGACCAACAGGCCGTCATGCGCCGTTATGACGTGATTGCCGAGATTTGCGATTACATGCTTGAACTCGGTTGGGGTGCGTATCAGAACGACCACGAAGACGCCAATGGCCAGTTTGAAATGAACTGGGAATTCGATGACGCGCTTAAAACCGCCGACAAGCATTCCTTTTTCAAGTTCATGGTCAAATCAATCGCCGAAAAACACGGCCTGCGCGCAACCTTTATGCCAAAGCCCTTCCCGGGCCTGACCGGCAATGGCTGCCACTGCCACGTGTCAGTCTGGGATAATGATGGTGCCAACGCCTTTGCCGATAATGATATGCCATTTGGCCTGTCGGCCAAGGGCAAGCATTTCCTTGGCGGCATCATGAAGCATGCCTCTGCCATGGCGGTGATCACCAACCCGACGGTCAATTCCTATAAGCGTATCAATGCGCCACGCACCATGTCGGGTGCGACCTGGGCTCCGAACACTGTGACCTGGACCGGCAACAACCGCACGCACATGGTCCGCGTTCCAGGGCCGGGGCGTTTCGAACTGCGCCTGCCCGACGGGGCAACCAACCCCTATCTTCTTCAGGCCGTGATCATTGCGGCCGGTCTTGATGGCATGGCAACCAATGCCGATCCGGGACCGCATTACGATATCGACATGTACAAGGAAGGGCATTCGATCAAGGATGCACCGCGTCTGCCACTGAACCTGCTCGATGCCCTGCGTGAAATGGGCTCTAACGAAGAGCTCCAGCTTGCGATGGGCAAGGAATTCTCAAGTGCCTATCTCAAACTCAAACAAACCGAGTGGAATTCTTACGTTTCTCACTTTTCCCGCTGGGAACGTGAGAACACACTTGATATTTAATGCTTCTGCCCGGCCTTATCTCATTCCCCGATGGACGGGGCCGGGCAATTTTTGATTATTCCAAACGAGAAAGCCAGACGCGATGAAAAGCTACGTTCTGACTGTTTCCTGCGATTCTCAGCGCGGGGTGGTTGCTGCTATTTCGACCTATTTGGCAGATAACGGCTGTAACATTACCGATAGCTCCCAGTTTGACGACCAAGAAACCGGCTTGTTCTTTATGCGGGTTGCCTTCGTCAGCGAAGAAGGTGTTGATCAGGAAACCCTGATTGCAGGCTTTGAGGGTCCGGCAGCAGAACTTGGCATGAAGTACGAAATCCATGACAGCTCCGAGAAGATGAAGGTTCTTCTGATGGTGTCGCGGTTTGGTCATTGCCTGAACGATCTGCTGTATCGTTGGAAAATCGGGGCACTTCCGATTGATATCGTTGGCGTGGTGTCAAACCATCTTGATTATCAGAAGGTTGTCGTTAATCACGATATTCCCTTCCACCACATCCCGGTTACCAAGGAAAACAAGCCCGAAGCCGAGAAAAAGCTTCTTGATGTTGTTTCTGACTATAATGTCGAGCTGATCGTTCTGGCCCGCTACATGCAGGTCCTCTCTGACAGCCTGTGCAAGAAAATGAGTGGCAAGATCATCAATATCCACCATTCCTTCCTGCCAAGCTTCAAGGGTGCCAACCCGTATCAACAGGCCTATGTGCGCGGGGTCAAACTGATTGGCGCAACAGCGCATTATGTCACCGCCGACCTTGATGAAGGTCCGATCATCGAACAGGACATTGCGCGCATTACCCATGCCCAGAACTCGGCCGATTATGTGTCGATTGGCCGCGATGTCGAAAGCCAGGTGCTGGCGCGTGCGGTGCATGCCCATATCCATCATCGTTCGTTCATCAACGGCAACCGCACCATCGTCTTCCCGCCAAGCCCGGGAAGCTACGCATCGGAGCGGATGGGTTAAATTTAGCACCTCCAACAATCAAAAACGCCCCGGCCAATACGGCACGGGGCGTTTTGCATTTTGGTGTGAAACCCTTGCGGCTTAGCGCCAAGATTTGGTTGCGCGACGATCGACGGCACGGGGCACAATACCGCGAGCGGCATTGCCAATCCCGTCAAGCACGTTGCTTGCGGCGATATCACACTGGCGATCGGCCATGCGTTTGAACCGTGCATCAAAGACCGGCTTGCGATCCGCAATGTCGCGGGGATCGGATGCGACCTCTTCCCCACGTTTGAATGCCTCGGGATCGAGCCAATCCAGCGTTAGCCCGGTCAGATCAAGACGCAGCACATCGCCATCCTTAAGATAACCGATTGCACCACCTGTAAAGGCCTCCGGCACCATATGACCGATACAGGCCCCCTTGGTGACCCCGGAATAACGTCCATCGGTGATCAGCATGGATGATGCTTCGAGAATGCGGTGATGGCGCAAGTTCTGCGACGGCGAAAACATTTCCGGCATGCCATAGGCTTCCGGTCCCTGCCCGCCGATGACAAACGCAAAGGACAGATGACCCTGTTCGAACATGTCCTTTGGCGTATCCATATCGACACGATTTCCGCCATTGCGACGCACGACTGCGGCAATCAGTTCCTCGTCAACGCCATCGGTTTCAATCAGACGCGTAATCAAATCGGGCGAAGCAAAGTCGGCATTACAGACATGTTCATTTTCGTAATAGCGCACGATGAAGACATGATCATCAAAGTGCGACAATAACCGGTCGCTCATACCCGATGTCTTGACCGCACAATTTTCAAAGAAACTGCCGGTGATGACATCAACGCCTGAACGCTGTCTGACCGGGTTGGCACGAATGACCGATGCATCGCCCAGCGACAGATCAACCGGATTTTCAAGATTGGCAATGCGTTCCGCCCAGGTTTTTCCGAGGATGGTTGGCGCATCAAGATCCATCGCCACGCCGAGATCGGCCAGAATGCGATAGATGCTTTCCATACCGCGGTTTTTGCCTTCGGCCATTTGCTGAGCCAAGACAAAAGTGTCGCGGTTTTCCGTCAGGCTGTGGGCGAAAATTTCCGGCACCGGGGTTTTGGTGCGCACATCCTGATAATCATCAATCGAGATATCAAAACCGGCATAGCGCATCATGAATGGCAAATGCAAAAGCATGTTGCTGCTCGATCCCGTGGCATTATGAACACGCACGAAATTGGCGAAGTTGGCCTTCAGCAAATTGCCAATCGCATATTCCGGCTTGTTGAAAACGCCAAACAGGGCATCGATCCCGGCGGCCACGGCCTCGAACGGCGGAACATCGGTCAGCAATTCCAGTTCCGGCGGGGTCAGGCCGAAGGCCGCCAACATGGTGCGCGATGAATTGCCCGTGCCGTTAAAGGCACAAATGCCGCCCTTGGAATCACAGGTCGCTGTTGCGAGCTCATCCAGAACCCGACGTTCAAGCGCCCCGTCGATAATCCCCAGAAGGCGGGCACGTTCGAGCAATCCTGCAAATGCCTCGTCCGAGGTGCATTGCAGGATATAGCGCATGTTTTCGCGGATATCGGCGCCCAGGTCATCATGCCCCGCGGCATCGGAGTCAGCGGCGATTTTATCCAGCAGACGACGCGTGCCTTCGGGAATTTCGCCGCCTTTTAGAACATGCGACGGTGCAAAGACTGCCCAGACCGGCGCCTGATCGCCGCGCCAGGCGCGTGCATGATCGGCCGCTGCCAGCCCCGCCACCACAGCGGCAGGCGACTTGTCGCAGCCGGCAATCACATAGGCCGCATGATAACTGTGGCCTTCAAAGGTGATATTGACTGCCGCCGCCGTATGGTTGCGCGACGCCAGTGAATAGCTTTGCCCGATATTGTTTTGCGCCGTGCCATCGCAAATCACCGGCACATGGAACAGGAACGGAACCCCGCCCATTTCCCAAATGCGCAGTGCCGCCATCAGCGCCTGCGGACGATCCAGAAGATGGGCCGGATGATCAGGTGCGCCGGCAATGATTGCGATGCGCGGGCGGTTTTCCACCAGACGCCCGACCACGTCCTTGATTTCGGGAACGGCAAAATTGCGACCACTGGCAACGACCGGGTTTTCGTTCACAGCATCACGCAGCAACCGGACGACTGTGATCGGCTGGTTGGCGAGACCCTGGATGCAGTCGCGATACGGGTTGGCTTTTTCATCGATGATGATTGGCTGATCAGAGAGATTTGCAGGCGACATATACTGTTTTTTCCAAGTTCGAGCAGTGGTCTCGGGGCGAGCAGCGGTCTTGGCACCCGTCGAAACACACGATCAGACGATGCCGCCATCCACGATGAAGTTCTGTGATGAACAGGCCGACGAAACATCAGATGCCAGGAAAAGAACCATCTGTGCAACATCATCCCCCACCAGCCGGCGTTTGACGCATTGCTGCTCCTGAATGCGTTCTTCATCCTCGGGAGAAATCCAAAGATCAAGCTGGCGCTGTGTCATGATGCAGCCCGGCGTCACCGCATTGACGCGAATGCCATATTCACCCCAGTCCCGGGCAAGCGCGCGCGTCAGTCCGATAATACCGGCCTTTGCGGTCTCGTACGTTACCAGATCCGGCAGGCCCATCATATAACTCACAGAACTGAAATTGATAATACTTCCGCACCGTTTTTCCTTCATGCCCGGTGCGACTGCCTGGGCACAAAAGAAATGATGGTTCAGGTTCACATCCAGACCATCACGCCATTTGTCAGGACTGATATCTTCGGGCGAATGCCGATCATCGCGCGCTGCATTGTTTACCAGAACGTCAATCGGACCAATCGCAACCGACATGTCGCGAACCGCATCGGAAATGGATGATTGGTTGCGCAAATCAAGCGATTTGTAGACCGGGGTTACGCCGTGCTCTTCCTTTATGGAGGCGATCAGTTTTTGCGCGGCGGCATCATCGATATCGAAGAACCCGACCCGCGCCCCCTGCGCACAGAATGCGCGCACAATCGAGGCGCCAATCCCGGATGCACCGCCGGTTACAAGCACGGATTTACCGTCAATGTCGTGATAACTCGCTGTCATAACGTTCCCTGTCTCTTTTCATATTATTTTAGGTGAATAAATTAATTGCTGCAGCGCACCACATTATAAACACCGTCAATTCAACCCTTAATCGCAAACTGCGATATAAAAATGCGTGAAAAGCGATGAATTTAATTTATTCACTAAAAAATATTTGACAGGACGCCTTCTTCACGTCAACATTTTTTCGATAACAAAAATAAATGTCACCAGAAGACACATTTATTCAGGGAAGAAACCGATGAAAAAACTCCTATCAACGGCCATGTTGGCCGGAACCGTTCTGCTGTCTGCAAATGCCTTTGCTGCTGATCTGACTGTTGGTGTCAGCTGGTCGAACTTCCAGGAAGAACGCTGGAAAACCGATGAAGCCGCAATCAAGGCCGCTCTGGATGCTGCGGGGGCTGAGTACATCAGCGCAGATGCCCAAAGCAATCCGTCCAAACAGCTTTCCGATATCGAAAGCCTGATCGCACGTGGTGCCGATGCTCTGATCGTCCTGGCACAGGACTCAGCATCAATTGGCCCGGCTGTCGAAAAGGCCCTGAACGAAGGCATTCCGGTCGTCGGCTATGACCGCCTGATCGAAGACTCGAACGCCTATTACATTACGTTCAACAACAAGGAAGTCGGCCGCCTTCAGGCCGAGGCCGTTTTTGCCGAACAACCGAAAGGCAACTACGTCTTCATCAAAGGCGCACCTACCGACCCGAACGCCAACATTCTGCACGAAGGACAGCTTGAAATCCTGCAGAAGGCAATTGACGCGGGCGACATCAAGGTTGTTGGCGAAGCCTATACCGACAGCTGGCAGCCAGCGATTGCGCAGCGGAACATGGAACAGTTCCTGACGGCTGCGGACAACAAGGTTGATGCCGTTGTCGCATCCAACGATGGCACCGCCGGTGGTGTTGTTGCAGCACTGTCTGCACAGGGCATGCAGGGCATTCCTGTATCGGGTCAGGACGGCGATCATGCCGCACTGAACCGTGTAGCACTTGGCACCCAGACGGTTTCGGTCTGGAAAGATGCCCGTCTTCTTGGCAAGCGTGCGGCTGAGATCGCCGTTGAACTTGCCAAGGGCACCAAGCTTGACGAGGTTGACGGTACCGAAGATTGGCAGAGCCCGAATGGCGTGACCATGAAGTCTTACTTCCTTGATCCGGTTGCGATCACCCAGAACAAACTTGATCTGGTGATTGATGCTGGCTGGGTGTCCAAAGACGTGGTTTGCCAGGGCGTAACCAACAGCAAGGTTGCGGCCTGCAATTAGGCCAACCTGTTTCCTCCGACCTTGCATAAACCCGGGGCCGACTGCATTCCACATATCGTGCAGATATCGCAGTTCGGCCCCGCTGCTTTACGAGCTTTTTCATGTCACGACTACTTTCGAAAATGGAAGTCGACCGTCGTCTGGTTGGCCTCGCCGTTGTCCTGCTGATTATCTGGGTGGGTTTTGACATTGCCTCGGGCGGTCGCTTTATCACGCCCCGAAACATCTTTAACCTGTCGGTTCAGACTGCCTCTGTGGCAGTGATGGCGTGCGGCATGGTCCTGATCATTGTCACCCGCCATATCGACCTTTCGGTCGGGGCGGTCCTGGGTGTTCTGGCCATGATCATGGGGGTCGTTCAGACCGATGTCCTGCCACAGTTTCTTGATTACAACCATCCCCTGACCTGGGTGCTGACGCTTATGGTTGGCATTGTTGTCGGTGGCCTGATCGGTTCCATTCAAGGTGTTGCAGTCGGTTATCTTGGCGTCCCGGCATTTATCGTGACACTTGGCGGGCTTTTGGTCTGGCGCGGATCCGCATGGTGGGTCACGCAAGGACGCACGGTTGCCCCGCTTGATCAGAATTACATTCTGCTGGGCGGCGGCATCGAAGGAACGATTGGTGCGACCTGGAGCTGGATTGTCGCCCTGATCGCCATTCTTGCGATCATTTACGCCGCGATCATGGAACGCCGTCGTCGCCTGTCTTTCGAATTTCCGGTCAAACCAATCTGGGCCGAATACACCAACACGATCATCAAGGCTGGCTTGGTCCTGATTGTTGTCGCGACACTGAATGCCTATCACCTGCCAACGCGCGCGGCAGAACGCCTTTTGGAAAACAAGGGCATTCCGGTCACGCCAGAAAACCTTGAAATTTCGCACGGCATTCCGATCCCGCTTCTGATTGTTGCGCTTGTCGCGATCATCCTGACCATTGCGGTTAAACGCACCCGTTTCGGTCGCTATGTCTTTGCGATTGGCGGCAACCCGCAGGCGGCCGAACTGGCCGGGATCAACGTCAAACGCATGACCGTGGCAGTCTTTGCCCTGATGGGTGTTCTTTGCGCGATCAGTGCGGCGATTTCATCGGCCCGCCTGCAATCAGCGGGCAACGATCTGGGCACGCTTGACGAACTTCGCGTGATTGCAGCCGTGGTCATTGGCGGCACGTCGCTTGCGGGTGGGCTTGGCACGATCTATGGCGCGCTGATCGGGGCGCTTGTGATGCAAAGCCTGCAAAGCGGCATGGCGCTTTTAGGGGTCGATACCTCATTGCAAAGCATCGTCATCGGCCTGGTTCTTGTCGTCGCCGTCTTTAGCGACAAGTATTTCCATCGCCGTTACAGCGACCCGACCGCGTAAGGAGACCCGTGATGACTGATCCAAACATGACCAAAGATCC
The DNA here is from genome assembly GCF_002388495.1 of Thalassospira sp. UBA4513. Lineage (NCBI taxonomy): Bacteria > Pseudomonadati > Pseudomonadota > Alphaproteobacteria > Rhodospirillales > Thalassospiraceae > Thalassospira > Thalassospira sp. UBA4513. Next base: position 58,434 of record NZ_DGMR01000024.1, read on the forward strand.
GCTGGTCGAAATGCAAGATATCCATATCAGCTTTGGCGGGGTAAAGGCTGTCGATGGCGTATCAATTGATCTTTATCCCGGCGAAGTGGTTGGCGTTCTGGGCCATAACGGTGCGGGCAAATCTACGCTGATCAAAATTCTATCCGGTGCCTATCAGGCCGACACTGGCAAGATCATTGTCGATGGCAAGGAAGCCAAGATCGAGAACGCGCGTGACGCACGCGACAACAATATCGAAACGATCTATCAGAACCTGGCACTTGCCGACAATCTGGATGCCGCCCAGAACCTGTTTCTGGGACGCGAAATTACTGACAAGTTCGGGTTTCTTGATGATGCCGCCATGGAACACAAGGCGCGCGAAGTCCTTCATCGCCTGAACCCGAACTTCAAAAAGTTCACCTCCCCCGTGTCTGCCCTTTCGGGCGGGCAGCGCCAGTCGGTTGCGATTGCACGTGCTTTGCTGTTTGAGGCACGGGTGCTGATCATGGATGAACCCTGTGCGGCCCTTGGCGTTCATGAAACAAAGATGGTCGGCGAACTGATTGACCAATTAAAGCGTGACGGTTTGGGTATTTTGTTGATTAGCCACGATCTTCATGATGTGTTTGACCTTTCTGACCGGTTGCATGTCATGAAGAACGGAAAACTGGTTGGCAGCGTTAGAACCGAAGATGTCACACATGACGACGTACTTGGGATGATCATTCTTGGCAAAATGCCCGAGCACCTCCTGCATCTGGCTGGCCCTGGCGCGACCAATGCAACGGGTGCCGCGAATGGCACCACCCACAGATAAACAAGCGAGACACCGAGATGACCACAGGCTTCCCCATCAACGCCCAAGACATCCTGCCCGATGACGCAAGTAATGCTGTCCTGATCGGGCGCATCTGGGACCCGCGCGTTTCCGGACCGACACCGGTGCTTCTTGATGGTGAAACGTTGCGCGATATCAGCAGTGTCGCACCAACCGTCAGCGAAATCCTTGAACTTGATGACGTTCTGGCAAAGCTTTCAAATCCGGCAAGCTTCCCGACTGTCGCCACACTCAGTGATATTCTTGACCAGTCCCGTCCTGGGGCCGATGAAAACACCCCGCACCTTCTGTCCCCCAACGATCTGCAGGCGATCAAGGCAAGCGGCGTGACCTTTGTTGCAAGCCTTCTTGAACGCGTGATCGAGGAACAGGCGCGCGGTGACTCAAGCAAAGCCGATCAGATCCGCACCGAAATCACCGGCATTATTGGTGATGACCTCTCACAGATCGAACCGGGTTCGCAAAAGGCCGCCGACATCAAGACCGTACTGCTCGAAAAGGGCGCGTGGTCGCAATATCTTGAAGTCGGCATCGGTCCGGATGCGGAGATCTTTACCAAGGCGCCGGTCATGTCAGCTGTCGGGCATGGTGCGCATGTTGGCCTGCACCCGATTTCAACCTGGAACAACCCGGAACCCGAAGTGGTTCTGACCGTGACGTCAAAGGGCAAGATCGTCGGCGCCACACTTGGCAATGACGTCAACCTGCGCGATGTCGAAGGGCGCTCTGCCCTGCTACTCGGCAAGGCAAAGGACAATAACGCATCCTGTGCGATTGGGCCGTTCATCCGCCTGTTTGACGGCAAGTTCACGCTGGAAACTGTCAAATCGGCAGATATCGCCATGGCCGTTGATGGACCCGAGGGATATCACCTTGATGCGGTCAGCTCCATGAGCCAGATCAGCCGCACACCCGAAAGCCTTGTTTCACAGGCGATCGGCAAACATCATCAATATCCGGATGGCATCATGCTGTTTCTGGGAACCATGTTTGCCCCGACCGACGACCGAGGTGGTGCGGGCAAGGGCTTTACCCATGAAATGGGCGACCTTGTCAGCATCTCGACACCAAGCCTTGGCAAACTGGTCAATCAGGTCGACCGATCAGATGCCATTAAACCCTGGACGTTCGGGATCAGCGCGTTGATGAACAACCTTGCACGTCGGGGATTGCTCTGACCGCGGGCACATATAAATTGCCCGAACGGGCATGTTAACAAGGATACTGATCAACCACATGATGCGCCGTACAGAAAGCGAAACACCGCGCCAGCCCTCCCAGACGGCGATCTTGCGCTATCTGCGCATGCATGGCCCTGCTGCGCGCATTGATATCGGTACGGCAACTGGACTAAGCCCTGCGACTGTCACGTCGCTAACCGCCGACTTGATGGCGCAGGGTTTGGTAAAGGAAAGCGAAGGCAGCAACAATAACGGCAACGCAAATGGCAATGGGAACGGCACTGGCAACGGGACTGGCACCACGCGTGGCCGCCCCAAGGTGTTGCTGGATCTGGTGCCGAATGCGGCCTGCGTCATCGGGGTCAAAATCACCATCAATCTGATCGAAATTGCGCTGGGCAATTTCAAGGGAGAGATTGAACGCAGCATCGAACACTGCATTAATACCCGCGATCTTGGCGCGGACGAATTGACCAGAACCCTGATTGCCTTGATTGACCGGTTTCTCGAACGCAATCGTGATTTCTGCATCCATCCGCCCGCGGGCATCAGCATCGCCATTCAAGGGGTAACCGACAGCAACAGCGGCGAGATCATCTGGTCGCCCGCCTTGCGTCATCGCCATATTCCCTTGGTCAAGTCACTCAGCGAACGATATGGCAGCGCTGTTCAGATGTCGAACGATGCAAACTGCATCGCAACGGCGATCTCGCAAAACACCAACCTGCATAATGATGGCGACTTTGCCGTGATCATGCTGGGCTACGGGATCGGTATGGGACTGGTTCTGAATGGCAAGGTCTATAACGGTGACTTTGGCACCGCTGCGGAATTCGGCCATACCAAATACCAACCTGACGGGCCATTGTGCAATTGCGGCCGGCGTGGGTGTCTTGAAGCCTATATCGGGGACTATGCCATCCTGCGTGATGCACGCGGCGTGATTGACCTGCCCGATACCAACAACCTGCACCCCAGCGAAGAACAGATGATGGATCTCGTGGCCCGGGCCCGCCGCGGCGACACCGGTCTTGCCGAACTTTTCCGCCATGCTGGCAAGGTATTGGGATATGGCATCGCCAACCTGATTGCCCTGCTTGGACCCAAACAAATTTTCATTACCGGATCGGGTGCGCGGGCATTCGACATGATGGAACCGGAACTCAGGCGCGGTCTGGACGAGGCACAGGTACCGGAACTCAGCCGAAATCCGACCATCACCTATCTTCCGTGGGACAAGGACCTCGCCCTTCAAGGGGCGATTGGCCAAAGCCTGCTCAGGCACGACGAAAACATGTTTCAGGCCACCGCAACGGTCCGGGACTAACAAATCCGGGACTAACAAATCCGCGACTAACAAATCCGGGATTAATAAAAAAAGCCGCCCAAATGGGCGGCTTTTTCGTTTCAGCAAAGCTGTCGCGAAGATATCGCTTAGGCGATGTCTTTGGGCAGAACATCGGTCGGGATGTTCTGATAGCAAACCGGACGCAGGAAGCGACGGATCGCCATGGTCCCGACAGAGGTCGCACCGAAGTTGGTCGATGCCGGGTATGGTCCGCCATGGACCATGGTGTCGGACACTTCCACACCGGTCGGGAAACCGTTGGCCAGAACGCGGCCTGCCTTGTGTTCAAGGATCGGCAGAAGCGAACGAGCATCTGCCGCATCGGCTGCATCAAGATGCAGCGTGCAGGTCAACTGACCTTCAAGCGATTTGGCAATCTTGCGCATTTCGGCAACGTCCTTGACGCGAACGACAAGGCCGAGCGGGCCAAAGACTTCTTCGCCAAGCTCATGGTTGGCAAGCCAGTTTTCACCGGTGGTCTCAAACAGATACGGCGTCGCATTGCGCAGATCACAAGACGTGGTCAGAACTTCTTTGACACCCGAAGTCGCCGCCACACGCTTTGCACCGGCGCGATAGGTTTCTGCCATACCATCGGTCAGCATGGTTTGCGGACCAACACCCGAAAGGCCTTCCTTGGCGGCGGCAACGAATGCATCCGCATCAGGACCTTCGATCACAACGGCGATCCCCGGATTGGTGCAGAACTGGCCGGCACCCATGGTCAGCGACCCTGCCCAACCTTTACCGATTTCCGCACCGCGCGCCTTAACAGCGGCCGGCAGCAGGAACATCGGGTTGACCGAACCAAGTTCGCCAAAGAACGGGATCGGTTCCGGACGGGCAGCACAAAGATCATAAAGCGCACGGCCACCGCCAAGCGATCCGGTAAAACCAACCGCCTTGATCAGCGGATGCTGCACCAGGCTTTGGCCAACGTCACGTTTGCCGCCCTGGATCAGGCTGAATACGCCCGGGTGAACACCACATTTCTTGATCGCGGCGTCAATCGCCTGGGCAACGATTTCGCCGGTACCCGGATGGGCCGAGTGACCCTTAACCACGACCGGGCACCCAGCAGCCAGTGCCGATGCGGTATCACCACCCGCGACCGAGAAGGCCAGCGGGAAGTTGGACGCACCAAACACAGCAACCGGGCCAATCGGACGCTGCATCAAACGCAGGTCAGGACGCGGCAGCGGTGCACGATCCGGAAGAGCTTCGTCATAACGACGGTCCAGATATTCGCCATCAAGGATGTGGCTGGCAAACAGGCGAAGCTGACCGACGGTACGGCCGCGCTCACCCTGAAGGCGCGCTTCGGGCAGGCCGGTTTCCTGGGTGCCGATTTCGGTGATTTCATCGCCACGCGCGTCGATTTCATCGGCAATGGTGTTGATGAATTTCGCGCGCTCTTCGCGGGTTGAATAACCGTAAGTCCAAAAGGCCTCTTCGGCGGCCTTTGCGGCCTGATCAACCAGTGCGGGCGTGCCGACCGGGAAGGTGTTGGCCGGGCCGTGGGCCGGCTCGGACTGGAAGGTCGTCTCGCCAGCGACCCATTCACCGGCAATCAGATGTTTTCCTGTCAGGGTATAAGACATTTCAATCGATCCTCTGGAATGCGTGGATAGGGGTAAATTGATTACATGAAGGTCAACGTAACCGCGATTTTACTGACTTGCCAGCCATTCCTCATACTTTTTCTGATTCTCTTCTTTGGTGCAGGGATAAAGTCCGATAATTGACGCCCCGTTGGCCACTTGTTCGATCACAAAGGCCTCGTAACTTTCCATGCCTGCACAGGCATCAGCGATCTCGTCTGCCAGATGTGCGGGGATCACCATGACCCCGTCCGTGTCGCCAACAAGCACATCACCCGGGAAGACGGCAACATCGCCGCACGCGATCGGAACATTGATATCAAGTGCTTCGTGCTTGGTCAGGTTGGTCGGGGCTGACGGGCCGGCGTAGTAGGCAGGCATGTCAAGTTCACCAATCCCCTCGGCATCGCGGAAACCGGCATCTGAGACGATCCCGGCACCGCCGCGCACCGCAAGACGGGTAACAAGGATCGACCCGGCCGATGCCGCAGACGCATCCTTGCGACCATCCATCACCAGAACATGGCCCGGCGGGCAGGTTTCTATCGCAACACGTTGCGGATGGTCCTCGTTGCGGAACACCTCGATCGGGTTGCGATCTTCGCGTGCGGGGATATAGCGCAGCGTAAAGGCCTGCCCGACCATGTTTTTCTTTTTCGGTGCCACGGGCCGGACACCCTGAATGAACTGGTTGCGCAGGCCCCGCTTGTAAAGCTGGGTGGCAACAGACGCCGTCGAGGTGCGCATCAGCTTTTCGCGCGTGGCATCAGACAATACATATTCCGTCATGGTCGGTGTCCTCAGAAAATGTCAGGTTCGCCGGCAGTTTTGCCGAAATCGGTTTCAAGGAAGTCAAAATCACAGCCCTGATCGGCCTGGGTCACATGGCGCGAGAACATGTAGCCATACCCACGTTCGAAACGCGGTTCTGGCGGTGTCAGGGCCTTGCGCCGCGCTTCAAGCTCTTCTTCGGGGACGAGCATATCAAGCGAGCGATTGGGCAGATCAAGGCGGACCGTATCGCCATTTTTCAGAAGTGCGAGTGGCCCACCGATATAGCTTTCAGGGCTGACATGCAGAACACACGCGCCGTAAGACGTGCCAGACATGCGGGCATCGGAAATCCGCAGCATGTCACGATGGCCCTGTTTGATCAGCGCCTTGGGGATCGGCAGCATGCCCCATTCCGGGAAGCCGGGGCCGCCTTGCGGACCGGCATTGCGCAAAACCATTACATGATCAGGCGTAATATCAAGGTTCTCGTCATCAACGGCCTTTTTCATTTCCGGATAGCTGTCAAACACCAGTGCCGGGCCTTCATGAACATGATATTTCGGATCGCAGGCAGCTGGCTTGATCACCGCACCGTTCGGGCACAGATTGCCCTTAAGCACGGCAAGGGAGCCTTCCTTATAGACCGGATTATCAAGCGGGCGGATGACATCATCATTATAGACCACCGCGCCTTCAAGGTTTTCACCAAGGGTCTTGCCAGTCACCGTCATACAACTGGTATCCAGACGATCTTCCACCTGCTTCATCAGGGCGCGCAGGCCCCCGGCATAGAAGAAGTCCTCCATCAGGTAATCCTTGCCCGATGGCCGGACATTGGCGATCAGCGGTGTGGTGCGGCCAAGTTCATCAAGGTCTTCAAGCTTAAGCCCCACACCGGCACGTTTGGCCATTGCGATCAGATGAACCACGGCGTTGGTGGAACAACCGGTTGCCATGGCAACGATGGCCGCATTTCGGCAGGATGCGTCGGTGATGATCTGATCGGGTGTCAGGTCTTCCCAGACCATCTCAACAATGCGGCGTCCACAATCAGCCGACATGCGCTGATGACCGCTATCAACCGCCGGGATCGATGATGCACCCGGCAAGGTCAGACCCATTGAGTCGGCAATCGCCGTCATGGTCGATGCGGTTCCCATGGTCATGCAGGTCCCGGCAGATCGGGCAATCCCGCCCTGAATACCCAGCCATTCTTCGTCACTGATATTACCCGCGCGCCGTTCATCCCAGTATTTCCAGGCATCAGAGCCCGACCCAAGGATTTTGCCCGCATAGTTACCGCGCAACATCGGCCCGGCAGGCAGATAGATCATCGGCACACCGGCCGAAATCGCACCCATCACCAGACCCGGCGTGGTCTTATCACAGCCGCCCATCAAAACCACACCATCAAGCGGGTGGGACCGAATCATTTCCTCGGTCTCCATGGCAAGCAGGTTGCGATAAAGCATCGAAGTCGGCTTGGTGAAGCTTTCATCAACGGAAAGCGACGGCAGTTCGACGGCAAAACCACCCGCCTGTGCAACACCGCGTTTCACATCAACAACTCGTTCGCGGAAATGCGAATGACAGGTATTGAGCTCCGACCAGGTATTCAGGACACCGATGATTGGCTTGTCGCGAAAATCGTCTTCGGAATAGCCAAGCTGCATCATCCGTGATCGATGGCCAAATGTCCGCAGATCGTCGGGGGCGAACCATCGTGCCGATCTCAGGTCCTGAGGCTGTTTCTTACTCATTATCTTATCCTCGGAATGTAAAACGCGACCATGCTTGCAACGGGTGGCACTCAGAAAGGCGATCTCCGGTCTTGGACGTAAACGCCATGGCCTGAGGATTTCCGCCGCCGCTGACAGGCACAGAAAGATATTCACTTTTGACTATTTGATATAGTAATATATTAGTGCATGTCGAGCAAGACGCCTGTATACAAATTGTGTGACCAGAAATGAATTGCGGGAACATCATGGTCGAAAACCTTTTGAAAGACGCACCGATCGCCAAAAAGCGCCTGCCCAAACTCAAACGTGGCTCGGCAAGTACGCAGCTCCATGATTCTTTGCGCAAACGCATCATCGATCTGGAACTTGCCCCGGGCCAATACCTGTCGCGGGCCGAAATCGCCGAAGAATACGGGGTCAGCCAGACACCGGTCCGTGATGCGTTGCTCAAGCTTGAAGAAGAAGGCCTTGTTGACACCTTCCCGCAATCCAAGACAGAGGTCTCGCGCATCGATGTCGAGCAAGCGCTGGAAACCCAGTTCCTGCGTCTTTCGGTCGAGCTGGAGGTCACCCGCCGTCTCGCCAATGCCAAAGACCCTGCCCTGACTGTCAAAGCGCACTCCATCCTTGCTCAGCAAAATGCGGTCAGTGCCGCAAACGATCTTGATACCTTTGGCAAGCTTGATCGCGATTTCCATTACGCGCTCTATGAGGCTGCCGGTGTTGCCCAACTCTATGGCGTGGTTGAAGCCAGGTCCGGCCACATTGACCGCCTGCGCAAGCTTAACCTGCCCGACCCGGGAAAATCGGCATCGATCCTTGATTGCCATGCGCGCATTCTGGCCTGCATTGACAAGGGTGAGGCCGATACCGCCTGCGAGGTCGTTCGCGAACATCTGATGGGAACCCTTGCCACCGTCGATGCCATCCGCGAACGCCATCCATCCTTCTTCTAGGACGGCGCAGTTACCCCTAGGCGACCTAACCGATCAGGCCGTTTCCCTTCATGAAGCTTGAAAGCTTTTCGGCTTGCGCGTCGGTCAACGGCCAGGCGGACGGCGGGCGCGTAGCCCCGCAATCATCACCCAGTAATTTCAGGGCTGCCTTCACACCGGTTACGTTGGTGCCGTTCATTTCCTCGGCCCGGACTTCTTCAAAGGCCTTCATTTCGGCGATCAACTGGCGCGCCTTGGCATAGTCGCCGGCTTCAAGGGCCGCGTGAATGGCCATGGAGCGTTCCGGCCAGACATTGATCAGGCCAGATGTAAATCCACGGGCGCCAACGGCATAAAATGCCGGTGCCCAGGTTTCCGCAAGCCCCCCGACCCAGACGATATCCGGATCGCAGGCCTGAATTGCCTCGGCCAGCTTCATCGGGTTTGGCGTTGCCCATTTAACACCAGCAACACCTTCGACGGCACACAGTTCCGTAATGGCCTTGGTGCCAATGGCATCGTTACGCAAATACAGCATCATCGGCAGACCACCGGACGCATCGGCAATCCGTTTGATGTATTCCACAACACCGCGCGGGGCGACAAACGGGTCTGGCGGCTGATGGATCATCAATGCCTCTGCCCCGGCCTCGGCCGATGCCTTGGCAAGCGCACAGGCATCACGCACACCGCGGCCAATCCCGGCCAGCATCGGCGCACGACCATCGACCATTTCAGCGACCGACTTCGCCATCAAGATCGCTTCGTCGGTGGTCAGGGCATAAAATTCGCCGGTATTACCATTCACAACCGGAAAATGCACCCCCGCGGCCAGCGCACGATCAATCACCGGCACGAGCTTCTTGGGCGCGACATCGCCATTGTCATCATAGGGCGTGACAAGAATGCCCGAAATCCCCGACAAAACGGCGCGCAATTCAGTTTTTGAAAGTGCCATGGTTTCCTTATCCCCGTGCCGTGGCCCGCGCGCAGCAGATCAAATATCCGACTGACTGGCGGGACCATCTTGTAATATTTAATTACATCTTGAATAACAAGTATGCGCGGATATGGCAATTCCAATTATGCGCTTAAGACACCGGAAAGCGCGGTTCAGGCAGACGTGTACAATTACACCTGTGTTGCAAACAGGTGATCATCAGAAAATTACAAGTTGGGAAAAGCCGTTTACAGGTCAGGCAAAGCGGCGAAACAGACCACGCCGTTCGCGGCAGATCATCGTCAAACCGGCCTTGCGCGCAAGGTTCACCGCCGTCAATGTCGGGCCCGAAAGGGTCACAAGCCCGCCCACCCCAAATTGCACGGTCTTGGTGACAATTTCATAGGAGCAACGACTGGTCATCAGAATGAACCCGCCGGTCGGATCGATCCCCTGTCGCGCCACAGCACCAAGCACCTTATCAAGCGCGTTGTGGCGTCCGATATCTTCACGGACCAGAACGATGTTACCGCTACCATCGACAAAGGCGCTGGCATGTAGCAACCCGCCGCCTTCGCGATTGCGGGTCTGATATTCCGGAAGTGCGTCAATCGCCCGCAAGACAACATCTTGGGTCATGTTGGATGGCTTGACCGCCCCGATCTTGTCCATGGCGACGGCTTCAAGCGATTGCACACCGCACAAACCACAGCCAGATCGACCTTCAAGGGTGCGCTGACGATCAGCCAGACGATCAAACACGTCGTCATGCAGATCAGCCTCGATCACATAGCCCTGCAGGGTCTTGCGCACGTCGCGCAGCGTGATCTGGGAAATGTCATCGGCAATGCCTTCGGACAGGGCAAAGCCGACCATGAAGTCTTCAAGGTCATGGGGGGATACCATCATCACCGCGTGCGATTGACCATTAAACGTCAAAGCAGCCGGGACTTCCGGCTGCAACATGATCGGCGCGTCATCATTACCATCATCGCCTGATACGGCACGCGCAAGATCAACGTCGCGCCCGTCCAGAATGCGATTTTCCGATGGCTTGGCCATCATGCGGTTTCCTTGACCTTCCGGATTTTCGGGGCAGCCTTGATCACCAAAGGATGGAAGTCGGCCTTGCCTTCGGCGATCATGTCAAACAACTGCTTGCGCATGCGCGGTTCCCAGAAATCGCTGATATGGTTGGCAACACCATCAACGCCCTCGCCCTCGGGCTGGGATTTGAAGAAGGTCGCGATCTGATTGGCCATATAGACAAGTTTGTCGGGTGCCATTGCGGTTCACTCTTTGACTGTAAACTTTGTATTCAAGCAGGAAGTGCCAGACATCATACCAAGGGAGTATAGCACAATGTCTGGCGCGTTATCCTATTCGGCGGCATCGACGCGCGGTTTGATCCGGCGTGACTGTTCGGCCTGACGATCATATTCGACCTGCCATTCGGTCGGGCCATTACTTGGCGAAACCTGAACCGCGGTAACCTTGTATTCCGGGCAGTTTGTCGCCCAGTCGGTATAGTCGGTGGTGATCACGTTGGCCTGTGTGCCCGGATGGTGGAAGGTTGTGTAAACCACCCCCGGTGCGACGCGGTCGGTAATGGTGGCACGAAGGGATGTCTCGCCCGACCGGGATGCCAGACGGATCCAGTCGCCTTCACGAATGCCACGCTGTTCGGCATCGTGCGGGTGGATTTCCAGCAAGTCTTCCTTATGCCAGGTGGTGTTTTCCGTGCGCCTGGTCTGGGCACCCACGTTATACTGGCTAAGGATGCGCCCCGTCGTCAGTAGAAGCGGGAAGCGCGGACCAGTCCGTTCATCGGTTGCAACATATTCGGTGACCACAAACTTGCCCTTGCCACGAACAAAGCCATCGATATGCATGACCGGGGTCCCTTCGGGGGCCTTGTCATTACACGGCCACTGGACCGAGCCCTTTTCTTCCAGCAAGTCATAGCTGACTTTGGCAAAGCTTGGCGTGGTCTTGGCGATTTCGTCCATGACCTGAGACGGATGGGTGTAGTTCCAGTCAAGCCCCATCGCACGGGCCAGGTTCTGGGTAACTTCCCAGTCGGCAAAGCCATTAAGCGGCGTCATCACCTTGCGCACGCGGTTAATGCGGCGTTCGGCGTTGGTGAAGGTCCCGTCCTTTTCAAGGAAGGTCGACCCCGGCAGGAAGACATGCGCGTAGTTGGCGGTTTCATTGAGGAACAGGTCGTGGACGACCACACATTCCATTGCCGCCAGACCGGCTGCCACATGTTTGGTGTCCGGGTCAGACTGAAGGATATCTTCGCCCTGAATATAGATGCCCTTGAATGTGCCTTCGACAGCCGCATCGAGCATATTGGGGATACGAAGACCCGGTTCGTCATCCAGTTTGACACCCCAGATATCCTCAAAAATATCGCGGGTGGCGCTGTCCTGAATATGGCGATAGCCCGGAAGTTCGTGCGGGAACGACCCCATATCACACGAACCTTGCACGTTGTTCTGACCACGCAGCGGGTTCACACCCACACCCGGACGACCGATATTGCCGGTCGCCATGGCAAGGTTGGCAATCGCCATCACGGTGGTGGAGCCCTGACTGTGTTCGGTGACACCAAGACCGTAATAGATCGCGCCATTGCCGCCGGTGGCAAAGGTGCGTGCGGCCTTGCGCATGGTTTCGGCATCGACACCGATCATCTCAGCGATGGCTTCGGGGCTGTGTTTCGGATCGGAAACAAAGGTTGCCCAATCCTGGAATTCGTCCCAGTCACAGCGTTCACGCACGAACGCCTCGTCAAACAGGCCTTCGGTGACGATAACATGGGCAAGCGATGTCAAAACCGCAACGTTGGTGCCCGGGCGCAGCGGGATATGGGCGACCGCCTCGATATGCGGGGAACGAACAAGGTCAATACGGCGCGGATCGATGACGATCAGTTTCGCCCCCTGACGCAGGCGTTTTTTCAGGCGCGAGGCAAATACAGGATGGCCATCGGTCGGATTGGCGCCAATCAGGATGACGACATCGGTATGTTCAACAGAATCAAAATCCTGCGTCCCGGCCGAGGTACCAAACGTGGTTTTAAGGCCATACCCGGTCGGTGAATGGCAAACACGCGCGCAGGTATCGACGTTGTTATTGCCAAAACCGGCACGGATCAGTTTCTGAACAAGGAAGGTTTCCTCGTTCGTGCACCGTGACGAGGTAATCCCGCCCAGCGCGCCCTTGCCGTATTTGGCCTGAATGCCCTTGAACTTGTCGGCGGTAAAGCGAAGGGCTTCTTCCCAGCTGACTTCCTGCCAGGGTTCATCGACGCTTTCGCGGATCATCGGGTTGAGGATGCGGTCCTTGTGATTGGCATAGCCATAGGCAAAGCGCCCCTTCACACAGGAATGCCCCCGGTTGGCCTTGCCGTCCTTATAGGGGACCATGCGGACAAGTTCTTCGCCGCGCATTTCCGCCTTGAACGAGCAACCCACCCCGCAATAAGCACAGGTGGTAACGACTGAATGTTCCGGCTGCCCGATTTCAATGACCGATTTTTCCTGAAGCGTTGCGGTCGGGCAGGCCTGCACACAGGCACCGCAAGATACGCATTCGGAATCCAAGAAGTTTTCATGCATGCCCGGCGACACGCGGGATTCAAAGCCACGACCTTCGATGGTCAGCGCAAAGGTGCCCTGCACTTCTTCGCAGGCCCGCACACAGCGCGAACAGACAATGCATTTCGACGGGTCATAGGTGAAATACGGGTTGGTTTCATCCTTGGCCATGTAGCGCGGGTTTTCTTCGCCGTTCTGGCGGACCTGAACGTGGTTTTCACCCTCATAGCCATAACGCACATCGCGCAGGCCAACCGCCCCTGCCATGTCCTGCAATTCGCAGTCGCCATTGGCGGCACAGGTCAGGCAATCGAGCGGATGGTCAGAGATATAAAGCTCCATCACGCCTTTGCGGATTTTCTTAAGCCGTTCGGTCTGGGTATGAACAACCATGCCGTCAGCGGCCGGCGTCGTGCAGGATGCCGGGGTGCCGTTGCGGCCTTCGACCTCAACCAGACACAGGCGGCACGATCCGAACGCATCGACCATGTCGGTCGCGCAGAGTTTAGGGACCTGAATGCCGGCCTCCATCGAGGCCCGCATGACAGAGGTACCTTCGGGCACGGTAATGTCCTTGCCATCAATGGTCAGGGTTACCGTCTTTTCGGATTTCTTGGCGGGGGTTCCGTAGTCAACTTCTTTGATCAAGGACATCGTTTCACTCCGCAGCTATATCAAGCGCGCGTGGCTTGAAGTCAACAGGGAAATGGGTCAGTGCACTCAGGACCGGGTACGGGGTAAAGCCGCCCAGTGCGCACAGCGAGCCGAACTTCATGGTCTCACACAGATCACGCAGCAGCTCGATCTGCAATTCAGGCTGTTCACCGCGTTCAAGCTTGTCAACGACTTCGGTGCCACGGATCGAACCAATACGGCACGGCGTACATTTGCCGCACGATTCAATTGCACAGAATTCCATGGCAAAGCGGGCCTGCTTCATCATGTCGACAGTGTCATCAAACACAACAACACCGGCATGGCCGATCAGGCCATCGCGCTTGGCGAATTCTTCGTAATCAAACGGCGTATCAAACAGTTCCTTGGGGAAATAGGCCCCCAAAGGACCACCGACCTGAACCGCCTTGACCGGACGCCCTGTGGCCGTCCCACCGCCGATCTGTTCGACGATTTCACCAAGGGTCAGACCAAAGCCGACTTCATAAAGCCCGCCATGTTTGACGTTTCCGGCAATCTGGATCGGGATGGTGCCGCGCGACCGGCCCATGCCATAGTCGCGATAATATTCCGGGCCCTTTTCCAGGATGACTGGCACAGAGCACAGCGAAATCACGTTATTGACGACAGTCGGTCGACCAAGGAAACCTTCAAGGGCGGGCAATGGCGGCTTGGCACGGACAACACCGCGCTTGCCTTCCATACTATTCAGAAGGGATGTTTCTTCGCCACAGACATAGGCACCAGCCCCCATGCGGACTTCCATATCGAACACCTTGCCGGACCCAAGGATGTTATCGCCCAGAACACCGGCGGCGCGGGCGACCTTGATCGCCTCGTTCATGACATCAATCGCGGTCGGATATTCCGAACGGGTATAGACATAGCCCTTGGTCGCACCAGTGGCGAGACCGGCAATGATCATGCCTTCGATCAGAACAAACGGTTCGCCTTCCATGATCATGCGATCGGCAAAGGTCCCGCTGTCGCCTTCGTCGGCATTACAGACGATGTATTTTTGATCGGCTGACGCCTCGCGGACGGTATTCCATTTGATGCCCGTCGGGAAACCGGCACCACCGCGGCCCCGCAGGCCGCTGTCGGTGACGGCCTTGACGATTTCTGCGTCCGTCATCTTAAGCGCGTTTTCAAGCCCCGTAAGGCCATCGTTGGCGCGATAATCGTCAAGCGATACCGGATCAACAATGCCGCAACGCTGGAACGTCAGGCGCGACTGGCTTTTAAGAAACGGGATATCCTGGGTACGGCCAAGATACAGCTTGTGTGGGCCGCCAGTCAGGAAGTCGGCCTCAAACAATGCGTCGATATCATCGGTGCTGACCGGGCCATAGGCGACCCGCCCGCGCGGGGTTTCGACCTCGACCATCGGTTCCAGCCAATACATGCCAAACGAGCCGTTGCGCACGATCTTGACATCCGAACCGGCCTTCGATGCCTTGGCGGCAATCGCGGCTGCGACGTCATCGGCCCCCAGTGCGACAGAACCGGAATCAAGTGGAACGTAAACCTTGATGCTCATGACCCCACCTTTTGAAGAATGCGATCCGCATTGACGCGACCAACAACCTTGCCATCAATCATCGCGGCTGGTGCGCAGGCACAGAGGCCAAGGCAAAAGACAGGTTCCAAAGTGACTTTACGGTCGGCGGTGGTTTGCGACCAGTCGACTTTCAAATGACGACGGATCTGATCACCAAGGGCATCAGCGCCCATCGCCTGACAGGCTTCGGCCCGGCAGATCTTGATGACATGCTTGCCCGCCTTTTCTTCGCGGAAGTCGTGATAGAAGCTTGCCACCCCGTGGACTTCCGCCCGGCTGAGGTTTAGCTTCTTGGCAATTGTCTGAAGCGCGCCATCGGGGATATAGCCAAATTCTTCCTGCACCTCGTGCAGAATTGGCAATAACGGTCCTTCCAAAGCGATCAATTGATCACAAATGGCAGCGACGCGGACATTCTGGTCCTCGGTCGTTTCCGACATGCAAGCCTCTCTCTCAAGCATGTTATCAAATTCTTGTTTATTATGAACATTGTCGGGCATTGTCCCGACCTGTTCAATAAAGCCATCCCGTTACGCGATAGCGAAAACCTATCAAGCGGTTTGCAGCTCCGATATTCGGGCGGCTTCTTTCAAAAGTGCCGAAACCACAGGGGTCGCAGGTTCGCGTTTTGCCGCGATCAGGCCAACCGTGTGTGTCGCATCCGGTTCAATGATCGGGATTGATTTGACCCGATCGCGCATCCCGAAACTTTCGACCATTTTTTCCGGCATGATGCTGGCCCAGTTGCCGGTTTGCACATGGGTGAACAGCGCAATCATGGAATCGCTTTCAAGCGTCGCGCTTACTTTTGCGCCAACAGCATCAAGATGCTGATCAATGATGCGGCGGTTTTGCATATCAGGCGTCAGCAGGCAAAGCGGCAGTTTGGCGGCTTCGCGCCAGGTGATTGTGTCACGCCCGGTCAGATCATCCATGTTGGACGTCACCAGATGATAGCGTTCCCGATATAGTGGAATGGCGGTGACACGCCCCAGGGGTTCGTTATCAAGATAGGTAATCCCGGCATCAATGCGAAGATCATCAAGCAATGCCTGAATTTCAACCGAGGTTCGCGACAGGATGGCAAAGCTGACATCGGGGTGCTTTTCGCGAAACGGCGTGGTCAGTTCATGGACCATCGCAAGGGCGGTCGGAATGACGGCAATTTGCACCTGCCCGGTCAGGCCAAAGCGCATGGCGCGCATTTCATCGCGCATGGATCGGGTACTGCCGACAATATGGCGCGCCCATTCCAGAACCCGTTCGCCTTCTGGTGTCAGCCCTTGATAGCGCGACCCGCGTTTGACCAGCACGACGCCAAGGTGATCTTCAAGCTGGCGCAAGGCGCTTGAAAGGGTTGGCTGGGTCACGCCGCAATGTTCGGCAGCATGGCCAAAATGCTGCTCGCGGGCGAGAACCATAAACATTTCGAGTTTATCAATCATGGCGTATCCGGCATCGCAAGGCGGATGCTTTTTATAGCTGTGATCGCGATCCTGTTTTCGGGTCGCGGTATTATTGACTGAACACTCTACGTCGCGGGGAAGTGTTCTGGTTGCAGGATAACCGATTACCCCTTCGGGCATAAAGGTTATTCCTGCAACAGAACGCAGATCCGGGCCGGATGAACAGAGCCCGGATCTGCCCCTGACGCTTTGGCATGATGTCCCACTCATGCCCGGTTTTGCTGGAAAGTGGAACCGGCAAAACGGGCGCTGGCCATGGGTATGTTGGCCAGCGCCCTTGGTCAGGTTAGGCCTTGGACGGAGCCTCGCTTCCGCCAGCTTGCTGCGTTTCCATGTGATGCTTTTCATGGATCGGGCTGACCAGTTTGTTGGCAACCAGCGCAATCGCAAGCAGTGCTGCCATGGCATACATGGTGGTGTTATAGAGGCTCGAGGTCGGATCGACCGTCCCTGCCGGGGCGATTTCCATCAGACGCCCGATGGTCACCGTTTTGGCCGCAACCAGTTGGTCAAGCTGGGCAATGCCGGCACCGAACTTTTCCTGGAAGGCAGCCGGATCCACCTTTGAGGCCAGATCCTTGATCGAACTTGTGACCGAGGCCTGACGCAACTGGGTGATGGCAAGCGGACCAAGAACACCGGCTGTGCTCCATGCGGTCAGAAGACGACCGTGGATGCCACCGACATATTTGGTGCCAAAGATATCGGCAAGATAGGCCGGAATGGTTGCAAAGCCACCGCCATACATCGTGAAGATGATCATGGTTGCGGCATAGAACATGACAAGCCATGTCACAGCCGGGTTGATGCTGACCTGTTCTGCGGCAAACGGGATCGACAGATAAAGCGCGATGCCCAGAATGAAGAAGCAGTAATAGGTGTTCTTGCGCCCGATATAATCCGACATCGACGCCCAGAAGAAACGACCGCACATGTTAAAGACCGAAATCATGAACACATAGGTCGCCGCAAAGGCAGAGTTCACAACCAGCGGCAAGGTCGTGCCAAAGATTTCGGTCATCATGGTTTTGGCAACGCCAATCACCCCGATGCCCGCCGTCACGTTAAAGCACAGCACAATCCACAGCAGATAGAATTGCGGGGTTTTAAGCGCCTGATCGATATGAACGTTGGCATGCGTGATCATGCGTTTGGATGCGGCATCGGCAGTCGGCGGCGTCCAGCCAGCCGGAAGCCAGCCTTCGCGCGGCACGCGATAGGAAAATGCCGCAATGACCATCACGATGAAATAAGCAACACCAAGCGTAAAGAAGGTCGCAGCCGCACCGGTGTTACCGGTTCCGACAACATAAACGCCCTCTTCGATCGGCACCGGGGCCGAGGCAACCTGTGCGGCACCTGCGACCACGACTTCAACCATCTGGCCACCCACTTCGGCCATGCGTTTGCCGCCCTCGGTAACAAGGTTTACGGCACTTTCCGGGCCAAGATAATCAGGAACTTTGTAAAACGCCGACAGCAGGCCTTCCTTGATCGGGGTTGCGATCATCGCACCGCCGCCAAAGCCCATGATCGCCATGCCGGTCGCCATACCACGGCGGTCCGGGAACCAGCGAATAAGCGTTGATACCGGCGATACATAGCCAAGACCAAGACCACAGCCGCCAAGCGCGCCATAGCCGAGATACACCAGCCAAAGCTGATGGGTCATGATGCCAAGGCCACCGATGATGAAACCACCACCCCAACAAAAGGCGGCAACGACGCCGACCATACGCGGGCCGACTTCTTCAAGCCATTTGCCGCCAAATGCCGCCGCAAGGCCAAGGAAGACGATGGCAACAGAGAAAATCCAGACAACGGATTGCAGACCCCAGTCGCCGGAGCTTGCGCTGACCACGCCAAATTCCTTGATCAGTGGCGGGTTGAAGATGCTCCAGGCATAGACGGAGCCAATACACAAATGAATAGCAATGGATGCTGGTGGCACTTTCCAGCGATTGAAATCGTCACCAGCGACGATGTGTTCTTTTTTGAGCTTGTCAAACATAGCGATGTTGTCCTCCCGGTCTTTGGATTTTCCTTGCCCTTCCCCGTCGCACAATTGGTCATGGTGCAGGGCAAACACGGTTAAATCCGGAACTCTCAACATCGCAATCGCCATGCCATTGCATAACAAGCGCCGTTTTCTGTCATTCTTCCAAACTGAAATGGACTGCTGCAGCGCACACGCATGGACAAAATGTCCACATCTTTTTTCGCGCATAACGTGCAAATGGACAAAATGTCCACTCGCAACCGCAGCAATTTCAATGCGATGCCCCAACGCGCGTTCCGGGTTTGGACAGGATTTTGGGGGATTGAAAAATCACGCTGCGATAACCCTTTTCATTGCGCGTACCGCTTTAGTAAGAAAGGGCGATGAGCCTGTTACCATCCGCTTACCCGCGAAGGACGCATATGAGCGACATCATCACAGACAGATTGATCATCAGACCCTTTGTTGAAGCTGATGCCGCAGAACTATTCGAGTACATTTCCAACCCGCGCGTAAACTGCTTTATGGATGACAAAGTCACAACGCTGGAACAAGCGAAGGCAAAGGCCCGGAAACGTGCAAAGGATAAGACGTATCTTGCGGTCTGCCTGAAAGAAACAGGAGCCTTAATTGGTGAGCTGTTGCTTCATCACGATGGCCCGGAACAAGCAGACACCTATTCCGTCGGCTGGAACTTCAACGAAAAGGTTGAAGGCAAGGGATATGCCAGTGAAAGCGCACAAGCCTTGTTTGAGCATCTGTTCACACAGCGCGACGCAAGAAGGCTTTATGCCTATGTCGAGGACAACAATTTCAAATCGCAGAAGCTTTGCGAAAAACTTGGCATGCGCAAAGAGGCTTGCTTTGAGGAGTTTATTTCGTTTGTTAACAACCCGGACGGCACACCCAAATACGAAAATACTTTTTTTGTATGCCATTCTGAAAAAAGAATGGCTGCAATAACCCGTGCTACTCATCAGCTTCGGGCAGCCAGATCATGAATGTGGTGCCCTTTCCGGGTTTGCTTTCCACTTCAAGCCCGCCACCCTGTCGATCAATCAGGGTCTTCGTAATCGACAGACCAAGCCCCGTCCCTTCGCGCCGTTTGGTGGTATAGAACGGATCAAAGATACGGTTCAGCACCTCGGCATCCATACCCGATCCGGTATCGCGCACCGTGATCAGAATACCCGGCAGGCCATCGCGGTCCTGATCAATATCGGTCAGGGTCAGTGTCCCGCGCTCGGACATGGCATGCAGGGCATTGACCATCAGATTGACCAGAACCTGTTGCAACTCGGTCCGGTTCATCAGAACCAGCCGGGTTGAATGATGTTCGCGCACAACATTGATATCGGCCCGGCTAAGCAGATGGGCGACCAGCGGCATGCAATCGTCTATCACCTCGGCCACGCTGTGGCGTTCGACATATCCGGCATATTCTTCGGGCTTGGCGAATTGCAGGAGCTTGGTGACGATCAGATTGATGCGATTAACCTGTTCATCAATCAGGCGGAATTCGGTATCGCCCAATTTGGCATGTTCGCCCAACAAATCACGGAGAACATCCAGGTTGCCCTGAAGCACGGCCACCGGATTATTGATTTCATGCGCGACACCGGCGGTGATTTCACCAATGGCCGCAAGCTTTTCGGACATGATCAATTGCCGGGTGGTGGCTTCGAGCTGGCGATTGGCTTCGCGCAGCTCGCTGGTGCGGGCATCAACCCGTTCGTTCAGCTGATCGTTCCAGGCGCGCAGGCGTTTATCGCGTTCCTGCACCTGATCGAGAAGGTCATCAAGATGGTCAGCGACAAGGGCGATCTCGTCCTGCACCTGATCAATATTGGTTCTGGCCGACAGATCGCCGTTTTCGACCCGACCAATGGTATTGGCCATGCGTTCAAGCGGTTTGAAAATACCCCGTGCCCAGCGCAGGAAGATCGGCACAGACAGGGCTGCGACAAACAAAAACGCCCCGATCAGGATCAGCAGGCTTTCATATTTGGTCTGGGCAAACGGGGCTTCAAGAAACCCGACATAAAGCATACCAACCCGTTTGCCATAGCTGTCCTTGATCGGCTCATAAGCCGAGA
The DNA here is from genome assembly GCF_002388495.1 of Thalassospira sp. UBA4513. Classification (NCBI taxonomy): domain Bacteria; kingdom Pseudomonadati; phylum Pseudomonadota; class Alphaproteobacteria; order Rhodospirillales; family Thalassospiraceae; genus Thalassospira; species Thalassospira sp. UBA4513. The sequence continues at coordinate 79,177 of NZ_DGMR01000024.1, forward strand.
TATACCAGTCATTGACCACAAAGGCGCGATCAAGCCAGACTTGGCCATCTTCAAGAACAGTTTTGCGCACCGCACTGGAAACCCGCGTACCAAGGGCGCGACGATCGGCAAACAGGCGGACATTGGTGCTGACCCGCACATCATCAAGGAAAAGGGTCGCCGTCCCCTGACTGCCTTCGGGCAGGCTGCTTTGGCGATAGACAAGATCGTTGATCGTATCGATGAAAGCCAAATTCTGGTTGAGCAAAATACCCCCGACCAAGGCCGCATTTTGCCCGTTTGGCAATTCGACATGACTTGCCGAATGCACAACCATGCCCCGCGTTTCGGCATTGCGTGTCGAGGGCACGGCATTGGGCGTATCAATCAGATCGAGATGGGCGCGTTCGGCCAGATCGGGCGAAATCGCCGCCAAGTCATTGTTGCTGAAAATATCAATGCTGGTCATCGATTGCCCGCGCAAGGCACTGGCAATCACCGGCCAGTCGGCATTGGGTTGGTCTGAACCTGTGCCACCCGGCGCGGGTGACAGATAAAGGAAATCAAGGCCAAGCTTGCTTTGGCGTTCCGCAAGCAGCCCGTCGACCTCTGCAGCATCACCGTTGGCAAGCACTTCGCGAAAGGCAACCGATTGGCCAAGTGCCTGGATTTGTTCGCCGGTATTTTCAAGGATATGCGTGAAGTACTGATGGGCAATCGTCAGATCGCCACTGACCTTTGATGTTAGCAGTGCGTCGAATTTGGTATTCCACCGCACCATCATCACGCCAAGCAACAATGGCAAGATCACAAGCGTTGGCAAAAGCGCAATCGCCAGCAATTTGAAACGAACGGATCTTGTTCTTTTGGCGGGGGGCTTGGTGGCGCCCGACAATGACGCGTCGGTCATTCCTGTTCCCAGCTTGCGCATTTTCGATCAATGGTCTTGCGCGATACCCCCAACCGTCTGGCGGCTTCGTTGCGATTGCCACTGGTCTTGTGCAACATCGCCAGAATGTGACGACGTTCCATCTCGTCCAATGTTTCATCACGGTCAACCGGCGATCCCTGATCGGCAAGTTCATCGCGGAATTCCTCCGGGAACTTGCCAAGAATAAGTGTCCGTTCAATCAGGTTGCGCAATTCACGCACATTACCCGGCCAGTCATACCGTGTCAGTCCGGCGCGCACAGCCGCATCCATGGGCACAGCACGCACGCCAAGCTGCTTGGACAGTTTGGTCATAAACAGCTCCGCCAGTTCAAGGACATCATCCCCGCGGGCCGAAAGCGGTGGCATTTCGATATGCATGACATTGATGCGATAAAACAGATCAGCGCGGAAACGTCCGGCGTCGACTTCGGCCTCAAGATCGGCATTGGTGGCAAAGATAAAGCGCAAATCAACAGGTGCTTCGCGTTCTGAGCCTACCGGGCGGACACGGCGGCTCTCAATTGCGCGCAAAAGCTTGCTTTGGGTCGCCAACGACAACTCACCGACTTCGTCCAGAAACAGTGTTCCGCCCTGCGCATGCATGAAAAGCCCATCGCGTGCGGATTGCGCGCCGGTAAAGGCCCCTTTGACGTGACCAAACAATTCCGCCTCGATCATCTCAGACGGAATGGCGGCACAGTTAATCGGCACAAACGGCTTTTCAGCGCGATCAGAAAGCGCATGCAACGAACGTGCGGTGACTTCCTTTCCCGTGCCACTTTCCCCCGAAATCAGAATGGATGTCGGAAGGGGTGCCACGCGGGCGATGGTTTCACGGATTTCCTGAATTTGCGGCGAATAGCCTATCAGCTTGTCACGCAGCAACACGTGATCGGACGTGGCGCGCAATTCGTGGCGCAGCACATGGTTTTCACGGCGCAACCGCATGCGATCCAGACAGCGCGCCACCGCGTTCAAAATCTGGTTGGAGCGAAATGGCTTCAGGACAAAGTCGACCGCACCGGCACGCAGCGCCTTGATCGCGGTATCAAGATCGGCATAGGCCGTCATCAGGATGGCGTCAGAGAAAAAGCCGATTTCGCGCTGTTCGGTCAGCCATTCCACCCCGCTTTTGCCGGGCATGATGTTATCAAGGATGACGACATCAAAATGGTGCTGATCAAGAAGGGCTGTGGCTTCTTCGCAGTCGGCGGCTTCTTCGACGCGTTTGGCACGTGGCCCCAAGGTACGGACAAGGAAATTGCGCATGCCCGGTTCGTCATCGACGATCAGGATGGATGCCTTTTCAAGCCACGGCCCAAATTCGGGCCCCGGCCCGCCATGGCTTGCGTCATTGCCGGCAGGCGGCGCTGCCCCATCTGACGCGCCCAGAACGGTCGATCTCATGATGTCCCTCCGATGAAACATGCTTTTTGTTTTTTTAAAAGCTTAGTTCAGCGGAAAGAGAAAAGCAAAACCGTTGGTGAGGGTTAGCTCATTCTGACACAGAAGTTACCTTCACCAACGAATGTGCAAAATACGGGTCAAGCCTGCTTGCGATGAATGGCAAATGGCGACCAGCTTTGGCTGACCGGCATGACTTCCAGCGAGTTGACATTCACATGCGCTGGCAAGTTCGCCACCCAGAAGATGCTTTCGGCGATGTCTTCGGGCTGGATCGGATCGGCACCACTGTAAAGCTTGTCATAGGCTTCCTTGTTGCCGCCGGTACGGACCAGCGTGAATTCGCTTTCACAAAGCCCCGGCTCGATCGAGGTGACGCGAACACCCGTTCCCGCAAGGTCACAGCGAATACCCAGTGAGAATTGCTGAACGAACGCCTTGGTCGCGCCATAGACATTCCCGCCCGGATAAGGCCAGTTCGATGCGATGGAGGCCAGATTAACAATCGCCCCTTTTCGTTCGATCAGCTTATCAAGCAGGATACGGGTAATGGCGACCAGCCCCTTGGTATTGGTATCAATCATCGTCATCCAGTCTGACAGATTGCATTCCTGTGCCGGACCGGTGCCAAGCGCCAAACCGGCATTGTTAACCAGAAGATCGATCTCGGCGAAGTCGGCCGGAAGGCTGTTAATTGCGTTCCGGGTTGCATCAGCATCCTGAATATCAAAGCAAAGTGCATGGGCAACCGATGCCCCACCGAGTTCATCGACAAGCGCGTCAAGCCGTTCGGCACGCCTGCCGGTTACGATGACTTTCCAGCCTTCCTTGACAAAACGCCGGGCCGTTGCCGCGCCAAAGCCAGAAGTTGCGCCGGTAATGAGTGCTGTTTTGGTCATGGGGAACTCCGGTGGTGTGAGTAGATGGTAAATGTCTTACAGACCAAGTGCGATGGTCTGCGCGAAACCGATAATGGCAATAAGAACGAGGCTGATGGCACAAACACGCCGCCAGGTGGTTGCCGACATGCGCCGATAGATCATCTCGCCGGGGAAATAGGCGATCATGGCAATCACCAGCAGCGGCAAGACAAGTGCGATGAAATCATCGGGCAACATGCCCGCGGCCGCCCGGGTGATAAATCCCAGCACATCGACCGCGCCGAAATAAATCGCAAGCGTGTTGCGCACCCGGACATCTTGCGTGCCACCGGCCAAAAGCCAGGCCGCAACCAACGGGCCGCCAACGGCAAATCCCGACATCAGAATACCGACCGAACAGGCCAGCAGTGCCCCGATAACAAAATGTCCCATCCATTTTGGCGGATGGTGCAACATGGCAACCAGTGCCGCCACCGCAATTGCAAGGTTGGTGGCAATCCGGATGGTCTGATCATCCAGTGCAAAGGCGACATACGGGCCAAGCACCGCCCCGAAAAGTCCAAAACTCAGCAGGATCGAACAGGCCCGCCAGTCGACCTTGGCCCGATCAAAATCACGCAGGATCAAGCCGGTCAGTACAATATCAATGATCAGGATGATTGGCGTTGCCGTTGCCGGGGCCAGCAAGCTTGAAAGACCAAGTGCTGCCAGCAATGCAAAGCCAAATCCGGTGACGCCACGAAACAGGGCGGCAACCGCGACAACCATACCAGACAAGATCAGTTCCATGGAATTCCTCGTTGTTACAGACCTGAATTACGCCACTGATGGCGTCGACAATAGAGCCACATCGTCCCTTTTGATGGAGCCACATAGCGATCTGGACCCAAATATTATCGAGTTCTGGCACTAACGCCATGCGAGGGGACGGGTTTAGCTAGCAGCATAATATTTCCGCCCCACACTCTTGCCGACAGGAGCCAGCATGAACGTGTCCGTCAAGCCGAACATGACCAACCATTGGATGCCTTTCACCAACAACCGTCTGTTTCATGAAGAACCGCAGATGTTTGCCAAGGCAGAAGGTGTGAAATACTGGACCCCGGAAGGCCGTGAAATTCTGGATGGTTCGTCGGGTCTGTTTTGCTGTGCGGCCGGGCATGGACGCCCGGAAATCGCCGATGCGGTTTATAAACAGCTGAGCACGCTGGATTATTCACCGCATTTCCAGCGCGCGGCCCCCGTGTCGTTTGAATTTGCCGAAAAGCTGGCCGGTATCCTGCCAGACGGGCTTGATCGTGTGTTCTTTGCCGGATCAGGTTCCGAGGCGGTTGATACCGCAATGAAGATGTGCCTCGCCTATCACCGTGCGACCGGCAATGCGCAGCGCACCCGTTTTGTATCGCGGGCATGGGGCTATCACGGGGTGAACCTTGGCGGTACGTCGCTTGCAGGCATGGTCAATAACCGTCGTGATTTTTCCGGGATTACCTGTGATGTCGTGCATATGCGTCACACATGGACCGAAGAACAAAAATTCACCCGCGGCCAGCCGGAAACCGATGCCGATCTGGCCAACGATCTTGAAGAAATCTGCAAGACCTATGGCGGCGATACGATTGCTGCGGTCTTTGTCGAACCGATTGCCGGATCGATTGGCACCATCGTGCCGCCCAAAGGCTATCTCGAAAAGCTTCGCGCGATTTGCGACAAATACGGCATCCTGCTGGTATTTGATGAAGTGATTACCGGTTTTGGCCGAACAGGTTCTGCTTTCGCCTCCCAGGCATTCGCAGTCAAGCCGGACCTGATCACCATGGCCAAGGCACTGACCAACGGCGCTATTCCCATGAGTGCCGTTGCCACCAGTGCCGAAATTCAGGCGGCTGTCTTTGACGCCGCCGGCGATGCGGACCGCCCGGAATTCTTCCATGGCTATACCTATTCCGCCCATCCGGTGGCCTGTGCCGCCGGGATCGCAGCCCTTGATATCTATGCCAAGGACAAACTGTTTGAACGTGCCAACGAATTGTCTTCGCACTTCCTTGATGGTGTGTTTGGCCTGCGCAACCTGCCCCATGTCAGCGATCTTCGCGGCTATGGCATGATGTCGGGTATCCAACTGACCCCCGGTGATGCGCCGGGTGCAAAAGGCAGTTGGGCACAGCGTGCACTGTTTGACGAAGGCCTGCACGTCAAGGCGACCGGCGATGCGATCATTTTCGCGCCCGCCTTCGTCAGCACCGAACAGGATATCGACGATATGGTAGCCATCCTGCAGAAGGTACTTGGTTCGCCGATCTAATCTGCTTTGCCGGGCACAGATGCCGATCTCGGGGGAGTGGGGTCGGGATGAAGGGATCGCCATGCAGTTTACTGTGCGGCGGTCCCTTTCCTGTTTTCAGCAATCACCGCCATGATGGCATTGCGCAACTGAGTGATGCCGGGCGCAATCTGATCGCGCTCAATCACGGCAAACCCCAGTCTGAGGCGATCACGCGGTGCGCGGTCGGGATCACAATAATGCACATCGCCCGGCTCGACCAAAACCCCGCGTTTAGCGGCTTCGCGATGGACGGCCCAAGCATCGATATTGTCGGGCAGTTTAACCCAAACTGCTGACCCGCCCGTGGTCGGGGTGACATTCAATTCGGGTAGTTGCCGGGAAATTTCGTTTTGCATCAATTGCCACTTTTCCGACAGGCGATCACGCGTCCGGCGCAGGTGTGAGTCCAGATGACCTTCGCCGATGAACAACGCCATGGCGCGCTGATCCTGCGCGGATGGGTGGCGGTAATTCAGGCGACGCAGCGCACGCAATTCCTTGATCAGTTCACTGTCGGCAAGGATGTAACCAATCCGCAAGCCGGGGAACATCAGCTTGGTCAGACTGCCGATATAGATGATATGGCCGGAATTATCGTAGCTTTTAAGGGCCGCGCGCTGATGACCAAGGTAATTCAGCTCATGCTCGTAATCATCTTCAACCAGGATGAAGTCATCCTTGCGCGCCCGTTCAACAAGCTGAAGACGGCGATCCAGTGACATGGTCACACTGGTGGGGCATTGGTGCGATGGCGTGGTGTAGACCATATCGCAGTTCGACAGCACGGATGAGTTGGCAAGACCGTCGCTATCAATCGGAAGCGGGCAGATTTCAGCCCCCGTGGAGGCAAAGATATTGCGCGCATCCACATAGCCCGGGTCTTCGACGCCAACTGTCCTGCCCCGCCCTGCCAGAAGCTGCCCGACAAGAAACAGCGCGTTTTGCGCACCGATGGTAATCAGCAACTGTTCCGGATGGGCGCGCAAACCGCGATGGGGCAGAATGCGAGTAATGATCTGCTCGAGAAGTTGCGGGTCATCCATATCGACCTGATCACCAACCCAGCTTTGCGAATGGGCAAGCGACCCGGCCAGCCGCATGGAATCGCGCCAGCGCGAAATGGTGGTTTTGTCAGGTGAGACCTGTCCGTAAATGAACGGATAGGGAAAATCGCGCCAGTTGGCCGGTTTGACGATGTTACGCGCCTCGGTCGGGCGGAACTGCAAATGGCGTCGCCACAAATCAGGATCGCGTTCCTTGGTAAACAGCGAAGCGGTGCGCGTATCCACACTCAGGCGCAGTTGCTGGCGAATATATTGCTCATTGACGAAATGCCCGCGCCGCCAGACGGCTGTCAGATATCCATCATCGAGCAGGCGTTGATAAACCAGCACCACCGTATTGCGTGACACCTTAAGGGCGGACGCCAGATCGCGGGTCGACGGCAAGGGTTCATGCGACGGCAACCGACCTTCAAGAATCGCATCGACGAGGCCCTGATGCAGCTGTTGCTGCAGGGTTTGACCAGCAATTGCCGGATCCTCAAGTCGAATGTCGAGCATCGGTTATGCCCCTTTTATTCGGCACTGCAGCACGTTAACCGGCGTGGCACCATAGTTTTTGCCTTGTGGCTCTATTACTAGAGTAACCGGCAGATATACCATTTTGTCAATGCGATAAAGCAGGAACAAGAACCGCGATCATAATGCGGTCGGTTCAGGGAAGTTATGTCCACCAGGGAGGCGCATGGTGCGCCGCACATAAGGGAAAAATCCCGGCTATCAGGAGACATACGGATGACCAAGTTCACTTCCGGCCCGAAACTTAACCGGCGCACACTTCTTAAAGGTTCGCTTGCCGCCGGTTCGGCACTTGCAATGCCTGCAATTATCAGCAGAAAAGCACTCGCATCCTCTGGCGAAATCAACATTCTGATGTGGTCTGATTATCTGCCAGAGACGTTCCTCAAATCGTTTACCGATGCAACGGGCATCAAGGTGAACTACACCGGCATCGGCTCGAACGAGGAAATCATCAACAAGATGAAGGCTTCCAAAGGTCGCGGTTTTGATATCGTATCGCCGACCAACAACCGTGCCCTTCAGTGGAAGGCACTGGAACTGCTTCAACCGTTTGACATGTCCAAAGTCGCCATTGAGGCCGTGAACCCGGCAATGGCCAAGATCGGCAGCACCGATTGGGCGTTTGAGGCTGGCTCCACCTATTGGCTGCCACATATCTGGGGCACCGAAGGCATGGCGTGGCGTACCGATATGTTCCAGCCAGAAGGCATGTTCCCGTCCTACGGCGATGTCTGGTCCGAAGCCAATGCCGGCAAAACCATGGGCCGCGCGCATTCCATGATGCTGGGTGCAGGTCTTTACATGGAAACCACGGGCAAACTGGCCCCGGGTTCGGTCTGGAAGGCCTACACCTCCGAAGAAGAAATGCGCCCGGTCTGGGAAAAGATCACCGAATGGTGCATTGCGCGTAAAGGCAACATCAAACTGATCTGGAACGATGCCGACACCCAGAAGAACGGTCTTCTGAACGAAGGCGTCATTGTTGGCCAGACCTGGGATGGCCCGCCGCTTGCACTTAAAACGGCTGGCGAACCGGTCATGTATCGTGCCCCGAAAGAAGGTGCGCTGGCATGGGTCGATGGCCTTGCCCTGCCGACCGGTGCCGAAAACATCGAACAGGCTTATGAGTTCATCAAATATGCCTACATGCCGGAACTGGCAGGTGAGGCAATTGACCATCACGGTTACAACTCCCCGGTTCTGGGTGCCGACAAGTTCGCTGGCGAAGCCTATGCCAAGAACTTTGCCGATGCCTATCCGGGCGAAGCATTGGCCAACCTCAACCCTTGGCCGTCCGAACCACAGTGGTATGCCGACATGCGTACTGAATATGTGAACCGCTTCGAAAGCGCCTGATTCCGATCTTTGGGGCGGCACGACTTTGCGCGTGTCGCCCTTTTTGGGTTTCCAGGGATATGATCCTAGGGCCGATCCATTTCAAACAACAATAATTCCGGTATCGCCTGTGTTTACGGGCGGACGGGCTTTGACGTTTTCAGGGGGTTGTCAGTTCTATGACCAAAGAAATTTCGCTTGAGCATGTCTGGGTAGAGTTCGGCGAATTCACCGCTGTCCATAAAGCAAATCTGAACATCGCGGGTGGCGAGTTCTTTTCATTTCTCGGCCCATCAGGTTGTGGCAAGACAACGCTTTTGCGCTGCATTTCCGGTTTTCAGGAACCGACACGCGGCAAGGTTAAAATCGGTGGTCAGGACATGCGTGGCGTTGGCCCGAACAAACGCCCCACCGCCCTTATTTTCCAGAACCTTGCCCTTTTCCCGCTTCGCTCGGTCGCTGATAACATCGCCTTCCCGCTTGAAGTGCGCGGTGTCGACAAGAAAACCCGGCGCAAACGTGCCGATGAATTGCTTGAACTGATTGCTCTGCCCGGTCAGGGCGACAAAAAAGTCAGCGAACTTTCCGGTGGTCAGAAACAACGTGTGGCGATTGCCCGCGCCCTTGCGGTTGAGCCTGACATTCTTCTTCTTGATGAACCGTTATCGGCCCTTGATCTTAAACTGCGTCAACACATGCGCACCGAATTGCGCGCCATTCAAAAACAAGTCGGTTTGACCTTTATCTACATCACCCACGATCAGGGTGAGGCACTGACCATGTCAGACCGCATTGCCGTGATGAACAAGGGCAAGATCGAACAGATCGGCGATGGCAAGGCGATCTATGATCACCCGACGACAAGCTTTGTCGCGTCATTTGTCGGTGAAAACAATGTGCTTGATGGCACGGTTTTGTCCAACGACGGCAAGGTGATGAAAATCGATGCGGGTCTTGGCACCCCCTTTACGGTCGAAAACCATCCGGCGGGCGGCCCTGCCTTGGCGCCCGGGGATGCGTGTCATCTGTTCGTGCGTCCCGAAGCGCTTCGGCTTTCGAAAGACGATAGTGCAATCAATCAGTTCGAAACCAACTTCGTTACCGAAGAGTTCGAAGGCAATATGCGCCATATCGTGATGAATGCGAGTGGCACGGACCTTAAGCTTTCGCTGATCAATGATGGCACCAACGCGATTGATGCCAATACCCCGGTCAAACTCGATTTCGCACCGGAAATGGGCATTGCGCTCAAACCGGGCGAATTGGCCAGCGCGTAAGGGGGCCCGTATCATGCGTGATCTTTTTTACGACCTTGTCAGACGCAACGGGATGGCTGTCTCGATCTATCTGATGCTTGCGGTCAGCCTTTGGGTGTTCATTCTGATCATCCTGCCGCAACTGACCATGCTGGATTATTCGTTCCGCTTTAACCTGCCACCGGCCAAGATTGGCGGCCCCGAAGACGTTTATACCCTTGAGCAATATCGCTATTTCTTCCAGGGAAGTGGCGCGTCCGACGGGTTAAATACCCTTGATATCGGCATCCTGTTCAAAACGCTGCTTGCGGCTGTGTTTGTCACAGTGTTCGATTTGATCATCTGTTATCCGGTGGCCTTTGTGCTGGCGAAATCATCGACCGGTGCCAAGGCGCGCTTGCTGGTACTGGCGCTTATCGTGCCGTACTGGATCAACGAAATCCTGCGTGCCTTTGCGTTTCGTATTCTGTTTGGCGCCACGGGTGTGATCAATGAAACCGGCATGGGGCTTGGCCTTTGGGATACGCCAATTGACTTTATCCGCCAGGACGTCGCGCTCTATGCCGGGTTGGCTTATGCCTACATCCTTTTGATGATCTTCCCGCTTTATAACGCGATTGAAAGCCTTGATCGTAACCAGATCGAAGCCGCGCGTGACATGGGCGCCAACTGGTGGCAGGTCCATGCCAAGGTTGTCATTCCCTATGCCAAGCCGGGCATTGCATCGGGCATGACGATGGTCTTCATGCTGACATCCGGCGCCCTTGCTGCACCGCAGATTTTGGGAGGCCCATCGAACCTGTGGTTCACGCAGCTAGTCTATCAATGGTTTAACTCCGGCGGCAACTGGCCGCGTGGGTCGGCCTATGCGATGGTTCTGCTGATTGTCTGTATCGCGCTTGTCCTGCTGGTGATGCGCCTGTTCAAGGTATCGATCGGGGAGATCAAACAATGAGGATGAAATCCCCGACTGCATTGATCCCCGGTCTGTATTTGACCCTGTTCTTTGCCTATTTGTTCGGACCGTTGATCATTATGGTGATCACCGCGTTCAACTCATCGACCTTCCCGCGCGTATCGCCGTGGGAGTGTTTTACCACCGACTGGTTTGGCAAGCTTGCCAGCGATGACAAGCTTCTTTCCGGGCTTGGTAATTCGCTTTTGATCGGGGTGGGCGTTGTTTGTGTTGCCATTCCAATCGGACTGGCAGCCGCAATCACACTGTCACAGGTTGGGCCCAAATTACGCGCAGCCCTTTATACGATCTTCATTGCGCCCATTCTCGTACCCGGCGTTGTCATCGGTCTTTCGACCCTGATTTTCTGGGACAGGATCGGCACCCTTTTCAATGCACCGTATGAGAGCTTCTTTTATGACGGAACGTTCCTGACCATCTTTGGTCAGGTGACCTTCATCGCCGCTTATTCGATGCTTGTGTTCCTGTCACGTATCCAGCGGTTTGACACCACGCTTACCGAAGCGGCCCTTGATATGGGGGCCACGCCAACACAGGCGTTTGTCAAAGTGCTTTTGCCCTTCATGGCACCGGCGATTGGTTCGGCGACGGTTCTTGCGTTTCTGGCATCGCTTGAAAACTACAACACCACCGTGTTTACGATTGTTTCAAGCAGCACCTTCACCACGGTTCTGTCATCGAAGGTGCGGTATGGTCTTGACCCGTCAATCTCGGCCGTGGCGGTGATTATTATCGCCATCACGCTCATCGGTGCGATCATTTATGAATGCCGCAATCGCTATTACACCAAGGGCTGGGCCCATGTGATTGCCGAACGTCCGGCTTTGAAGATCGCGACCCATCCAGGAACGGTGGCCGTGATTTTGGGGGTTCTGACACTTGCCGCGGTTCTGTTTATCCAGAACCATGATTCCAGTGTCTGCACGGCGCAAGTCCTTGAAGAAAAGCGCGCCCTGCAACAGCAGTTGATGGAACAGCAATCGATCAACACACCACAACAGGCTGTGCCAGCCCCGACCATGCCCAACCTTGGCCCGCTTGGCGGTGATGAGGGCGGTGCATCGGCACCAAGCCCGTTTGGCAACAACATCTTCTCGCCCGAGAACCTCGGAACCAGTGCCCGGGAAGGCAATTAAAAATCACCTTCCGGCAAGCTGATCAACAAAAAGGGCAGCACGTGATGTGCTGCCCTTTTTTGTTCCGTCATGTCCTAATGCTTGATCAGGATGGGATGGCGGCGGTTGCTTCGATCTCGACCAGAGCTTCGTCTTCGACGAGTTCCTTGACCACAACCATGGTCATCGCCGGGAAATGCTTGCCAAGAACGCGCTGATAGGCCTGCCCGACTTCGCGCTGATGGGCGAGATATTCCTTTTTATCCGTGACATACCAGGTCAGTCGGGCAATGTGTTCGGGCTTGCCACCAGCGGCTTCCAGAACGGCAACAATGTTTTTAAGCGCCTGTTCCATCTGGCCGACAAAATCCTTGGCAACAAAGACCTGATCTTCGTTCCAGCCAATCTGGCCACCGATGTAAAGTCGGGCACCATCGGCCAAGACGCCGTTGGCATATCCCTTGGGCTGTTTCCATCCGTCCGGCTGAATGATTTTATGCATTGTTTTCTACCACTTGATTGATTTCTTTTTCGATTTTGGCACGCAAATCATCTGGCCATGCCACTGACTTTCCGGCCCCGTGTTTCGTAAAGACCAGGGTGACCGTTGTTTTCAGGCGTTGCTCGGCACCTGATCGTGCGGTGATTTCCAGCTCTAAACTGGAACGTCCGATCCGGGTCGGGATCAGACAGAATTCCAAAACATCGCCAAGCTTGCTTGGCGCAGTAAACGCGACACTGAGTGCCGCTGTCGGCACGGCAACCTTCATCGGGCCATGCATGGTCGGAAACCCGAACCCGATGACCTGATCAAACCATTCCTCGACCGTGGCATTCACCATCTCGAAATAGCGGGGATAGAAAACAATCCCCGCCGGATCGCAATGTTGGAACAGAACCTTCTGCTGATAGGTGAATGCCCCCATATCAGACCCCCAGATACCGGTCAGCCAGATCGTCGGTCAGTTCATTCACCGCCCCACTCCAGGCCGTGATGCCCTTTTCGACAATCACATAGCGATCAGCGACACCCGAAAGTTCCTTAAGCGACTTGTCGACCACAAGGATAGTCAGCCCCGATTGTTTAAGCTGATTGATCGCCGCCCAGATTTCCTGACGCACGACGGGGGCCAGTCCCTCGGTTGCTTCATCAAGGATCAGCAAACGTGGGTTGGTCATCAGCGCCCGGCCAATCGCCAGCATCTGTTGCTCGCCCCCCGAAAGGGTCATGGCCTTTTGATCACGGCGTTCGGCCAGACGCGGGAACAGTCCCGCCACACGATCAAAATCCCATTCGCCCGGGCGGGCAGCAGCAATCAGGTTTTCGGTTACGCTAAGCTGGGCAAAGCACCGGCGTCCTTCGGGCACCAGACCAAGACCAAGGCGGGCCGCCTTGTGCGATGGCATCTTCGCCAGATCCTGCCCGGCAAAATGGATCGAACCATCACGATGTTCCATCATGCGACAGATGGTTTTGATCGTGGTGGTTTTGCCCATGCCGTTACGGCCCATAAGGGCGACGGCCTCGCCTTCGTTGAGGGACAAATCAATGCCAAACAGGGCCTGCGATGCGCCATAAAACGCGGTAACGCCACTAAGTTCGAGAAGTGCAGTCATATCAGGCTTCCTCCCCGAGATAGGCACGTTTGACATCATCATTGCCGCGGATTTCGTCCACCGTGCCGGTGGCAATGATCCGGCCATACACCAGAACCGAAATCCGGTCTGCGAGCGCAAAGACCGCATCCATGTCATGTTCGACCAGAAGGATCGGTGCCTGTCCGCGCAATCCATCAAGGAAACCGGTCAGGCGTTTGGAGCCCTCTGGCCCCATGCCGGCCATCGGTTCATCAAGCAGAAATGCCTTGGGTTCAAGTGCAAGGGCGACGGCCATTTCAAGCTGGCGACGTTCGCCGTGTGAGATGTCGGCTGCACGCATTTGCGCACGATCTGCCAAGCCAACCCGTTCAAGCTGTGCCATCGCTGGATCAACCAGCGACTTGTCACCCAGAACCGGCTTGAAGAAGCGAAACACCTTGCCGCTAACCGATTGGCGCGCCAGCATCACGTTTTGCAGGACCGAGAATTCCGGCATCAGGGACGATACCTGAAACGTTCGGGCCAGCCCCATGCGGGATCGCGCCACCGCATCAAGCGCGTTGATGTTCTGACCGTTGAAATGGATATCGCCGCGGTCAGATTTAATCTCGCCCGCGATCTGTTTGATCAGGGTGGATTTACCTGCTCCGTTCGGACCGATCAGGGCGTGAATTTCGCCCGCTCGCAAATCAAGCGTGACGCTGTCACTGGCCAGAAGTGACCCGAACTGCTTGGTGACATCGGAAAGCGAAAGAATGGCATCAGACATGTTTACGCTCCCCCGCCAGAACACCGACAAGTCCACCGCGCGCAAACAGCACGACCAGAAGCAGCAACACGCCCAGCGGCAACTGCCAGAATTCCCAGACACCCCCCAGAAGATGTTCCAGAATGATGTAAAGGGCCGCACCGGCAAGCGGACCAAACAAACGCCCGACCCCGCCCAGAATGACAAACACCATGATTTCACCTGACATGTGCCAGGACAGCATTGTCGGGCTGACAAAGCGGTTGAGGTCGGCATAAAGCGCACCGGCAAGGGCGGTGATCATCGCCGAAATCACAAAGGCAACCAGCCGAATGCGAAACGGCGCAATACCAACCGCCGTCATGCGTTGCGCGTTCTGACGCGCCCCCTGAAGGGCAAGACCGAAGCGCGAGCGGATCAGAACGGCCGAGAACACCATCGCAATCGCCAGCATCACGGCACAAAGCGCGAAGAAGCTGATCGGATCAAGGGTGTTGATCCCCGGGAAGCCATTGCGCACATAGATCGACAACCCGTCTTCCCCACCATAAGCTGGCCAGGAGATTGCGAAGTAATAGATCATCTGCGCAAAGGCCAGCGTGATCATGATGAAATAGACCCCGCTGGTGCGCAGCGTGATCGCCCCGATCACCAGCGCAACAAGTGCCGAGACCACAAGGGCAACAATCCAGATGACGATCATCTGGGTTGTACCTTCGATCAGGAACGGGCTTTCCATGATCGGTTCATAGTTTAGCGCATGGCTGGCAAGAATACCGGCAGCGTAACCGCCAATACCAAAGAACGCCGCATGCCCGAACGACACAAGCCCACCATAGCCCAGCACAAGGTTAAGCCCGACACCGGCCATGGCAAAGATCGCGACCTTTGTGGCCAGGGTGATGATAAATGGTTCATCCATGCCAAGCGCGATCAGCGGAACGGTGATGAGCGCAATCGCAAGGATGGAATTAATCAGAAACTCGCGGTTCATGGTCATCAGGAAGTCGCCCCGAACAGACCGCTTGGCCGCAGGAACAGAACCAGCGCCATCACGATATAAATCAACATGGATGCCAGTGCCGAGCCAATCGCCGTGGCACTTGACGGATCAAGGAAGGTCGCAAAAGCATGCGGCAACAGGAAGCGCCCCATCGTATCGGTAAACCCAACCAGCAACGAGCCGACCAACGCGCCTTTAATGGAGCCGATGCCGCCAATGACGATCACGACAAAGGCCAAAATCAGAACCGGTTCGCCCATGCCAACCTGAACCGATTGTGTCGTGCCAACAAAGGCACCGGCAAGCCCGGCCAACGCAGCCCCAAGGGCAAAGACAATGGTGTAAAGACGATCAATATCGACACCAAGGGCCGCGATCATGCCACGGTCAGCCTCGCCCGCGCGGATGCGGATGCCAAGACGGGTTTTGCCGATCAACAGGAACAACCCGACCGCAACAGCAAGCCCGGCGACAATAATAGCCAAACGGAAAAGCGGGTATTGCGATCCGCCCGGCAGGACAACAGTGCCGGTCAGGAAATCAGGCACGCTTAAAAACAGCGGGAAGGATCCGAAAATCCAGCGGGTGCCTTCGGAAAAAATCAAAATAAGCGCAAAAGTCGCCAGAACCTGATCAAGGTGATCACGGTTATAAAGACGGCGGATAATCAACATTTCGACCAGCGCACCGGCAATGGCAGCCGCCATCAGACTGGCGACAAGCCCCAGCCAGAAAGACCCGGTCCATGCAGCCACAGCCGCACAGGCAAACGCACCGATCATATAAAGGGAGCCATGGGCAAGGTTAATCAGCCCCATCACACCGAAAACCAGCGTCAGCCCGGATGCCATCAAAAACAGCATCACCCCGGACTGAAGGCCGTTTAACAGCTGCTCCAGAAAAAGAGAGAACATTATTGGAAACTCCGTCACAAGGTGGTCGGGGACCGATTACAAAATCGAAACCGGTCCCCGGCCTCTTGTCAGCTCTTTATTACATCGAGCATTCCGACGCATAGGCGTCAGAGTGATCCGTCAGCGCCGTACCAATGATCTTGTTGGTCAGCACATCGCCTTCTTTGACGACTTCGCGGACATACAGATCCTGGATCGGATGCTGGTTCGGACCGAAGGTGAACTTGCCGCGCACGGAATTGAAATCAGCCGCACGCAGGGCTTCACGGAAGGCATCCTTGTCCGAAATGCTTGCCTTATCCATCGCCGACAGCAGCAGATTGGCGGTATCGAAGCCAAACGATGCATAGAGCGACGGCAGACGACCATATTCAGCCTGGAAGGTCTCAACGAAAGCTGCGTTGGTCGGATTGTCGATATCTTTCGACCAGTTCGAGGTGTTTTTCACACCAAGTGCTGCGTCACCAACGGCACCGAGGATGCCCTGATCCATCGAGAAGGCCGGACCAATCAGCGGCTTGTCGACGCCAGACTGGGCATACTGCTTCATGAACGCAATGCCCATGCCACCCGGCAGGAAGAAGAATACGTGATCCGCATCCGACGCACGAATTTGTGCGATTTCAGCTGCGTAGTCGGTTTGGCCAAGCTTGGTGTAAACTTCGTTGGTGATATCGCCAAAGAAGAAGCGCTTGAAACCGGTCAGTGAATCTTTACCCGCCGGATAGTTCGGCGCAAGGATGAACGCCTTTTCATAACCAGCACTCGAAGCATAGCCACCGGCTGCTTCATGCAGGTTGTCGTTCTGATAAGAAACGCTGAAATAGTTCTTGTTGCAGCCCTTGCCGGCCAGCTGCGACGGAGCAGCGTTAACCGACATGTAGATCTTGTCCTGAGCCACAGCAGACGGCACAACGGCCATCGCAAGGTTCGACCAGATAATACCGGTCAGAACATCAACCTTGTCCTGCTGGATCATTTTATCGGCCAACTGAACCGCGATATCCGGTTTGCGCTGATCGTCTTCGATAACGACTTCAAGATCGGGATTGTTTGCCTGTTTGACAGCAAGCATGAAGCCGTCACGTGCATCAATACCAAGCCCTGCACCACCGCCAGAAAGTGTGGTGATCATACCCACCTTGACCGGCTCTGCCTGCGCAGCTCCGGCTGCAAGCAAAGCAGCAGCTGCTGCGATGGTTGTCTTAATACCCTTCATTTAAGCCTCCGTGTTTATACAATTTTTCATTTAGCAACACGTTGATCCCGCGACATTTATGTCTTTATGCGCCACGGTTTTAGTGAACCTGATGCCTGCCCCTGATTTTGCAGTATTTGCATCCGGTCCGTCCATCCTCAAAGCGCGGTTCTAACCCGCCAGAGTTCCGGAAACAGTTCTACTTCCAACATTTTCTTCAGGTAACTGACGCCTCCCGTGCCGCCAGTGCCACGCTTGAACCCGATCACGCGTTCGACCGTCGTGACATGGTTAAAGCGCCATCGCCGGAAATAGTCTTCGAAATCGACCAGCTTTTCCGCCAATTCATAAAGCGACCAGTATTTGCCCGGATCGCTGTAAACCTTTTGCCAGGCGGCGATCACCGCATCATTCGCCGCATAGGGGGCCGACACATCACGGTTCAGAACGTCTGCTGGCACCTCAATTCCGTCCTCTGCATTCAGCAAGCAAAGGGCTTCGTCATAAAGGCTGGGTGTTGCCAGCTCCGCCTTGAGCATTTCGGTGATGTCTTCGCGGTGCGCATGCGGACGCAACATCGCATGGTTACGATTGCCCAGCATGAATTCGATCAGGCGATACTGATAGGACTGGAACCCTGATGACGGGCCAAGCGCATCGCGAAACGTTGTATAATCGCTTGGCGTCATAGTGCGCAGGACATCCCATGCATTGTTCAGTTGTTCGAAAATACGCGACACACGCGCCAGCATCTTGAACGCCGGGCGCAGATCGCCGCCATGGATCGCCTTGCGGGCCGCACTGATTTCGCGAATGGCAAGCTTCATCCAAAGTTCTGACGTCTGGTGCTGAATGATGAAAAGCATTTCATCATGGGCATCGGACTGCGGGTGCTGAGCCGTCAGGATCGCATCAAGTGACAGATAATCACCATAGGACATCTGATCGGAGAAATCCGTGCGCGCACCTTCCGTGCTTGGATCATATGGCGAGGTCTGCTTTGCCATCTCAGGTCACCGCGTTGCGTTTGTGGAATTCCGGCTTGTCCCAAGCGCGGGTTTCCATGATTTCAGCCAAAATCTTCACCGCACCATCAACATCACCCTTGTCGATATAAAGCGGGGTAAAGCCAAAGCGGATGACATCCGGTGCGCGGAAGTCACCAATCACACCGCGCGCGATCAAGGCCTGCATGACGGCATATCCCTGATCAAACTTGAACGACACCTGCGATCCACGTTCTTCGGGATTGCGCGGGCTTGCCAGTTCCAGCATCGGGCAATTTGCCTCGACCCCGGCGATGAATTGTTCACACAGCTCGATACTGCGTTTGCGGATATCGGCCATGTCAACGCCGTCCCATGCCTTCATGGCTTCTTCCAACACGGTCATCTGAATGACCGGCGGTGTGCCGACACGCATGCGCGATACATCCGGTGCCGGGGTATAATCGGGATCAAAGGCAAAGGGGGCTGCGTGCCCCAACCAGCCCGAAAGTGCCGGGCGGGCAGATTTTGCATGATCTGGGCGGACATAGATAAAGGCCGGTGCACCCGGACCACCATTCAGATACTTGTAGGTACATCCCACAGCGAAATCGGCATTGCATCCCGCCAGATCAACCGGCACAGCCCCGGCCGAATGCGCCAAATCCCAGATCACCAGCGCACCAGCGGCATGCGCCAGATCGGTTAGGCGTTTCATATCATGCATGCGGCCCGTGCGATAATCCACCTGGGTCAGCATCAGCACCGCCAGATCTTCGTTGATCAGGCTTTCGACGTCTTCCGGGTTCGGTGTTTTCAACACATGACCACGATCAAGCGACTTGATCAGGCCGTCAGCCATATAAAGGTCAGTCGGGAAGTTGCCATTGTCAGAAACGATCACCTTGCGATCCGGGCGCATTTCAAGCGCACTTGCGAGTGCCTGATAGACCTTGATTGACAGGGTATCGCCCATCACCACAGTACCGGGTGCCGCCCCGATCAAACGCGCGACAAGATTGCCGACACGTTCGGGTTGCTCCATCCATTTGGCATCGTTCCAGCCACGGATCAGCATTTCCCCCCATTCCTGTTCGATCATCTCCTTGGCGCGGTTGGCCGCCGTTTTCGGCAGCACACCAAGCGAGTTCCCATCAAGGTAAATCAAACCTTCCGGGATATGGAACAGGGATTTGGTGGCGGCAAAGTCGGTCATGCAGACGGTTCCTGTTTAAGTCTGAAGCGCTGGATTTTTCCAGTCGCGGTTTTTGGCAACGCCTCGATAAAGACGACGGAGCGCGGATATTTAAACGGCGCGATGGTCGCTTTTACATGATCCTGAAGCGCTTTGGCCATCTCGGGCGTTGGGTCGAACCCTTCGGCCAGGACAATATGCGCCTGAACGATCGTTCCGCGTTCTTCATCGGGCGCGCCAACAACCGCACATTCCGCCACCGACGCATGCGCCAGCAAGGCGGCCTCGACCTCTGGCCCGGCGATGTTATAGCCCGACGACACAATCATATCGTCGTTGCGGGCCGCGAAATGATAGTAGCCGTCCTCATCAACAAAGAACGCATCCCCCGTCAGGTTCCAGCCATCGCGGACATAAACGCTCTGACGCACGTCATCCAGATAACGACATCCCGTGGGACCACGAACCGCAAGGCGCCCGACGGTTCCGACCGGCACTTCGTTCATTTTGTCATCGACAATCTTGGCTTCGTATCCGGTTACCGGCCGACCTGTGCAGGCCGGGTGGCTGTCACCGAACCGGTTGGAAATAAAGATATGGAGCATCTCGGTCGCACCGATGCCATCAAGCATCGGCTTACCGGTTTTTGCCATCCACGCTTCATAGACCGGGGCTGGCAGGGTTTCACCGGCCGACACAGCGGCGCGCAGCGATGACAGATCCGCACCATCTTCCATGGCTGATAACATCACGCGATACGCAGTCGGTGCGGTAAAGCAAACAGTTGCCTTATAGGTTTCGATAATTTCGATCATGTTGGGTGGGGACGCCTTTTCAAGCAGCGTCGCCGTCGCCCCGAACCGCAGCGGAAAGATCGCAAGCCCGCCAAGCCCGAATGTAAAGGCCAGCGGCGGGGAGCCTACAAACACGTCATCAGGGGTGACATTCAGCACTTCCTTGGCATAGCCATCGGCAATGATCAAAAGATCCCGGTGGAAATGCATGGTCGCCTTCGGGCTGCCGGTGGTGCCCGATGTAAAGCCCAACAAGGCAACATCATCGCGCCCGGTCTTGACCGCTTCGAACTTGACCGATTTGGTCAGCGCAATGCGATCAAGCTCCGCATCATGATTGGCCGTGCCGTCAAAGCCGATCACCTTTTTAAGGAACTTGCTGTCCTTGGCGCACGCCACCAATTCATCCATCAGACGCGTGTCGCACAGGGCAAATTCTATCTCGGCCTTGTCAACGATCTGGCCCAGTTCACCGGCACGGAGCATCGGCATGGTATTGACCACAACCGCCCCGGCCTTGGTCGCGGCCAGCCAGCAGGCTACCATGGCCGGGTTGTTGGCCGACCGGATCAGGATGCGATTGCCGGGCTTAACACCGTAATCCTCAGCCAGCGCATGGGCGATCCGGTTGGTCCAGTCTGCCAGTTCCTTATAGGTCCGCTGGCGACCATTGCCGATCAGGGCGGTGTTATCGCCAAATCCCTGTTCGACCATTTTGTCGGTCAGTTCGACCCCGGCATTCAGATATTCGGGATAATAAAACCCATCCAGATTGATATCCGGCCATTCTGCAAACGGGGGCAATTTATCCCGTGTGAAGCTATCGGTATGTGCGGTTGGTCCGAGCATTGTGAAGTCCCTGATACAGCCATTATTACGCCAGCGTTTGCCGTGCGATGATTATTTTCTGGACGTCGGATGCGCCTTCATAAATGCGAAGAGCGCGAATTTCCCGGTAAAGCGATTCAACGATGTGCCCGCTGCGCACACCATCGCCGCCATGAATTTGCACCGCCTTATCGATGACGGTTTGTGCATGATCGGTTGAATAAAGCTTGGCCATTGCCGCTTCGCGACTGACGCGCGCAGCACCACTGTCCTTAAGCCAAGCAGCGCGATACACCAGAAGGGCCGAGGCATCGATATCAAGCGCCATGTCCGCGACATGCCCCTGAACCATCTGCAAATCAAAAAGTGGCGCGCCAAACAGTTCGCGTTCCTGAACGCGGGTGATGGTTTCATCAAGTGCCCGACGCGCAAAGCCAAGGGCGGCTGCGGCAACGGTCGATCGGAAAACATCCAGAACCGACATCGCGATCTTGAACCCATCCCCACCCTTGCCCATCAGGGCCGAGGCCGGAATACGGCAATCGGTAAATTTCAAACGTGCCAACGGATGAGGCGCGATGGTGTGCAGGCGTTCCGCAATTTCAAAGCCGGGCACGTTCGCCGGAACGATGAAGGCCGAAAGCCCCTTGGCCCCGGGGGCCTCACCGGTGCGGGCAAAGACACAATAGAAATCAGCGATGCCGCCGTTCGAAATCCAGGTTTTTTCACCGTTCAGGACGAAGTCATCGCCATCACGCTTTGCCTCAAGCGCGATATTGGCAACGTCCGATCCCGATTGCGGTTCGGTCAGCGCAAAGGCGGCAATCGCCTTGCCGGAACGGACTTTGGGCAACCAGTTATCTTTCTGGTCGTTTGTTCCGAACAAGGAGATTGCGCCACTCCCCAAACCTTGCATCGCAAATGAAAAATCAGCCAGCCCGTCATAACGCGCCAGTGTTTCACGGATCAGGCAAAGCGATCTGACATCAAGCTTTGATCCCGCATCAGCCGGATCAATCGCGGCATGACGCAACCAGTCGCCACTGGCCAGACGTGCCACAAGATCGCGACAGGCCGCATCGACATCTTCGTGATTGATGCCCTTGATGTTGCTTGCGGCCCAATCATCAAGCTTTGCCGCCAGTTCACGATGGCGGTCTTCAAAGAATGGCCAATCAAGATAGGTCTTATCTGCCATCAGTCGCCCTCGAACACCGGTTTTTCCTTGGCAACGAATGCCTTGTAGGCGCGATTGAAATCCTCGGTCTGCATGCAGATTGCCTGCGCCTGTGCTTCGGCCTCGATCGCTTGTTCGATCGACATATTCCATTCTTGGGCCAGCATGGTTTTGGTCATCATGTGACCAAAGTTCGGGCCTTGGGATATACGGGTCGCAAGTGCAATCGCTTCGGCCTCAAGCACATCTGCATCGACCAGACGATTATAAAAGCCCCAACGCTCGCCTTCCTCTGCCGACATGGATCGGCCGGTATAAAGAAGCTCTGCTGCGCGGCCCTGTCCGATGATGCGTGGCAGGATGGCACATGCCCCCATGTCACATCCGGCAAGCCCGACCCGGGTAAACAGAAAGGCGGTTTTCGATGCCGCCGTCGCCAGTCGCAAATCAGATGCCATGGCAATGATCGCCCCGGCGCCGACACAAACACCATCAACCGCCGCAATCACCGGCTTGCCACAGGCAATGATCGCCTTGACCAGATCACCGGTCATGCGGGTGAATTCCAGAAGGCCCTTCATGTCCTTGTCGATCAACGGGCCGATGATGTCATGTACATCCCCGCCAGAGCAGAAATTGCCCCCGTTCGAGCCAAACACGACCGCCTTGACGTCATCGGCATAGACCAGATCGCGGAATGTATCGCGAAGCTCGGCATAGCTATCAAATGTCAGCGGGTTCTTCCGATCCGGGCGATCAAGCGAAATGACCGCAACGTCGCCTTCCATGCGCCAGTTGAAATGTTTGGGCGTGATGTTCGCCATCTTAGTCATGGTGGGGCGCCTCGTTATGATGGGAAATGTTGCGCAGGATGCGGATCAGGGCATCGGCATCGCCAGACGACAAATCGGAAAACAGATCCGAAACCCAACCCTCATGCACCAGCGCACGTTCAGCGAAATCCTTTTCACCGGCCGGGGTCAGACGAACAATCGATGCTCGGCGATCATTTTCGACCGGCATGCGAACAACCAATCCCTCTGCCACCAGACGATCAACAATCCCGGTAACATTGCCGTTTGATACCATCAGCGACTTTGAAAGCTCGCTCATGCGCATGCCATCGCGTTCGCGATAAAGGGCGGCCAGCACGTCAAAGCGCGGCAGCGTTGATCCGAACTCAAGGCGCA
Source organism: Thalassospira sp. UBA4513 (assembly GCF_002388495.1). Taxonomy (NCBI): domain Bacteria; kingdom Pseudomonadati; phylum Pseudomonadota; class Alphaproteobacteria; order Rhodospirillales; family Thalassospiraceae; genus Thalassospira; species Thalassospira sp. UBA4513. The sequence goes on from NZ_DGMR01000024.1 coordinate 102,597, forward strand.
TCTTTTCGCGCAGCTCGCCTTCGATCTTGCGCGACACCTTCAGGATTTGCAGCCAGGCGCGTAACCGTGCCTTCGACAAATCAGACGTCTCATTTCCTGCCCGTTCGGAAAGTGCTTCGGATTTGTTCATGTTCATACTTCTCCTCCCGAAACGGAAATCGTCTGTCCCGTTATCGATGCCGCCTTGGGGCTGCAAAGCCACATGACGGTTTCAGCAACCTCTTCAGGCTGAATGAACCGGTTTTGCGGATTGATTTTGGCAAGGCTTGCGCGCGCGGCGTCCTTGGTCATGCCGGTTTTGGCAACGATGTTTTCCACCGACGTTGCCAACATCGGCGTTTCCATGAAGCCCGGACAAACCGCATTGATCGTGATCGGGCTGGTGGCCAACTCTGCCGCCATGCCCTTGACCATGCCCACAACGCCATGTTTTGCCGCACAATATGCCGTGACATAGGCATAACCCTTGAGCCCCGCTGTCGAGGCGATTGAAATCAGCCGCCCCGGTTTGGTCTTGTCCATCGCAGCCAATCCTTCACGGAACGTCAAAAACGTACCGGTCAGATTGACATCCATGGTCCGTTGCCAAAGATCGACCGATGTTTTGCCAATCGGTGCACTCTCGGCCATGCCGGCATTGGCGATCACCAGATCGGGGGTGCCGACCACATCGACCATGGTTGTGAACATATCTTGCACTGATGTTTCATCGGTGACATCGGCCACGATGGCAGTGATGTTTTGATGTTCGGCAACCTCGGCCAGCACATCTGATCGCCGTCCGGATACCACAACCTTCACCCCGGAATCAGCCAGCATCCGGGCCATCACGGCCCCGACACCAGAACCGCCGCCGGTGATCAATGCGTTATGAACAGCAAGATCGCGCATGTGGCTTATACCTTTCCGGTCATGGTTTCAGCCCGCTCGGCCAGACGGCACATCTGATCACGCCCGGCATAGTATGGCGCCGGCCAGTTTTCGGTGCGATTGCCAAGGCCGGCTGCCTGATGCAGTGTCCAATAAGGGTTGGCCAGATGCGGTCGCGCCAGACAAACAAGATCAGCACGCCCGGCCATCAGGATCGAATTGACGTGATCGGCCTCATAGATATTGCCAACCGCCATGGTCGGAATACCGGCCTCGTTGCGGATACGGTCGGAAAACGGCGTCTGGAACATACGGCCATAAACCGGCTTGGCATCCGTTGTCGTTTGCCCCGCCGAAACGTCACAAATATCGACGTCATTGGCTTTCAGCATCCGGGCAATCTCGACCGCTTCTTCGGGCGTAATCCCCTCATCACCGACCCAGTCATTGGCCGAAATACGTACCGACATCGGCTTATTCTCGGGCCATGCCGCACGAACGGCATTGATGACTTCAAGCGGATAACGCATCCGGTTTTCAAGCGATCCGCCATATTCATCGTCCCGGATATTGCTGACCGGACTGATGAAAGATGACAGAAGATAGCCATGCGCGGCATGAACCTCGATCATGTCAAAGCCTGCGCGATCGGCCATTTTGGCAGATGCAACAAACTGATCACGAACCATATCCATGTCTTCACGCGTCATGGCCTTTGGCACCGCATTGCGGTCCGACCATGCGATGGCAGATGCCGACATCAGCGGCCAGTTGCCATCCTTTAATGGTGCATCCATTTCTTCCCAGCCAAGCTGGGTCGAGCCCTTCCGCCCGGAATGACCGATCTGCATGCAGACCTTGGCATCCGTCTCGGCATGAATGAAATCTGTAATCCGCGTCCAGGCCTTCTCTTGGCTGACATCATACGCACCCGGGCAGCCCGGCGTGATGCGGCCTTCCGGCGAGACACAGGTCATTTCGGTATAAACCAACCCTGCCCCGCCTTTTGCGCGCTCGGCGTAATGCACCAGATGCCAGTCGGTCGGGCAGCCATCAACCGCCTTATACTGTGCCATCGGCGAGACAACGATGCGGTTCTTAAGCGACATATCGCGCAACTGATAAGGCACGAACATCGGATGACGCACCGGTGCACTTTCCGGAAGACCCGCCTGCGTCTGGAACCATTTTTCCGCACCTTCAAGCCATTTGGCATCGCGCAGGCGCAGGTTTTCGTGACTGATGCGCTGCGATCTGGTCAGAAGCGAATAGGTAAACTGGGTCGGATCAAAATCGAAATAACGTTCGATTTCTTCAAACCACTCCATCGAGTTACGTGCAGCCGACTGCAGACGCAGGACCTCAAGACGGCGTTCGTCTTCATATTTGCCAAAGGCCGATTTAAGGTCACCTTCGGAATGCAGGTAGTTCGCCAGCGCAATCGCACTTTCAAGTGCAAGCTTGGTGCCCGACCCGATGGAAAAATGCGCTGTTGCCGCCGCATCGCCCATCAGAACGATGTTTTCATGTGACCAGCTTTTGCACAGAACGCGCGGGAAGCTCAGCCAGGCCGAACCACGAATATGATGCGCATTGCTGATCAGATTGTGACCGCCCAGATGATCCTTGAAGATATCCTCGCAAGTCGCAATCGACTCTTCCTTGGACATCTCGCCAAAACCATAGGCATTCCAGGTTTCCTGCGTGCATTCGACAATGAAGGTCGCGGTTTCGTCATCAAACTGATAGGCGTGCGCCCAGACCCAACCCTTGTCGGTTTCCTCAAAGATAAAGGTAAAGGCATCATCGAATTTCTGATGCGTACCCAGCCAGACGAACTTGCATTTGCGGGTATCGATATCAGGCTGGAAATGTTCGGCAAATTCCGTGCGGGTTCTGGAATTCAGGCCGTCACTGGCAACGACAAGATCAAATTCCTTGGCGTAATGCGCGGCACTTTCGGCCTCGGTCTCAAACCGAAGCTCAACACCAAGTTCGCGTGCCCGATCTTGTAACAAGATCAGAAGCTTTTTGCGGCCGATGCCGCAGAACCCGTGACCGGTGGAAATTGTCTTTTCGCCCCGATACTGAACCGCAACGTCATCCCAATAGGAAAAGTTGGCGCGAATGGCCTCGGCACTTTTGGTGTCATTCTCGGCCAGATTGTCCAGCGTCTCGTCAGACAGCACCACGCCCCAGCCAAATGTGTCATCAGGCTTGTTGCGTTCAATCACAACAACCTCATGCGCGGGGTCGCGCAATTTCATCGAGATTGCAAAATAAAGCCCCGCAGGACCGCCACCCAGACAAGCTACTCTCACCAGCTTTTCCCTTCCTGATTTGTTTGGTTGTTTCGGGAAACTGATAAAACGGTACGCCTCGTTTTATTTTATTTCAAGCACAAATATTTTAAGTTTGAAATATCTACGGATTTGCCTAGAATTTGATCCATAACCAGAATGCACCAGACAGGTGCTGCACGAAATTTCAGGGAACCGACAATGATTACCGACTGGGATGATGCTTATGCCAATGGCGATTACATTGCCGATGCCGCAACCTATCCGGAACTTTGGGCGACCCAGTCGGCAAAGTTTCGCGACGAGCTGAGTGGCGACAATCGCGCCCGGCTTGACATCGCCTATGGCAACGCCCCCCGCGAAAAATACGATCTTTTCCTCCCGGCCGGCACGCCAAAGGGCTTGGTCGTGTTCGTGCATGGTGGCTACTGGAAGGCGTTTGACAAATCCAGTTGGTCGCATCTGGCGAATGGTGCCGTGACCAAGGGATGGGCTGTCTGCATGCCAAGCTACACACTCGCCCCTGATGCGCGCCTTTCCGACATTACCCGCCAGATCGGGGCTGCAATCACCCATGCCGCGGACCAGATTGCAGGTCCGCTCCGCATCACGGGGCATTCGGCTGGCGGCCATCTGGTTAGCCGCATGGTCAGCCACACGTCACCGCTTTCGTCCTCCATTCTGGCACGGATCGAAAACACGGTTTCCATTTCCGGCCTTCATGATCTTCGCCCGCTGCTGAGGACCTCGATGAACGATACCCTCGGACTGGACGCGGCCGAAGCCGAACATGAAAGTGCTGCCCTTCTGAAGCCCGCGTTATCGTGCTCGATCACCTGCTGGGTCGGGGCGGATGAACGTCCGGAATTTGTTCGCCAGAACGATCTGCTGGCCAATATCTGGACCGGCCTTGGCGCCCGCACGCGAAGTGTGCATGCCCCGGACAAACATCATTTCAATGTGATTGCCGATCTCGCCAACCCGGATTCCGATCTCGTTGCCTGTCTGCTTTCCCCCATCAGTGCAGAGGACGCATAAAATGTCGACCGTCACACTGACACTTGAAAACGCCATTGCGGTTATCACCGTCAACAACCCGCCAATTAACGCGACCAGCCACGTTGTGCGCAGCGGGATCGTCGATGCCCTCGATCAGATTGATGCCAATGATGACATCCGCGCCGCGATCCTGATTTGCGACGGCAAGACCTTCATTGCCGGTGCCGATGTCAGCGAGTTTGGCCAACCGCCAAAGGCGCCGATCCTGCCCGACGTGATCAAACGCATAGAGGCCGCAACCAAACCGGTCATCGCCGCCATTCATGGTCACGCTCTTGGTGGTGGACTGGAAGTGGCCCTTGGTTGTCATTACCGCATTGCCGATAGCACCGCCAAACTTGGCCTGCCGGAAGTCAACCTCGGCCTGATCCCGGGGGCTGGTGGCACGGTCCGCTTGCCACGACTTGTCCCGGTCGCAGAGGCCATCTCGATGATTACCAGCGGCAAACCGGTTTCGGCCACCAAGGCCAACGAGATCGGCTTGCTTGATGCGATTACCCACGGTGCCTTGGGCGATGCCGCACGCGACTTTGCCAAAACCATCCTCAGTCGTGAAACACCGGCATCGCTTCTTGCCCGTGATCCCATTGCTGCGCCGAGCTCTGCGCAATGGGATGACATAACATCCGCGACGAAAAAGAAGGCCCGTGGTCAGGTCGCCCCGCTTGCGGCCATCTCCGCCATCCGAAATGGTATCGAACACGGCCCGGATGCAGGCCTTGATTTTGAACGCGAAAAATTCATCGAACTGCGTGACAGCGATCAGTCAAAGGCGCTGCGTCACATCTTCTTTGCCGAACGCTCTGTTGCCAAACTGCCCGAACTCAAGGGTGTCGAACCGAACCCGATCCGCCAGGTCGGTGTGATTGGCGGCGGCATCATGGGGGCTGGCATTGCCACTGCATCCCTGCTCGCGGGCTTTGATGTCACGATCATCGAACGCGATGAAGCTGCCTGTGACAATGGCCGTGCGACGGTTGAAAAACACCTTGCCGGCAGCCTCAAGCGCGGCCTGATCAGCCAAGATCGTTTTGATGCTCTGATGGCGTCCTTTTCGACCAGCATTGATTACGCTGCCTTGTCTGATGCCGATCTGGTGGTCGAGGCTGTGTTTGAAGATATGGCCGTCAAACATGATGTCTTTGGCAAACTAGGCCTCCATTGCAAAGCCGATGCGGTGCTTGCGTCCAACACATCCTATCTCGACATCAATGAAATTGCCGCGCGCAGCGTTAATCCGCGGCGCGTAATTGGTCTGCATTTCTTCTCACCCGCCCATATCATGAAGCTGCTTGAGGTTGTCCGAACCGACAAGGCCGACGCCAAAAGCCTCGCGACCGCATTCGAGTTCGCCCGCGCCCTTGGCAAGATTGCGGTACCGTGCGGGGTCTGCGATGGCTTTATTGGCAACCGGATCATGTCGGCTTATCGCAAGCATTGTGAATATATGCTCGAAGACGGCGCACTGCCTCATCAAATTGATGCCGCGATGGTTGAATTCGGCTTCCCGATGGGCCTGTTTGCCATGCAGGATATGGCGGGCCTTGAGATTTCCTGGGCCACCCGCAAACGCCTCGCCCCGTTCCGCGATCCGTCAGAACGTTATGTCGCTTTGGGGGATTACCTTTGCGAGATGGGACGTTTTGGCAAAAAGAACGGCCTTGGCTGGTATCGTTACGATGAACACGGCAAGGCTCAGCCTGATCCGGAGGTCGATGCATTGGTGATCGCCGAATCAGAGAAAAAGGGCATTACCCGGCGTGATTTCACCAGCACGGAAATTATGAATGTCATCCTGACCGCCATGCGGAATGAAGGCGACAAGATCATGTCAGAAGGGATCGCCACCAGTGCTGATGCCATCGATGTTGTCATGGTCAATGGGTACGGCTTCCCGAGGCATAAGGGTGGGCCGATATTTATGACGGTATCTGACTAAGCGGTGCAACAGTATGCGTAATTCATTATCAGAAGACCTCGCCTCCAGTTTTTAGACATTTCGTCAGCGTGAAGACCGGTCTCTTTGACAGCCTGACCACAGAGGTGACTAATGCAGTTGGGCCTGATAAAAGCGTCCACTTGGAGAACCAAAAACAACCAAAATTCTTGATTGCAGCACTCAAACAGCAAGCCTTGTGAAGGAATTGGACCGTTGAAGCCAGATGTCAGCTTTGTCGCAACATTTTATAACAAAGAAGATTTCATCCCCAATGTACTGAGCGCGATTTTTGCTCAAAAAGACGTCGGAGACTGTGAATACATCTTCATCGACGACGGCTCGACGGATAATAGCCTTGCTGTTTTAGAAGAATGTTCAAATAATCGCGACAACGTAAAGATCATCACCCAGAAAAACGCTGGCCCCGCGATCGCAACCAATGTCGGCATTGACGCAGCAACACGTCCCTTTATCAAGTTTTGCGACGGTGATGACATTCTCCATCCTCGCGCGACCATAGAACTTTATAAGGCACTAAAGCAGTTCGATGTCGGGCTCGCGTGGAGCTTGGGCGAGGTCGTTTCCGCGAACTCCGAGAAGATGGATGCACCAGACCTACCATTGTCAGACGAAAAACCACAGCTCCTGGCTAATCCAATCGAGCGCGCCCTCAAACTGGCAATTTTCAACCTGACGTGTGTTCTCGCCAAGACAGAAACAGTTCGTGCTGCAGGCGGATGTGACCCGCGCGTCTTTATTCAAGATTATTCTTTCACGCTGCGCCTCGCAAACCAGACAGACTTTGTCCTTGTTCCAAGCATTCTGAATTGGTGCCCAACCGTCGAAAAGACCAACAACCGTGCTTCCGCGTTGGCTGGAGGATCTCAGGTTCTCCATGACCTCAATGCTGCACTTGCATATTTCATCTACGACCATCCCAATATGGATACAAATGTTCGTACCAAAATGCTTCAACGCGCGACAAGCCGCGCTTGGACATGGGTGAAACGACAAGAAAACGCGACCGTGTTTTCTAAAGAATTTTGTCGGTATCTTAACGCTAAGATTTTCCCAAACATCGGAAGTGCCTTTGACCGCACACTAGCCACTTGTGCTTCTTTCCGCCCTGACCGCGGGGTACGCATTCCGCCGACCGCAAAGGGTTGAGCTCATTTGGTTTCTGACCCAAGACTAAAACGACAAACCCCGCCAATGGCGGGGTTTGTCGTTTTGGTTGCGGGGGCAGGATTAGTCTGCGCCCTATGGGCTCCGCCAGCTCCGGCCATTGGCCTTCGCAAAGAACCTGCAAACAGGCATTGGCCTGTTTGCGATGTTCCAATCCGTATGCACCCGGCAAGCGAACATTAAAAAAGCCCGCCACAAGGGCGAGCTTTTTAATGTTGGTTGCGGGGGCAGG